>JBLJBF010000199.1:0-2624 GCA_047637855.1 Pseudoflavonifractor sp. | reverse complement strand
GTAACCATCCAGTACGGCGGCTCTATGAACGCCAAGAACGCTGCCGAGCTGCTGGCGCAGCCCGACGTGGACGGCGGCCTTATCGGCGGGGCCAGCCTGAAGGCGCAGGACTTTACCACGATCGTCAATGCCGCAAATCAGGAATAAGGTGCTATCATGAGTAAAACTCCGACCACTTTGATCATTATGGACGGGTTTGGCTTGGGCCCGGACGGGCCGGGCAATGCCGTCGCCAACGCCCGCACCCCCGTGCTGGACAAGCTCTTTGCCGAGAACCCCGGCTGCAAGCTGTCGGCCTCCGGGCTGGACGTGGGACTGCCCGAGGGGCAGATGGGCAACAGCGAGGTGGGCCATACCAATATCGGCGCGGGCCGCGTGGTCTTCCAGGACCTGCCCCGTATCACCAAGTCCATCTCCGACGGGGATTTCTTTGAGAACCCCGAGTATATCCGCGCTATGGACAGCGCCAAGAACAAGGGCAAGGCCCTCCACATCATGGGGCTTCTGTCCGACGGCGGCGTCCACTCCCACATCGACCATATTATTGCGATTCTGGACATGGCCAAGAGGCGGGGCCTCACCAAGGTCTATGTCCACGCCTTCCTGGACGGGCGAGATACGCCCCCCACGTCGGGCAAGGGCTTTGTGGAGCGCCTGGCCGCCAAGTGCGCCGCTTTAGGCAACGCCAGGGTGGGCGTGATTTCAGGCCGGTTCTACGCCATGGACCGCGACAAGCGCTGGGAGCGGCTGGTCAGGGCATACGACGCGCTGGTCCTGGGCGAGGCCCCCTTTGAGCCTGATCCCGTCCAGGCCGTGCAGAACTCCTACGAAAAGGGGATCACCGACGAGTTTGTGGAGCCTGTGATTTGCTGCAAGGAGGCCGTGATCAGCCCTGACGACAGCGTCATCTTCATGAACTTCCGCCCCGACCGGGCCAGGGAGATCACCCGCAGCCTGGTGGACCCCGATTTCGACGGGTTCGAGCGGAAGAAGGGCTTCTTCCCCCTGACCTATGTTTGCACCACCTCCTACGACGCCTCTATGCCCAATGTGACGGTGGCCTACACGAAGCAGAAGCTGGACAATATCTTCGGCGAGTATATCTCCCGCCTGGGCCTGACCCAGCTGCGGATCGCCGAGACCGAGAAGTACGCCCATGTGACCTTCTTCTTCAATGGCGGCCAGGAGGCCGTCTTCGGGGGGGAGGACCGGGCCCTCATCGCCTCGCCCAAGGTGACCACCTATGACCTCAAGCCTGACATGAGCGCCAACGAGGTCACCGACGAGGCGGTCAAGCGCATCGAGAGCGGCAATTACGACGTGATCATTCTCAACTTTGCCAACTGCGATATGGTGGGCCACACCGGCGTGTATGCCGCCGCCGTCGCCGCCGTTGAGACGGTGGACGCGTGTGTGGGCCGCGTGGTGGAGGCCACCCGCAGCATGGGCGGCGTCGCCCTCCTCACCGCCGACCACGGCAATGCCGAGCGTATGCTGGAGCCTGACGGCGTAAGCCCCTATACGGCCCACACCACCAATCTGGTGCCCTTCTGTATCGTGGGCGCCGATGTCAAGCTCCGGGACGGCAGGCTGTCCGACATTGCCCCCACCATGCTCGACCTGATGGGCCTGAAAAAGCCCGATGAGATGGACGGGCACACCCTGATTGAGAAGTAGGCATACCCTGCCGGGCCGATTGGCCCATCACCCCGCCGTCGGCGGGGCACGCGCCAGCGTGTGAAAGCGTTTTGGCCCAAAGGCCAAAACCTTTATGCCGGGGCGATTCACTCGCCCCGTGCAGATACCGGGTTGGGGTCCCCGCGCGGCCAGCCGCGTGGGGTGCGCCTGAAAAAGCCCGACGAGATGGACGGGCATACCCTGATTGAGAAGTAACCGCCCCGTGTTTTCCTCCGCAGGGCAGGCCTATGGCTGCCCGTATTCCTGTTGTTTTCATTTGAAAGGAGATAAAATAGTATGAAGCAGATCATTGAAATTTTGGACGTTGTCGGCCGCGAGATTCTGGACTCCCGCGGAAATCCCACCGTTGAGGTGGAGGTCTATCTGGACGACGGCGTGGTGGGCCGCGCCGCTGTACCCTCCGGCGCCTCCACTGGCATCTACGAGGCCTGCGAGCTCCGCGACGGCGACAAGAGCCGCTATCTGGGCAAGGGCGTCCTCAAGGCCGTGGCCAATGTGAACACCGAGATCGCCGACTGCCTCATCGGCATGAACGTCCTCGATCAGACCGCCATCGACAAGGCCCTCATCGAGCTGGACGGCACCGCCAACAAGGAGCGCCTGGGTGCCAACGCCATCCTCGGTGCCAGCCTTGCCTGCGCCAAGGCGGCGGCTGAGAGCCTGGGCACCAGCCTTTACAGCTATATCGGCGGCGTCAACGCCAAGGTTCTGCCCGTGCCCATGATGAACATCCTCAACGGCGGCGCTCACGCCACCAACAACGTGGACATCCAGGAGTTCATGATCATGCCCATTGGCGCCCCCTCCTGGCGCGAGGCCCTGCGTATGTGCGCCGAGGTCTTCCACACCCTGAAGAGCGTCCTCAAGGAGAACGGCACCCCCGCCGCCGGCGTGGGCGACGAGGGCGGCTACGCCCCCAACCTGAA
>JBLJBF010000198.1:0-5766 GCA_047637855.1 Pseudoflavonifractor sp. | reverse complement strand
TGCGGTCAAGGGTCTCAAACTGGATCATCGCCTTGAGCTGCTGCCAGAGCTGCTCTTGCGCGTCCTCCTGCTCCAAGTAGGCGGTCAATTCTCTCCCCGTCCGTTCCAGGCGCTCCCGCTTCGCCCGGACCGCTTGAAAAAATTCCTGAAATCCCTGCTCCGTGACGGTCCCTACCGCACTCCGGCAAATCTTATCTGGGTCGGGGCCGTCTGTTTGCACTCCGATGGCGTCGGCACGCCCCTTTCGGTCAGGCTCTTTGCCGTTCCGATCACGCCGCCGCAGGAGAGATAGGTCTGGAATACCAGCTGTACGATGCCCGCCGTCTCCGGGTCAGGAATCAGCCGGCCCTTTTGCTGGGGGTCCTTCTGATAACCGAACGGGGCTTGAGACCCGATGAAATAGCCGTTATTCTTTCGCGTGTCCAATGCGGTGCGCACCTTTCGGGAGATGTCCGCCGCATAGAAGTCGTTGGCCGCCGCCATAAACGGGAGCGCCATATCGTTGTTATTCTTCGCGCCGGTGTCTATACCCTCATTCACCGCGATATAGCGGACCTGTTTTTGCGGAAAATAGATCTGGTAGTAATACATGGTATTGATCTGGTCTCTCCCCAGCCGGGACAGGTCTTTGGTAATCACGGTGTCGATCTTCTTATCCTCGATGTACAGATGAACCCTTATTTTAGCTTTCCTTCCTATTACTATGCCGTTTTTTGATGAATGTCATTATTTCTCCTCTGATGCCCTTTTTAGTGATACCTCTGATCGTTTGCTTTGGAGTATCCCTATGATTTTTCGAGAAAGCATTCGCATTTACATGACAGCAACTGTAAATGCCGTTTTGCCATTAATATGTGCAGCTGAGTATGCTTGGCGGGTTCCCCTCCTCTGCTTGAGTAATGAACCTACCTATATCAGCACAACCACACATCATTTTACTTTACCAGGCGCCTACACCTAACTACACCTATAATATGAAGTATTTTAAAGACCTTGACGATGTTGTTCAAAAAATAGTTCCTGACACATCAGGGGACAAGTGGCTAACTTTCGTCGGCTCAAAAAAGGAGAGGGCAGCGCTGTGCCGCACAACGGGGGGAACAAGCCTGCTATTCAGATGCTGATCGCAAAACCAGCAAAGAATGGAACACCCTAATTACTGAAAACAAATTCTCATCAAAGGCACTTTTTTACATCTGTTTTGGGCTGTGGCATTAATATTATTAATGACTCCTTAAAAAATGTCGTTCTTACGACTCTCCACAAGGACTCCTTTCTCCAAATGTCGGGTAGAAATCGCAAAGTGGGCTCGTATAATATCTATTTACAGCTTCTTAAATTAGAAGATATTCATCGGTTGCAATCTCCAGTTAATCGGCTACTAAATTCGCTTTACCAACTTGAGTCAAGTAAAACCGGAAGGGAAAAAACTGATTTCCTGCGTCAGCTTATTGAAACCGCCGATTCGGACGAATGTCAAATTTATCGGCCGGACGATAATAGAATTCCGAACGTAAAACAAAGTGCTGCATGTATGTTGAACTTTTACCACGAACGATACGGGCAGCTAGAAGATCGCATTAAGGCCGATGATCCCTTTGCTTTTGCCGTTGAGGTATGTTCTTGGCTTGGACAAGCCGTGCCCATTCCTGGCAAAGACATTGATTTATCAACTTCTAAAGAGGCCGCAGGCTCAGAAATTATTAAAATCTTAGAAGAGCACTTAAAAGCGCCTCTTACCACGAAAAAAGAGCAAGACAAGCAATCGTCTCGAATGAACCCATATTTTATAACATTATGCGGTCCTGAGGCACAGGGCAGCAGGGTTCTCGGTGCTGCGGCCATAACAAACCGCCTAAAAAAGTCAGATATCCCGTACCCTATCCACCAGCAGCCGAAAACCTGGCACGTCAACAAATTATAGTAGGTTTCACCTTATCCAAATCCCATACCCGCCCCGCCGGGCTTTGAGGCGAGGTCCATGACGAGGCAGCCGGGTTTCAGGTCCCGCAGCTCCTTCTCGGAGAGGACCCGGGCGGGGACGGTGTTGACCACCAGGTCATACGCGCAGAGCCAGCCCACCAGGGCGCCGGTCTGTTCTACGCCGTAACCCAGGGCCTCGGCCCAGGCCAGGTCGGAGAATTTGCGGGCGGCCACGCTGACTTTGGCCCCCAGGGCGGCAAAGCGGGCGGCCACCAGTTTTCCCACCCGCCCGTAGCCCGTGACCAGCACCCGCGCGCCGTGAAGCGTGATGGGCAGCTCCTCCATGGCGATCTGCACGGCCCCCTCGGCGGTAGGCACCGCGTTGGCGATGGCAAACTCCTCCCGCTGGAAGTAGTCGTGGAGAATGAGGCCCCGCTCGGCGGCCAAGGTCTCGGCAGTCTGGGAGACCCGGCCCGCGCAGACCACCTGCCCGGACCGAAGAGCCGAGAGCACCTCGTACAGCGGATGTCTCCCGGCCGAGAGGGGACAGTTGAGCAGGCTCCCCTCCCCCTCCACCGGCAGCGGGAGAATCACGCAGTCGGCCAGGGCTGCCCCCTCAAGGCTCTCGGCCGGCAGCACGCCGCTCATCATCGCGGTGCGCTCCAGCGCATAGGTATGTACGGTATGGCCGTCGTCCGCCAGCAGCTCGGCCAGCTTTGCCTGGCGCATATCGCCGCCGACGACCCAAAAATTCAGTTCATTTCTCATAGGGATCACTCCTCCCGATCAAGTGGCTATCCCATCTTATTCCGGAGCGGGAGAAGCGTTCATGCCGCCGAACCCCATAAATGCAGAAAAGAAACGGCTGTTGCTCTTGCGCAACAGCCGTTCCCGACCTGTTCCCTTTCACCCTGTCCGCTCCTCCGGGTCTTGGGCCGGAGGTTTTTTAACAGGCTGAACCGGGCTTTAAAAATACGTCTCAATGACCTGGAGGACGCCGTCCTCCAGTACTGAAGGTGCGACGGCGTCGGCATGGGCCTTTACATAGTCGGAGGCGTTGCCCATGGCCACGCCCAGGCCCGCGGCGGAGAGAAGCTCCACGTCGTTTTCCCCGTCGCCCACCGCCACCAGCTCCTCCCAGCGCAGGCCCAGCCCCTCCAGAAGGGCGGCCGCGCCCACGGCCTTCGTCTGCCCCACCTGACAGATGTCGTACACATTCTCGTCAAAGGCGGTGACGTGGAGCCCCAGGGCCGGATCGCGGAAGATTTCCAGCTTGTCCGGCGGGAGGATGCCGAAGGCCGCGTAGGGCAAGCCCTCCAGGTGCCGGGTGTGGTCGGAGCAGTCCCGGAGGGTGACCATGTCCCCGTTCACCTCCCGGTAGAAAGGGCGGTAGACCTCGTCCCCCACGTACATATAGTAGCCCTCCTGAAAGGCAAATCCCAGAGGGCAGTCCTCCCGCTCGGCCAGAGTGAGCACCGTGTTGAACTGCCGCAAACTCATAGGGTGGTGGAAGAGCACCCGCCCATCCTCCGCCGCAGCCAGGGCCCCGTTGATGCAGAGGTAGTAATCGGGCACAAAGCCGCCCATTACCTCGCTCCGGCAGGCCTTCAGGGTGCGCCCAGTGGCGAGCGCCACCGTGACCCCCCGCCGCCGCAGGTCCTCCAGCGCCCGGACCACACGCGGGCTGGGCCGCTTCTGCCGGGCGCAGGTCAGGGTCCCGTCCACATCCACCAGGAGGGCCCGGTATCTTCTCTCTCCCGTCATAGTCACCTCTCGTCCAGTACGCCGTGGTCACGTATGGCGGCCGCCACGATGGGCTGCCACGCCGTACCCGCCACATTTTCCCCGGCTTTTTTGAGCCAGCCGTCGGCCCGGGCCTCTTCCCCCGCGAAATGGCAGAGCTTGGCGAGCCGGTATTGGGTCACGCCCCGCTGGGCGCCCGACTGGGCCGCCTCCTGTCTCTCCAATGCGGGGATGAGGGAGACGTCCCTGTCCGCGTAGACACGGATAAGCAGCCGGGCGTCGGCCAGAATGTCCCGCAGCTTCTCGTCCGACTCCCGCTCCAGCAGTGTCTCCAGCTTGGACAGCTGCGCCCGCCCCGCGGCGTAGTCGCCCCGGGTGAGATGAAAGCTCATGGCCTTGCGGCTGTAGTCCAGCCGCTCCTCGGGCCTGAGCCGCAGCCGCCCCAGCTGCGCCTCATCGGCGGCCACAGCCGCGGCGTCCCCAAGGCGGATATGCCCCTCCAGCCGGAGAAGAGCCAAGGTGGACCGGCGCAGCACCAGCGCCAGCCTGCGGCTGTCCAGCATGGCAAGATAGCCCTCCGTGTCCCCCCGGGCCAAGGTCCGGGCCAGCTCCTCCAGCGCACCCCGCTGGGCGGCGCGAAGCAGCAGCAGAAGGCCAAGCGCCAGGGCGATCATCAGCGCCAGGTAGAGAAATGCGCGGTCGTCCATACAGCTCCCTCCCTTGATCTCTATGTCAGTCCCGGTCCTATCCCTCCGGCGGGAAGCGGGTGACGGTGCTCCTTGTGGTCTCCACCGCCTTGGCGGCCAGCTCGGCGGCGGTCAGCTCCATCTGAAAGACCATCTCGGTATAGGCCGAGTTGTTGATGCCGGCCACAGTGACCCAGCCGGGGTGCTCCACGCAGAGCATGGCGCTCTGGCGGAAGGGGCTGCCCCCCGTGAGGTCGCAGCAGACGAGAAGGTCGGCCCCCGGGCCGAAGGAGTCGGCCGCGGCCTTGAGGGCGGCGGTGAGGCTGTCCAGGTCGGTCCCCTCGTCAAAATCCACGAATACCATGCCGTCGGTCTGGCCGGTGAGCATGGTCAGGCTGCGCCTGACCGCCGTCGCGTATCCGCCGTGGCCGGTGATAATAACATTTGCCATTGCAGTGATTCACCCCGTATTTGTTTCATTTTGGAAAGAAGGCCCCCGCCCGGCTGGGCGGGGGCCTTCCCTCGTTCCCGATTCTATTCTATCAGTTTTCGCAGGAGCGCACAAGCCGGGTATAGTCGGCGTAGACCTGGTGCATGTAGTCGGGGGGGCACTCGGTCACGTTGGGGGAGACAAAGATGAACATCTTGTGCCCCTTCTGCTCCAGGAGCAAAGCGGTCTCGGAGGCCAGCGACTGGGTGATGGTCATGACAGCGGTGGTGCTGGAGGCGCCCACCTTCTGGGGGTAGCCGGGGATCTCCACCAGCGCGTCCTCCAGGGGGCAGCAGTTGTCGATGAGGATGTCGGCCACGTCGCCCAGCTTATTGCCGGAGGAGTGGGTGGCCTTGGCCACGCGGTAGTTCTCGCCGCTGGTGACGGCGATGACCTTCAGGCCCCGCTCCTTGGCGTACATGGCGGCCTCGACGGGGGCGGCGTTCAGGCCGCCGTGGGAGTAGACCACCATGACCTCGCCCTCCTGGAGGTTGTAGCTCTGGAGGAAGTTCTGGATGTAGCCCTCCTGCCGCTCGATCCAGAGGAGCTCCCGGGCGCCGCCGCCGCGGATGACGTTGCTCCACATGAGACGGGGGTCCATCAGGGGATGAAAGCCCACCACGCCGCCGTAGCGGGGGAACATATCCTGGATGGGGAGGACCGAGTGGCCCGAGCCGAAGAGGTGGACCAGCTTGCCCGAGGCGATGGTCTCGGCGCAGAGGGCGGCCGCCGCCTTGATGTTTTCGGCCTGCGTCTCGTCGATCTTGGTCATGATCTCATTCATTTTGGAGATATAGTGCAGCTTGCTCATTTGGGTTCAGTTTCCTTTCACGCTGTTATTTCTTCTGTCCGCCGATGCGCCCGCTTTCCTTACGCGTACACGCCGGTGAGGTAACCCAGGCCCGTGAGGATCAGGGCCAGGGT
>JBLJBF010000197.1:0-2353 GCA_047637855.1 Pseudoflavonifractor sp. | reverse complement strand
GAGTGTCTAATTATGCGTGGGAAAAACAAAGAAAAAAGCGGGCGTCCGAGAGGGTTTCGAACATTGACGGCAAAGCTGCTGGTTTCCATCGGCTCGGTGGTGACACTGGTCTGTGTGCTGGCGGGCATCGTGATCATGAGTCTGGTGAGGACCTCGATCTCCCGCCTGACCAGCGGTGAGCTAAGTGCCGAGTCCCAGGCCGCCGCCAAGGAGATCGAGGGATATTTCGGGCGGTATTACGAGATATCCAGGCAGATGGCCATGAGCAGTCAGACCGAGGCGCTGATCGGCGATGTCCGCCCCGGCGACCAGTTCAGAGAGTACCAGGGGCTTGCCCCCATTGTGCGCACGCTGCAAAATATCAAGAAGGCAGACAGCGGCTCGATCATGGCGCTCTGGCTGGTTGACTTTGACTCCAGTCAGCTGGTCCAGCTGACGGACTCCGGCAGTGAGTTCTCTCCGGAGGACTGGGTCGTCAAGGGGCGGCCCTGGTATAACCCGCTTGTGGAGGCGGGGCAGACCATGATGACCGAGCCGTACGAGGATATGTTCACAAAAGCCCAGGTGGTCAGCGTTATCTCCCCCGTGTACGCGTCCGACGGCAAGGAAATCGTGGGCGCCGCCGGTATCGACTTTACGCTGGACGCTCTGGTGGAGACCGTTGGAGGCTACCGCCTGCGGGATACCGGCTTCTACCTGCTGACCTCGGCCTCCGGCGTCGTGATTTACCACCCCGTCGCCGAAAACATCAACCGCCCCCTGGCCGAGACCGACCTGTCATCAAACATCCGGGAGGCGCTCCTGTCGCACAGCGAGGGGAGCATGGTCTACACATCTCACGGCGTACGCAGCCACGGATATCTCACCCCCGTTGGAGATACGGGCTGGATGATTGCCACCGGCCTGCCCGCTGCCGAGTTCAACCGGGACTATCAGGCGGTTCGGATCACTCTGTACACCACCTTTGGGCTGACTTTGGTGGGGATGCTGCTGGCGCTCGTGCTGGTCTCCCGGCAGATCGTCCGGCCCGTTAAGAGCTTGACGCGCACGGCAAACCGCATCGCGGAGGGCGACCTGGACGTTACGGTCCAGGTGAGCACACGGGATGAGATCGGCCAGATGGGCGAGGCCCTTGAAAGCACCGTGGTGCAGCTGCGAAGGTATCTGGCCTACATCGCGGAGATCACCCGCACGCTGGAGGGGATGGCTCAGGGAGACATGCGCATCCGGCTGGAGGAGGACTACGTAGGCGAGTTTGCCGCCATCCGGGCGGCCTTTGAGAAGATATCGTTCTCGCTAAACGGCACGCTGTCCGGTATCAATCTCACCGCCGAGCAGGTCAGCGCGGGAGCCGACCAGGTCTCCAGCGGGGCCCAGGCTTTGGCCTCGGGCTCGGCCGAGCAGGCTGCCACGGTGGAGCAGCTCAACGCCTCGGTGGCCGAGATGTCGGACCAGGCGGTGAAAAACGCCGAGCGGGTCAGAGCCGCGGTCCAGCAGCTGGGAATGGGCGCGCAAAACCTGGGGACCGGAAATGAGCGTATGAAGCAGCTTACAGGGGCCATGGAAGAGATCAGCGTCGCCTCCGAGCAGATCGCCAGCATCACCAAGGTAATCGAGGACATTGCCTTCCAGACCAATATCCTGGCCCTCAATGCGGCGATTGAGGCTGCCCGGGCGGGCACGGCGGGCAAGGGCTTTGCGGTGGTGGCCGACGAGGTGCGCAATCTGGCCGCCAAGTCGGCTGACGCCGCCCGCCAGACCGCCGGGCTTATCGAGACCTCGGTGGACAAGGTGGCACGGGGCAGTGAGATGGCGGCCGAGACCGCCCGCATCCTACGTGTGGTGGAAGAGGACACCGAGCGCGTGGTGGAGAGCATCACGGACATCGAGCGGGTCTCGGCTGAGCAGGCCAATGCCCTGGAGCAGGTCAAGGAGGGGCTGGGCCAGGTCTCTGCCGTAGTGCAGACCAACGCCGCCACAGCGCAGGAGAACTCGGCCACCAGCGAGGAGATGAGCGCCCAGGCCGCCCTGCTGCGTGCCGAGGTAGGCAGGTTTCGTCTCGAGTCCGGAGGTGCCGCGCACAGCCATTCGGCCCGAGCTGAGCTTGAAAGCAGCGCATTCCCGCAGGACTGGAGTATGCCCGACTGTAAATATTGAAAAAGCCTATAAAAACATAAAGAGAATCTCGGCTGTCGCATAAAAAAGACCCCGCTTGGGCCATTGGCCCAAGCGGGGTATTTTTTATGCGCTTACCTGGTATTTGCCGCGCCTTTGGCTGCTACTTGAGGCCGTTTATGATCAGAATAGCCGCCATGACCGGCAGGAGGATGTACACAAAGAGGACGATTTTCTC
>JBLJBF010000196.1:0-10550 GCA_047637855.1 Pseudoflavonifractor sp. | reverse complement strand
TGGAGCCGGTCTCCTCCGAGACGATGGCCACCACCGCGTCCGAGTGCTCGCTGGCGCCGATACCGGCCCGGTGGCGCATACCCAGGTCCCGGGAGAGGTTCACGTTGCCGGACAGGGGCAGCATACACCCCGCACCCACGATGCGCCCGCCCCGGACGATGACCGCCCCGTCGTGCAGGGGGGCCTTGTTCCAGAACATATTCTTTAAAAGCTCGCTGTTGACCCGGCAGTCCAGAGCGGTTCCGGTCTTGATGGCGTCATCCAGCAGGTTCTTCCGCTCGAAAACCATGAGCGCGCCCGTCTTGCTTTTGGAGAGCTCGGTGTAGGCAGACACGGTCTGGGTGATGGCGTTCTTCAGCTCGCCGGGGATATCCTCCCTGACGAAGACATTGCCAATGCTGCTGCGGCCCATCTGCTCCAGAAACCGGCGGATTTCCGGCTGGAACAGGATAACCAAAGCCAGAACGCCCCATTCCAGCGCACGCCCCAGAATATAGCTGAGCATATTGAGCTGCCACAGGCTGGCCAGAGCGAAGGCCACCAAAATGATGAATACGCCCTTGACGACCTGGCCGGTACTGGTTCGGCGAACCAGTATGAGCACCTTGTAGATGATATACGCCATGATGGCGATGTCGAGGATGTCGGTAATCCCGACGGCAGGCACATTGGACAGTAGATCCCGCCACCACCGTATGACCATCTCCATGCGCTCCTCACCCGCCTTTCCATTGATATGATTGAAAAAGTCAGCATTCCTATTCTAAATATTATACGTTATCGCTCTACAAATGGCAAGACGCGGAAAGTGAATTTTCTATTAAAATCCGGACAAAGAAAATCGCCGCGCCCAATGCTTTGGGGACGCGGCGATTTTCTTTGCAGGGGGGAAACAGACGGCGGGCCATGGCCCGCGTTCAGCCGCGGGCCATGCGCCTCACCGCCTGGGCGAGACGGTCGGCCTCCTGTGGTGTGTTGAAGGCGGAGAAGCTGGCGCGGACGGTGCCGCTCTCCAGCGTACCGGCCGACCGGTGGGCCAGAGGGGAGCAGTGCAGGCCCGCGCGGACGGCGATGTCCGCTTTTCCGAGCGTCTCCCCCACCGTCTCGCAGTCAACCCCGTCTACAGTGAACGAGAACACCCCCGTCTGGAGCTCGGGCCGGGGCGACGCGTAGACCCGCACACCCGGGATCTGGGCAAGCCCTGCCGCCGCCCGGCGGGTGAGGCCCTGCTCATGCCTGAGTATGGCCTCCTCCCCCTTCCCCCGGACATAGCGCAGCCCCTCCAGAAGCCCCGCGATGCCGGGGATGTTATGAGTGCCTGGCTCCAGCCGGTCGGGCAGGAAGTCGGGCATGGTCTGCTGGGCCGAGAGACTGCCCGTGCCGCCCTCCAGCAGCGTCTTGGTCTCCCCGTTCCCGCACAGGAGAATCCCGGTGCCCTGGGGGCCGTAAAGCCCCTTGTGGCCCGGCATGGCGATAAAGGCGGCCCCGAGCTCCTCCATATGGATGGGGATGGTTCCCGCCGACTGGGAGGCGTCTAAAATGAAGGGCACCCCCTTCGCGCGGCACAGCGCGGCGATGGGCCCGACAGGCAGGATATAGCCGAAGACATTGGAGACATGGTTGCATACCACGCAGGACACCTCGCCCGTCAGCGCGGCCTCAACCCTGCGGTACAGCTCCTCCGGCTCAAAAAGCGGGGCGGCCGCAACCTTGACGGACACCCCCTCCATGGCGCGAAGAGGACGGGTGACGGCGTTGTGCTCGTAGCCCGAGATGAGTACGGTGTCCCCCGGCTTAACCTGGGATTTGATGGCCAGGTTGAGGCCGTGGGTGGCGTTGGAGGTAAAGATCACCCGCTCCGGGTCCGAGAGGCCGAAGAGCTCGGCCGCCGCCTGGCGGCAGGAGAAGGCCGCGTCTGCGGCCAGCATGGCCTGGCGGTATCCGCCCCGGCCGGGACTGGTCATATTCCCCATGGCGTAATAAGCCGCCCGTGCCACAGCGGGCGGCTTTTGCAGCGTGGTGGCTGCGCTGTCCAGATAAATCACAGCAGCCGCACCTCTTTATAGCTGCCGTCGCTGGCCATAATGAAGACCTGCTTGGGCGAGAGCTCCACCCGTTTGAGCACCTGAAGGGCATCGGACAGATTGCGCTCTGAAATTTTTACGGCATGACTGCAGCCCTCGGCGGTGACCGCCCTGGGCGAACGGAGGACATGGGCGGTGATGCCCGCGCGCTCCAGTGCCTGGGCGGTGCGCTGGGCATAGGTGAGCGAACGGCATATGATAAGATAATAGACCATAGTAAAACGCCCCTCTCGCAACATCGTATGCGGGAGGGGGCGATTCGGTTATTCCATCAGCAGGCAGACGGCGTGGGCGCTCATCCCCTCCCCCGACCCTGTAAAGCCCAGGCCCTCCTCGGTGGTGGCCTTGACGTTTACCCGGTCCGGCGGGATGCCCAGGCGAGTCGCCAAATTCTCCCGCATGGCGGGGATATGGGGGGCCAGCTTGGGCCGCTGGGCGGCGATGGTGGCGTCTACATTCCCCACCGAGAACCCGCGCTCGGCCAGCTTTTCCATCACCCGGTCCAGCAGGAGCAGGCTGGATATTCCCTCGTAGAGCGGGTCGCTGTCGGGAAAGGCCCCGCCGATATCCCCCAGTCCCGCCGCGCCCAGCAGGGCGTCCATGACTGCGTGGGTGAGCACGTCGGCGTCCGAGTGACCCAGCAGGCCCTTTTCATAGGGGATCTCAACCCCCCCCAAGATCAGCTTCCGCCCCTCTGTCAGCCGATGCACGTCGTACCCGTGGCCGATCCTCATGCCAGGTCCCTCCCCTGTAAAATAGCCTCTGCCGTCAGCAGGTCTGTGGGGGTTGTGATCTTAATATTCTCATAGGAGCCCTTGGTGATGGCCACCGTCATGCCGATGCGCTCCACCGCCGCGCAGTCGTCGGTGAGGGCCGCGCCGTCCTCCTCCGCCTTTTTCAGCGCGCCCAGGATCAGGTCGGCGTCAAAGACCTGGGGGGTCTGGACGGCGAAGAGCCCGTCCCGCTCCAGCGTGGCCTCCACAAAGCCCCCGGCCGCCCGCTTGACCGTGTCCTTCACCGGCACGGCAGGGGCCGCAGCGCTGCACTGGGCGGCCCGGAGGATGGCCTCGTCTATGACCTCGGGCGGAACCAAAGGCCGCGCCCCGTCGTGGATGGCGATGAGCGCGGTGCGCTCCGATACCTCCAGAATGCCGGCCAGCACCGAGCGGGTACGGGTATCCCCCCCCACGATGACCTTGGTCACCTTAGAGAGGGCGTAGTCCCGGCAGAGCTGACCCACGGGGACGATGAGGTCCCGCCGCGTCACAACCACGATCTCGTCGACCAGACTGCTCCCCTCCAGGGCTTTGAGCGTATGCATCAGTACCGGCCAGTCGGCCAGCGGGGCGAGCACCTTGTCCTGCCCCTCCATCCGGGTGGCCGAGCCCGCCGCAGGCACCACCGCGGCGCACCAGGGCCGAGCCTCGCGTCTTTTCTTCCGAAACCGGCTGAACAATCCCATGGCCCGCCCCTCCTGACTCATCGGCAAAGAACGGATCGCCACAGCTCCTGTGACAACCCGTCCTAAGAATACCGCAAAATATATTATTAGGCAAGGGCCCCGTTTATGCGGGCCTCTACCTCCTCGTAGCTGCTGCTCTGGGACAGGACGATCTCGGAAATCAGAATCTGCTTGGCCGAGTGGAGCATCTTGCGCTCTCCGGTGGAGAGGCCCCGGTCCCCCTCGCGGAGCATGAGACCTTTGACCACCTTGGCCACCTCCAGCAGGTCGCCGCTCTTCAGGCGCAGCATATTCTCCCGGTAGCGGCGGTTCCAGTTCTGGGTCATGTCCACCTCAATGCCGGGGATGGCCCGAATGACGGCATCGGCCTCATCCCTCTCGACCACGGGGCGCACGCCGATCTCCGCGCAGTTCTCGGTGGGGATCATCACCAGCATACCGCTGGCGGGCAGCTTGAGGATATAGTATTCACGCACGATGCCGTTGACCTTCTTCTGCACCACACTGTCCACGATCCCCGCGCCGTGCATCGGATGCGCGATCTTGTCGCCTACATGGAACATTCTAAGCCTCCTATATCTCAAACCCGCCCACTTTTACATCTTCTTACCTTTATTATAGCAACTCTTTTTATCTTTTGCAAGCGAAATTGAATTTTACGTAGGTTTTACCCAAAAAAGCTCCCCATTTCCATCCGGAAATGGGGAGCTTTTTGTGTTTTACTCGGCCGACTCGGTGTCGCCCTCAAAGGCGGGGGCGACCGTGGTCCCCTCGCTGTCCGAGGTGGCGACCAGGGCATCCTCGCCCGCCTCCTCGGCGCTGCCGGAGCGCTGGGCATCCTCCAGAAGCGCGCGGATGGAGAGGGAGACCTTCTTGTGCTCAGAGTCGATCTCGGTGATCTTCACGTCCACGATCTGACCCTCGCGCAGCGCGTCGCCGGGCTTGTCGATGCGGCGGTCGGCAATCTGGGAGATGTGGATCAGGCCGTCCACGCCGGGGACAACCTCGGCAAAGGCGCCGAAGGTCATGAGCTTGACCACCTTGACGGCAGCCGCATCGCCCACCTGGTACTTGCCGGTGAACACGGCCCAGGGGTCCTGGCCGCGGTCCTTCATGCCCAGGGAGATCTTCTTCTTCTCTTTGTCAAAGGAGATGACATACACATTGACCTGATCGCCCACCTTGACGACCTCGGCGGGATTCTTGACCCGGCTCCAGGACAGCTCGGAGATGTGGACCATGCCGTCCACCCCGCCGATGTCCACAAAGGCGCCGTAGGAGGTGAGACTCTTCACCACGCCGGCGTACTTCTTGCCCTCTTCGATCTCATCCCACACCTTGGAGGCAAGCGCGCCGCGCTCCACGTCGCTCACCTTGCGGATGGAGCCCACCACGCGGTGACGGGCGCGGTTGATCTCGGTGACCACAAGGCGGACCTTCTGCTTGAGCATGTCGCTCATGGGCGCCTCGCGGGGCAGGCCGGTCTGAGAGGCGGGCACAAAGACACGCACGCCCTTGATGGAGACGACCACGCCGCCCTTATTCTCCTCGGTGACCACGCCCTCGACGGTGGTGTGCTCCTCGCAGGCGCGCTCCACGTCCTCCCAGCTCTTGACGGTGTCAAGGCGCTTTTTGGACAGGGTGACCACACCCTCCTGGTCGTTGACACGGACCACAAAGACCTCGACCTCCTGGCCGACCTTGATGAGATCCTCCACCTTTACAGTGGGGTCGTCGGTCAGCTCGGACACCGGTATGTAACCGGCGTGCTTGGTACCCAGGTCGACGTAGATTTCCGTGGGCGTGATGCCAGTTACGACGCCGGTGACCTTCTCCCCTGTATGCAAAGTTTTGATCGATTTCTCCAGCAATTCAGCAAAAGATTCTTCGATCTCCATGATTTCGTCGCTCATTTTGTCATAGACCTCCTTTATAATCCACCCGGGCGTGGAAGCGCCCGCGGTGATTCCAACAGAAGCCTTCCGGTCCAGGGTGGAAGGTTCCAATTCCCCCGCCCCCTCGATCCACAGGACGGTGGGGCAGAGCGCGCCGCATAGTTCGGCCAGACGCTTGGTGTTGGAGCTCTTTCGGTCGCCCACAACGATCATCACGTCACATACGGCCGCCAAATCCTGGGCCGACCGCTGCCGTTTGCACGTAGCACTACATATTGTATCAAAAACTTTTAAATTTGTACACTGTTTTTTTGCTTTTTTTACGCATTCCTCCCAGGCCGCCTGGGTGGACGTGGTCTGAGACACCATGGTAAGGGGGTGACCCCGCCGGGCGGGGTCCTCCGCCAGCCAGGAATCCAGCGCCGCGGCGTCGGGCAGGACCACCGGGTGGCCGCACCAGAGGGCGATAGCGGCCACCTCCGGGTGGCCGGGCGTGCCGATGATCAGGGGCTGCCGGCCCTCGCTCTCGGCCCGCTCCACCAGCTTGTGGATGGCCGAGACATTGGGGCAGGTGGCGTCCAGAATCTCGGTCCCCTGTTCGCGCAGGCGGTCGTAGACGGGCTTTCCCTCCCCGTGGGAGCGGATGATGACGGCCGCGCCCTCCGGGATGTCCTCAATGCGCTCCACGGTGGGCACCCCCATGGAGGCCAGGCGCGCCACCACTGCGTCGTTGTGGATGAGGTGGCCCAGCATGACGCAGCGCTTCCCCTGGGCGCCGGCCTCCTCAGCCAGCTTGACAGCCCGCTCCACCCCGTAGCAGAACCCGGCGTGCTCCGCCAGCAGGACCCGCCTCATGCGCCCGCCCCACCCAGAGCGCTGATGCGCTCCATCAGGTCGTCGGCCACGGCGCGGTAGTCCTCGGCGGAGGCCCGCTTCTCACCGCCCGGGAGCTGGGGATAATAGGCCTCGCCGATAATCACGGTGGTAAAGCGGAACCACTTCTTCTCCTCCGGAATGTACACAGGCACCAAGGGCGAGCCGGTGCGCATAGCCAGCATGGCCGCGCCCGTCTTCGCCTCGCCCTCATTCCCGTCCTTGTCCACGCCGTTTTTAACCCGGGTCCCCTCGGGGAAAAGCAGGAGCTTTTGCCCATCCTTCAGGCATTTCATGGCGGTCTTGATGGCCGTCACATCGGCCTTGCCCCGATCCACGCCGAAGACGCCGGCCATTTTAAGAAGCCAGCCGATGACGGGTACGCGCATGAGCTCGGCTTTGGCCATGACCCGCATCCGGTGCTTCAGCCCGGCGGCGTAGACCAGAAAAAAGGGGTCGCTCATGGCCGAGTGGTTGCCGCAGACTACGGCTGCCCCGGCGGGCAGGTTCTTTCGCCCCACACAGCGCACGGGGTGAAACAGGTTGAAGAAGGGCCAGACCACGGTCCAGACCACCGCGTAGAATAGGCTCATGCCCCCACCCTCCCCTTTATGAGCTGAAGCAGCCCCTGAAAGCTCTGCTCCAGAGAGTTGCCCGTGGTGTCCACCAGCACTGCGTCCTCCGCCACCCGGAGGGGGGCCGCGGCCCGGCTGGAGTCGTTTTTGTCCCGCTCCACAATGTCGGCCAGCACGGTGGCAAAATCGCAGCTCTGGCCCCGGGCCAAAAGCTCGAGCCGGCGGCGCTCCGCCCGGTCTTCGGCCGCGGCGGTGAGGAAGATCTTCACATCGGCTCCGGGCAGCACCACGGTGCCGATATCCCTCCCGTCCATCACCACGTTCTGTCGCTCGGCCATGTTGCGCTGCATCTGCAGCAGAAAGGCCCGCACCGCCGGGATGGCCGAGACGGCCGAGGCGTAGTGGGAGATCTCATGGCGGCGGATCTCCCCCGTCACGTCCTCCCCGTTCAAAAACATATGCTGCAGCCCGTCGGCCTCATACCGGAGGTCGATCGCAATGCCCCCCAGCAGCCCGGTGACCGCGGCGGCATCCGTGGGCTCCACCCCCCGGCGGAACGCATACAGGCCCACGGTGCGGTAGATGGCGCCGGTATCCACGTAGAGGAAACCCAGCTCCTCGGCCAGCAGCTTTGCCAAGGTGCTCTTGCCCGCGCCCGAAGGCCCGTCTATGGCGATACTCTTATACTTCATGCTTTCGCTCCTCAGTCTCTCAGGGTTTTGGCGGCGGCCTCGCCCGCCGCGTGCCCGGTGCTCCAGGCGATCTGGAGGTTAAAGCCCCCCGTGTAGGCGTCCGCGTCCAGCAGCTCCCCCGCCAGATAGAGCCCCGTGACAAGCCTTGACTCCATGGTGCCGGGGTTTACCTCCTTGACGCTCACGCCGCCCGAGGTGATAATGGCCTCCTCCACCGGGCGGGGGCCCCTGATGGGGATTTTCAGGCCCTTCAGGGTATCTAAAAGCCTGCGGCGCCCCTCCTTGGTCACGGCGTTTACCTTGGTGTACCCGGGTATGCCGGCCAGCTCCTCCAGCACGGGGGCCATAAGGCGGGGGACCAGGCCCTCCAGCACATGATGAAAATCCCGGTTTGGATTCTCCCCAAAATCCCGCAGGAGACGCTCGTCCAGCGTCTTCTCGTCCAGGGCGGGCTTGAGGTCGATGGCGACGGTGTAGCTCTCCGTATCAAAGCTCCTCATATGGGCGCTGGCGCTCAAAATCAGCGGGCCGGACAGGCCGAAGTGGGTGAAGAGCATCTCCCCCTGCTCGGCAAAGACCGTCTTGCCCTTCCCGTTTCGCACCTGGATGGAGACATTGCGCAGACTCAGCCCCTGCATCCGCCGGCAGAGGTCCCCCTCGGTCACCAGCGGCACCAGCGAGGGCTTTGGGGGCACGACGCTGTGGCCCAGAGCGGCGGCCATGCGGTACCCGTCCCCGGTGGAGCCGGTGACGGGATAAGACACGCCGCCGGTTGCAAGGATAACCGCTTTACACTTTATTGTCCCGTGCTCCCCCTTGACGCCCGCGATCCGGCCGCCCTCGGTGAGGATGGCCTCGGCCCGGTCCTCCAGAATGTCCACCCTGGCGCGGCGCAGGGCCATGAGAAGGGCGTCGATGATGTCCGCCGCCCGGTCCGACTGGGGAAAAACCCGGCTGCCCCGCTCGGTCTTGAGGGGCACGCCCAGCTCTTCGAAGAGAGACTTGACCGCGGCGGGGGGAAACCGGGTGACGGCGCTGGTGAGAAAGCGGCCGTTGTGGGGGATGTTCTTCAGCACCTCGTCGGCGGCGCTGTCGTTGGTCACGTTGCACCGGCCCTTGCCGGTGATATAGAGCTTGCGGCCCAGCTTGGGGTTGCGCTCCATCAGGAGGACGGAGCACCCGCCCCGGGCCGCGGTGAGCGCGGCCATACAGCCCGCCGCACCGCCGCCGATGACAATGATATCAGCCATGGTTCTCCTCTGCCTTCTCATAGACGTCGTACTCGTCCCAAATCCGCTCCAGGGTCTCGAAGGTCCGGGAGAGGTCCTCGTTCTTCCGCCTGCCCACCGCCATGATGAGGGCGTTCACCAAGGAGAGGGGGGCCACCAGCGAGTCCACGAAGGAGGCCATGTCGCTCTTGGCCAGGAGCGCGTGGTCCGCGATGGGGACCAGGGGCGAGACGCCGCCGTCGGTAATGGCCACCACAGTGGCTTTGCGGTCGTGGGCAAAGCGCATGGCCTTCACCGTGCGCTGGGAGTAGCGGGGAAAGCTGATGCCGATGACCACGTCGCCCTCCCCCACCCGCAGAATCTGCTCAAAGACCTCGCTGACCGAGCTCGTATGTACGACAATCACGTTTTCAAAAATCAGGTTGAAATAAAAGCCCAAAAAGCTTGACAGGGCCGAGGCCGAGCGAACGCCCAGAATGTAGATGCGCTTTGCGCTCACGATGGCGTCCACCGCGGCGTTGAACTGGTCCCGGTCCAGCTCCTCCAAGGTCATGCGTATCTTATCGATGTCAGAATGCATGACCCTGGGCAGAATGTCCTGCGTGCCGATGCGGTCGTTAGAGACCTCAATGCGCTGGATAGAGGTGAGCTTGCCCCGGATCATCTCCTGCAGGGCCTTCTGCATGGCGGGGTAGCCGTCGTACCCCAGCTCGGCGGCAAAGCGCACCACGGTGGACTCGCTGACGTTCACCGTCTTACCCAGTTTGCTGGCCGTCATAAAGGCGGCCTTATCGTAGGAGAGCAGAATAAAGTTGGCAATCGCCCTCTGCCCCTTGGAAAATCCGCCCATCCCACTCTGGATGACAGCCAGTATATCTTTTGACATATCCTGAACCCTCCCGGTCCCCGCCCCGCCTTTTACGGGGCTTTTCTCTCTATCATAGCTGGATTTCCAGTCAAATGCAAGTGCGCTCTTGCAAGAAATGAACTCAGTCCTGCAAAACGGCCTATTTTTTCAGTGCGCTCAGTTCCTCCGCCGTGAGGGGACGCCAGGCGCCGGACCTCAGCCCGCCCAAGGTCAGGCCCCCCTCCCGCACCCGCCGCAGGCGGATGACCGTGAGCCCCGCGGCGGCGCACATGCGCCGCACCTGCCGGTTCTTCCCCTCGTGGATGACCACCGAGAGGAGCCCCTCCCCCAGCCGCCGCACCTTGGCCGGGGCCAGGGGGACCCCGTCCAGGCTCATGGGGCCGGCCAGAATGGGCAGGGCCCCCTCCACGTCACCCGTCACGGTGACCTGGTACTCCTTCTCGGTCTCGTGCCGCGGATGGGTCAGGAGATTGGTCAGTTCCCCGTCGTCGGTCATGATGAGCAGGCCCTCCGAGTCCAGGTCTAGCCGTCCCACAGGCCAGACCCGCGCGCCGCAGCCCGCCACCAGACCGGCCACCGTAGGCCGCCCCTTCTCGTCCGAGAGGGTGGTGACATAGCCCCTGGGCTTATGGAGCATGAGGTAGGTGTGCCTCTCGGCCCGCGCCAAAGGCACGCCGTCAAGCGCCACTGTGTCCCGCTCCAGATCGGCGCTGTCTCCCAGGCGGGCCACAGCGCCGTTGACGGTCACCCGTCCCGCCTCGATGTACCCCTCCGACGTCCGGCGGGAGGCCACGCCGCAGGCCGAGAGCAGCTTTTGCAGTCGCTCTTCCATCCTCCTGCCCGCGTCTGAAATGATTCCACCGATAAGTAGG
>JBLJBF010000195.1:0-21126 GCA_047637855.1 Pseudoflavonifractor sp. | reverse complement strand
AGGCCCCCGAAAATGGACTTCACCACGACGATGGCGAAGAAGTCCCCGATCAAAACCGCTCCCAGCGGGACGCCTGCGGGGAGGCAGAGGGCCAGCAGCAGCCCGGTGACGGCTGCCGAACCGTCACCGATGGTCTGTGGCCGTTTGGTGAGCAGACAGAATAGAACCTCAAAGGCCAGGCACCCGGCTACCGACACCCCCGCCACCAGAAAGGCCCGGTAGCCGAAGAGGTATCCTCCCGACAGGAGAAGGCTGGGGGTCAACGCCACCAGCATATCCAGCATAAAGCCCCGCGTACTCTCCCGCCCGGCCATATGGGGCGCGCTCCCCCGGCGAAGGCCGGGCTCCCGGCGGTGCTCATTCGGCTGCGCCATGGTCCGCCTCCTCTCCCGAAGCCCCGCCCGCCCGGAGCCGCCGTTTTCCCACTTTAATGTCCTCTGCCAGCCGGATGCGGGCAGGGCAGGCATAGGCGCAGGCCCCGCACTCCATGCAGTCGCCGATCCGCAGGCGGGCCAGTGCCCGGTCGTCCCCTGCCCGGACGCAGAGGCTGAAATACATCGGCTCCAGACGCAAGGGGCAGACCTCCAGGCACCGCCCACAGCGGATGCAGGGGCCCTCCGCCCCCCCCGCGGGGCCCAGTTCTCCGCGCTTCATGGCCACCACCGCCCCGGTTCCCTGGGTGACAGGAGCGCTCAGGTCCCGCTGGGCCAGGCCCATCATGCCGCCCCCCGCCACCACCCGCTCGGCGTGGCCGGAAAAGCCGCCCGCCTCCCGGATGAGGTCGGAGATGGGGGTTCCCACCGGGACGATCAGGTTCTTGGGCGCGCGCACCGCGCCGCCCGTAACCGTGATGATGCGGTGGGTCACCGGCTTCCCGCCGTACACCGCGTCGGTGACGGCGGCGGCCGTCGCCACATTGAATACGGCATAGCCCCTGTCGAGGGGGAATACCCCGGCCGGGACCTCCTCCCCCGCGAGGCGCTGGATGAGCTGCCGCTCCGACCCCTGGGGGTATCGGGTGGGAAGGACCCGCACCTCCACGTCGCCGCCCCGGAGGGGCAGCAGGGCGCGCAGCGCCGTGATCGCGTCGTACTTGTTGCTCTCGATGGCGATACACGCCCGCTCCAGGCCCAAAGCGCGGGCCAGAAGGCGGGTTCCGGTGAGGACATCCTCGGTCCGCTCCAGCATGAGCCGGTGGTCGGCGGTGAGATAACTCTCCCCCTCGCAGCCGTTGACAATAAGTGTATGCACCTTGCCCCGGGCCTTGCCCAGCTTGATGCCGGTGGGGAAGGCCGCACCCCCCATACCCGCGATGCCCGCCCAGGCCACGGCGGCCCGGATCTGGGACACCTCCAGCGCGCCGGGCGGCGTCTCCGCCGGGGCGCGGACCCCCAGCCGGGCGGGACTGTCCTGCCCGTCGTTCTCGATCACGACGCACAGGGCCTCGCGCCCGTCGAGCTGGACCTGCGGCTCGATGGCGGCCACTCTGCCCGAGACGCTGGCGTGGACGGCGCCCTTGCTCCCCTGGGGCGCGCAGACGCGCTCACCCAGGAGCACCCGGTCCCCCACCGCCACCTGAGGCACGGTCACCGCAAGCGCCACCCGCTCCGGCGGCTCCCCCATGGGGACGCTGTGCAGCGCGGCCGTGGCCCGTTTCCGCCCCGGGAAGCATACCCCGCCGTAAATCCGATGCAGCATATCCTCACCTCACTATGCAATAGATACATTATAGGGAAATCAGACAAAAAAGTCCAGCAAAGGCCTTCATTCAGGCGCAATTTTTCCAATTGACAAACACCGTCCGGCGGGTTATTATTAATGTTAATATCTTTCAAACGCGATGACTGGGTAATATGGCCTCGGCGCAAGCGCAGAGAGGGGATGGCCGGTGGAAATCCCCGTGAGCCGCGGCAGGAACGTCGCCCACGAGCAGCTCTCCTGAAGGGATCGCCTGGTAGGGAGGGACGGAATCCCGCCGTTATCGGGCTTGAGCGCACGGGGGCCTTCCCCCGTGAAGTTAGGTGGTACCACGGAGCATGACTTCGTCCTAATCGGGACGAGGGGTCATGCTCTTTTTGTTTTATGAAAAAGGAGGCGCGCATATGAAAATGAAAAGTTCACAGATCCTGATGGAATGCCTGCTGGAGCAGGGGGTGGACACGGTATTCGGCTACCCCGGCGGCACCATTCTGAACATCTACGACGAACTGGAGCTCCACGGCTACAGGGATAAGATCCGCCACATCCTCACCGCCCACGAGCAGGGCGCCTCTCACGCCGCCGACGGGTATGCTCGCAGCACCGGAAAGGTGGGCGTGTGCTTTGCCACCAGCGGCCCCGGGGCCACCAATCTCACCACCGGCATCGCCACGGCCTACTACGACTCCTCCCCGGTGGTCTTCATCACGGTCAACGTGGCCGAGCACCTCATCGGCAAGGACTCCTTCCAGGAGGTGGACATCACCGGCATCTCCATGCCCATCACCAAGTGCAATTACCTGGTGCGCCGCGCCGAGGATCTGGCCGACGTGATACGGGAGGCCTTCGCCATCGCCCGCACGGGCCGGCCGGGGCCGGTGCTCATTGACATTCTGAAAAACGTCACCTACAACGAGGCCGACTACGAGTATCTCCCCCCCGCCGAGCACGGCAAGCACGGCCGCCTGTCCTCCATCCTCCACCGTGCCTCCCACGATCTGCGCACCCCCGAGCCCGACCACGGCGATATCGACGCCCTCCTCACCATGATCGGCCAGGCCGAAAAGCCCATGGTGCTGGTGGGGGGCGGCGTGATCCGCTCCAAGGGCGCGGTGCCGGAGTTCCGCAAGTTTTTCGAGCGGCTGAACGCCCCTGTGGCCTCCACCATCATGGGCGGCGGCGCCTGCCCGGGGGATCATCCCCTCTTCACCGGTATGATCGGGATGCACGGCTCCCACGCCTCCAACATGGCGGTGGACCAGTGCGACCTGCTCATTGCCATCGGCTGCCGGTTCTCCGACCGGGTGGCCACTAACCCCAAGACCTTTGCCCACAACGCCAAGATCGTCCAGATCGACATCGACCGGGCCGAGATCGACAAGAACGTGCAGACCGACCACCACATCATCGGCGACGCGCGGCGAGTGCTGGAGCTCCTCAACGAGTCCCTTCCCACCCGCGACTACTCGGCATGGCGGGATTGGGTCTTCTCTTTTGAGGAGGTCGCCTTGGAGCACAACCCGGAGCAGCTCTCCCCCAACGAGGTGCTGGAGACCATCCAGAAGGTCTCCCCCGGGGCCATCGTCGCCACCGACGTGGGTCAGCATCAGATGTGGGCCGCCCAGTACTACCACTTCGACCGGCCGGGCCAGCTCATCACCTCGGGCGGCTTCGGCACCATGGGCTTTGGCCTGGGAGCCGCCATGGGTGCCAAGATGGGCAACCCCGACGTCCCCGTCTTCCTCTGCACCGGCGACGGCTGCTTCCGCATGAACTGCCACGAGCTGGCCACCGTGCAGCACTACCGCATCCCCGTCATCACGCTGATCTTTAACAACCGCACGCTGGGCATGGTGCGCCAGTGGCAGCACCTCATCTACGGGGAGCGGTACTCCCAGACCGATCTGGACCGGGGCCCCGACTTCGTCAAGCTGGCCGAGGCCTACGGCCTGCGGGGCGCCCGCTGCTCCACCCAGGCCGAGCTGGAGGCCGTTTTGACCGAGGCGCTTGCCTCGGGTCAGGCCTGGGTGGTGGACTGCGCTATCGATAAGGATGCGATGGTCCACCCCATGGTCCCCGGCGGGGCCAATTCTACCAACTTCTTGTTGGATTAAGGGGGCGCTCACTATGAATGAAGCCACGATCACCCGCCGCACCCTCTCGGTTCTGGTGGAGAATGCCCCCGGCGTCCTCAGCCAGGTCTCCCGGCTCTTCTCCCGGAAGGGGTACAACATCGAATCCCTGGCTGTGGGCACCACCGACGATCCCCGGGTCTCCCGCATCACCATCGAGGTCCTGAGCGACGACGCCATGACGGGGCAGATCATGAACCAATTGCGCAAGCTCTTCCCCGTCTACTCCGTGCAGGAGCTCCTGCCCGAGCGGAGCATCCGGCGTGAGCTGGTCATGTTCAAGGTAAAGGCCGAGACGGCCGACGTGCGCAACGAGGTCATCCAGATCGCCAACATCTTCCGGGCCAGCATCATCGACGTGTCTCTGGTCTCTCTCACCTTGGCTCTTATCGGCGACGAGATCAAGGCCGACGCCATGCAGAAGCTGCTGGAGGCCTTCGGCATCCTGGAGCTGGTGCGCACCGGCATCGTCGCCCTGGAGCGGGGCGCCTATACCATCAGCGACGAGAACAAAGAAAAAGCGGAGTTCAACCTAAGCAAAAACGTGCTGTAATCCCGCTGTGCGCGATATTTCCCCAATTGTATCATAGTTATCATTTTCTCCTCCCCGCGTGTGCTATTATAAAGAATAAGCGTCATCTATTTGAAGGAGTTGTTTATCATGGCTAAGATGTATTACGAAAAGGACTGCGAGCTCTCCTACCTGGACGGGAAAAAGATCTCCATCATCGGGTACGGCTCCCAGGGCCACGCCCATGCGCTGAATCTGATGGACTCGGGCTGCGACGTGTGTGTGGGCCTGCGCGAGGGCTCCAAGAGCGTTGCCGCCGCCGAGAAGGCGGGCCTGAAGGTCATGACCCCCGCCGAGGCCGCCAAATGGGGCGACATCATCATGATCCTCATCAACGACGAGGCCCAGGCCGACCTGTACAAGAAGGACATCGCCCCCAACCTCACCGAGGGCAAGGCCATCGCCTTTGCCCACGGCTTCAACATCCGCTATAAGCAGATCGTCCCCCCCGCGGGCGTGGACGTGTTCATGGCGGCCCCCAAGGGCCCCGGCCACACCGTCCGCTCCACCTATGTGGCCGGCAAGGGCGTGCCCTGCCTGGTCGCCGTGGAGCAGAACGCCACGGGCAACGCCTACAAGCTGGCTCTGGCCTACATCGCGGGCATCGGCGGCGCCCGGGCCGGCGTGATGGAGACCACCTTCCACGACGAGACCGAGACCGACCTCTTCGGCGAGCAGACCGTCCTGTGTGGCGGCGTGGTAGACCTGATGCGCTGCGGCTTCGAGGTGCTTGTGGAGGCCGGGTACGAGCCTGAGAACGCCTATTTCGAGTGCATCCACGAGCTCAAGCTCATCGTCGATCTCATCAACAAGGGCGGCGTGGGGGCCATGAATTTCTCCATCAGCGACACCGCCGAGTACGGCGAGTACGTCTCCGGCCCCCGGGTCGTCCCCCACGAGGAGACTAAGGCCCGCATGCGCGCCGTCCTCTCCGACATTCAGGACGGCACCTTTGCCGGCAAGTGGATCGCCGAGAACAAAAACGGCCGCACCTTCTTCAACTCCAAGCGTGACAACCTGGCCCGGCACCAGATGGAGGTCGTGGGCGGGGAGCTGCGCAAGAACATGATCTGGGGCGGCGACACCGACCTGGACAGCGCGTCGAACTGACACATTGTGCCCCTTGTAGGGGCCGATGTCCTCATCGGCCCGCCGCATTCGATTCGGGCCGGTGAGGACACCGGCCCCTACGAAAGGCTGTGATAAAATGCGAAGCGACAACATCAAATCCGGGGTGGAGCGCGCCCCCAACCGCTCCCTCCTCCGAGCCCTGGGCCTGACCGACGAGGAGCTGAACCGCCCCATCATCGGCGTCGTCAACTCCAAAAACGAAATTGTCCCCGGCCATATGAACCTGGACAAGATCACCGAGGCCGTCAAGGCCGGAGTCCGTCTTGCGGGGGGCACCCCCATCGAGTTCCCCGCCATCGCCGTGTGCGACGGCATCGCCATGGGCCATATCGGCATGAAGTACTCCTTGGTGACCCGGGACCTGATCGCCGACTCCACTGAGGCCATGGTGCTGGCCCATCAGTTTGACGGGCTGGTGATGATCCCCAACTGCGACAAGAACGTGCCCGGCCTTCTCATGGCCGCCGGGCGGCTGAACATCCCCACCATCTTCTGCTCCGGCGGTCCCATGCTCTCGGGCAACACCCGGGGCGGGCGGCGCACCTGCCTGTCCCATATGTTCGAGGCGGTGGGTGCCTATAAGGCGGGCACGCTGGACGCGGCGGGCGTGGACGACTACGAGCAGAGCGCCTGCCCCACCTGCGGCTCCTGCTCGGGGATGTACACCGCCAACTCCATGAACTGCCTCACCGAGGCCCTGGGCATGGCCCTGCGGGGCAACGGCAGCATCCCCGCCGTCTACTCCCAGCGGCTTCAGCTTGCCAAGAAGACGGGCATGAAGATCATGGAGCTGGTGGAGAAAGACATTCTCCCCCGGGACGTGATGACCGAGGCCGCCTTCCATAACGCCGAGGCCATCGACATGGCGCTGGGCTGCTCCACCAACTCCATGCTCCACCTCCCCGCCATCGCCCATGAGTGCGGCGTGGTTTTGAGCCTGGACGACGCGAACGCCATCTCCCGCCGCACCCCCAACCTCTGCCACCTGGCCCCCGCGGGGGACAGCTACATGGAGGACCTGGACCGGGC
This sequence comes from Pseudoflavonifractor sp., assembly GCA_047637855.1. Lineage (GTDB taxonomy): Bacteria > Bacillota > Clostridia > Oscillospirales > Oscillospiraceae > Pseudoflavonifractor. The sequence continues at coordinate 14,565 of JBLJBF010000195.1, read as the reverse complement.
GGGCGGCGTCTACGCCGTCATGAAGGAGCTGGCGAAAAAGGGCCTGATCGACACGTCTCTCCCCACCTGCACGGGCAGGACCATCGCCGAGAACCTCTCGGCGGTGGAAAACCTGGACCATGAGATCATCCGCCCCATCGAGAACCCCTACTCCTCTTACGGCGGCATCGCCGTCCTCAAGGGGAGCCTGGCCCCCGAGGGCTGCGTGGTCAAGCAGTCGGCCGTGGCCCCCGAGATGATGACCCATACCGGCCCCGCCCGCGTCTTCGACAGCGAGGAGGAGGCCATCGCCGCCATCTACGCCAGGCAGATCGTGGCCGGGGACGTGGTGGTCATCCGCTACGAGGGCCCCAAGGGCGGCCCCGGTATGCGTGAGATGCTCAACCCCACCAGCGCCATCGCGGGCATGGGCCTTGACAAGGAGGTCGCCCTTATCACCGACGGGCGGTTCTCGGGCGCGACCCGGGGGGCCTCTATCGGCCACGTCTGCCCCGAGGCGGCCCAGGGCGGCCCCATCGCCTTCGTCCGGGAGGGGGACCTGATCGCCATCGACATCCCCAACTGTAAAATTGACCTGCTGGTGGACGCCGCCGAGCTGGAGCGCCGCCGCGCCGCCTGGGTCTGCCCCGAGCCCAAGATCAAAACGGGCTACCTGGTGCGCTACGCAAAGCAGGTCTCCTCCGCCGCCCGCGGCGCGGTGTTGGAGTAACAAAACCGTTTTTTCCCGCGCTCGATTTTGCGCCTGACGAAGGCCGCCCCACCGACCGAAATCCCGGTCGGTGGGGCGGCCTTCGCTTATATGCGCTGCCTTTTACCAGCCCTCGTTGATGACCTCCCAACCGCCGTCCCCCGTCTGGGTCAGCACAATTTTGCGCGGCGGCGGGGTCACACCGGCAACCTCGACGGTAAAGGCGGCCACCTTGCCCTTTACCCGATCCACAATGACCATCCCATCGAACGCCGAGGGCTCGGTTATGCGCTCCACCGTGACAGTCCGGCCGGAAAAGAGCTTCTCCTCATAGGCCCGGGCGGCGGAACGGGCGTCCCGCTCCTCACCCCCGGTCAGGGTGGTCTGGGAGCCGTCGTAGCCCTCCACACAGGCAATGTAGTCCTCAAATCCCTTGCGCAGGTCTGTCGCTCCATCTCCGGGCCGGAACGGGAACCCGTCGGGGCTGAGCCTGGCGGTCACCAGCTCCTCCGCGCCGCCGGTGAAGCGGGTGCCAATCTCCAGGTTCCACCTGCCTCCGGCAATGGGGATCGTCCAGCTCCGCCCCTGCGCATCCCCGGCATACTCCCCCTTGAAAAGGGCCAGCGCGGCAGATAAATCTGGCGGAACCGCCCGCCCCGCCCCCTCCAGCAGCTTCGCAAGCGCCCGCACATCCTCCAGGGTCATAGCCCGCTGTTTTTCTCCCTCCGGCCCTGTGCGGTCGATGCCGAGGGCGGTCAGCTCTCCGTCCACGATGGCCAGTTCCCCCACGGCAAGGGCATCGCCCTGGGATTCGGGGTGCTTCCTCTGCTTAACCAGCAGGCGCCCATTGTCCAGAAAGAGGGCGTAATTATAATAGCCCCGGTCATTTAACGCATAGGTTTTGCCCGCCGCGTAATCGTGGACGATAATGTACTCATTCACGATACCGGAACCCATGCTGACGGTCGCGCAGAGCTCGGGCCGCCCGTCGCCGGTCAGGTCGGCCAGGTAGACGCTCCAGACGGGCATACCCGGAAACAGCTCCTTTTCGCCGTCAGGGCCGATGGCCGTTACCCTTTCCGGCGTCCACCGGAACAGGGTGTCCGGGTATTCACGCAGCCCTATTTCGGCGCTGCCGCCCCACGGGATCTCTTCATCAAAGTAGTAGTCCAGCCACTCGCGCGTCTCGAATGCGGACGTGGGCGGCGGATCGGACCTGTACACATACCGCGCTCCCTTGTCGGCAAAAACCGGAACGCCGGCCCACTGGAATACCAGCGTTTTATCGTCGGCTATGGCAAAGCGGGCGATGACGTCCCCATTCTTTACCCCGAAAGCGTCCTCCTCTGTTTCGCTCCCGAGGTTCGCGTGAATTTGCAATTCGTCCTCTTCGACCGTCGCATAGCAGTCAGGCAGCAGATAGCTACTGATGGGCGGCGTTTTGAGCCATACCCGCCCGTCGTCGTACAGCGTCACGGAGGCCAGCTTTTCAAGCTTCTGCTTTTCGGTCGGGTTTTCTAAGGCGTATGTCCCGCTTGGCGGGGCATCTCCAGGCAGCGCGGAGACGCTTTTCGCCCCCCTGTTCACCGCCAGGCCGACAGCCAGCGCGGCCGCCAGCGCCGCCGACGCGATCAGTACCCCGCGCGGGCGTCTCTTGAACTTCAGCACGTTTTTGACCCGCTCTTTCATCCCGCCCTCTCCAAAGGCCAGCGGGCTCCCGTTCAGAATCTTTCGCCCCGCCGCCATCTGAACCAGAGACCGTGAGTACGCGCACTTGATCCCGGGCCCCAGCTCTCTCATCACCCGCTCGTCGCAGGACATCTCCATGTCCGCGCCCATCAGGACAAAGGCCACCCACGCCAGGGGGTTAAACCAGTGCAGGCACAGTACGAGATAGGCAAGCAGCTTGACAGCGTGGTCGTGCCGCCGAATATGCACCCGCTCGTGCGCAACGATGTAGTGGCGCTCCTCCCCGGAGAGACCGGCCGGAAGATAGATTCTGGGTTTGAACAGCCCGACAACAAAGGGCGTCTTAAGGCCGTCCGCCTCATAGAGGTTCTCCCCGGCCGACACCGCGCCGCGCAGTCCGCGTCTGAGCAAAACGATGGATACGAGGCTGTAGACCAGCATGGCGGCAGCGCCCAGCAGCCAGAGGTAGGAGCCGACCGTGACATAGCCCTGCAACGGGTTCATACTCGCCGCGGGGGCGGCAGCCGGCAGCGCGGCACTCACGGCATTGTCTACCAGCCTTATCCCGCTGTTGATGCGCGGAACGGCCTGCACGGCTATGTCCTGGGGAATCGGTGCCGGACGAAAGGGGAGCAGGCTGAACACGCCCCGGACCGAGACGGGGCACACCAGCCGGAACCCCGCCACCGCCCACAGCGCGTAAGAGATGAACTTCGGCGCTTTTTTCAGCGGCAGACGCGCCGCGCAGATGGCCGCAATGACAAAGGCCCCGGTCAGGCTCATGTTGAGGACGGTGAGGAAAAGCCGCTCCACACTCACTCCTCCTTATGCGCGTTGATGAGGCGCACCAGTTCCTCCGCCTGTCTTTCGGAAAGGGTTTTCCCCCCGATAAAGGAGGCGAGAAACCGCGGCAACGAGCCGCCGAAGGCGTCCTCCACAAACCGCCGGCTCTGTCCGGCAAAAAACGCGTCGCGGCTGACGGCCGCCGATACGACCGCCCCCTCATTTTTGAGGATTCCCCTGTCGCACAGCCGTTTCAAGATGGTGTAGGTCGTGGACTTTTTCCACCGCATCACCTCCTCCGACAGCCGGACAAGCTCGGTTGAGTTGATCGGTCCCCTCTCCCAAATCAGGTCAACGAACTTTGCCTCCATCTCCCCCAGCCTATAATCAACCATCAGATTCATCCTCCTTCCAACTCTACCGTTTGTAGACCTAATTGAAGTTTACTACACGTAGACCTGTTTTGTCAAGAAAAACCCCCTTTGAATTTTTCAAAGGGGGTAACTCTATTAAAAGGGCTCGGGCCGTCCGGATTCCAGGTCGGCCTGCGAGACGGCCCGGGGAGACAGGGAACGGTAATACAGGGCGAAGGTGCCCTCTCTGTAGGGGAGAAACCACATCTGGAAGAGGATCTCCGCCAAGGTGGTGAGGATGACCACGGCATAGGCCCCGCCGCCCAGAATGAGGGGATCTTGCCCGGAGACGTACAGCGCGACCACTCCGCCCATCGAGGCGGCGCCCACCACCAAAACAATGAGCCCGCCCAAGATGTCCCAGCCGAGGAAGGAAAGCTGCAGCTTAAACACCTCGCCCAGCCGTCCGCGCAGAAAGGCGCGGCTGCGCCGTACCGCCTCCAGCCCACCGATCTCCGGCTCGTCGGCCAGAATATAGGGTGCCACGAGATACCGGCCGGTGAGATACTGCAGGACAAAAAGGGCCGCAATGGCCATCACGTAGACGATGGCCATGCTCGCCACCATGGCGGCGGTGCTAAAAGAAAACCCGACCGCGAACGCCATCGTAACCGCCGCGCCCGCGACGACGACGGGCATCAGGACGAGACAGGCCCAGGCAAGGGTGAGCACGGCGATGACGAGCGTCAGGACGACGCTCGGGACGATCTGCGCAAACCCCGAAAGCAGCGTGCCGGTCCCCACCGCCTCCCCGTCAGTCCGGCGGAGGGTGTAGATGGTATATCCAAAGGAGAGCGCGACGCCGTAGAGGAACAGGAGGACGTTGAGCACCAGCAAGCCAAACGACCAGCTCCCGCCGGTGCTGCTCAAAATCTCAAGGATACGCTCGTAGTTCGCACCGTTCAAAGCGGCGTAGGCCGTCCGATAGATCGACTCGGCGGGGTTTGCCACCACGAAATTGATCACGGTGGACAGCCCCGTGGCAAGCAGCAGGTACAGCAGCGACACTTTCATGACGCCGGGCCGTGCCGAACGCATATGCGCCCGGGCCGCCCGTTTAAATTCTTTGCGATTGATCTCCATTCATAATGCCTCTCTTCTTTGGCCTGTTATGCCATGAGCCATGTTTTGCGGTTGCCCGCGTAAGCGGGCGAGAAAAACGGCTCAAAGCAAAGTATAATAGCCGCTCTGCGGCTATTATACCACGGCACGGGACATCGTTCAACAAAAAGGGACGGTCCCCACAGGGGCCGCCCCTCTGTATCCCTTATTTGCGGCCGCCGAAACCGCCGCCGCCAAAGCCGCCACGACCGCCGCCCCCGAAGGAGCCGCCGCCGAAACCGCCCCGGCTGCCGCCGCCCCCGAAGGAACCGCCGCCAAAGCCGCCCCGGCTGCTGCCACCCCCGAAGGAGCCGCCGCCAAAGCCGCCCCGGCTGCTGCCACCCCCAAAGGAGCCGCCGCCGCCGAACCCGCCCCGGTTCCCGCCCGTGGGACGGCCGCCGAAGGTGCCGCCGCCCTTCCGGGGGCCGGTATTCCCGGCGCCGCCAAAGCCGCCGGGGTTGCCGCCGCCGGGACGGCCGGGGCCGCCGCCGCGGGGGCCGCCCGGCCCGCGGTAATCGCCGGGATAGTGGGCATGGTAGCCGGGAATCCACCGACGGCGATACCAGCCGTAGCCCGGCCCGTGCCAGAACAGGATGGGCCGGAACATGATCGGGGGAACACCCACGCCGTAGTAGCTCCCGTAGTAGGCTTGGTACCGCGCCCGGTCGATGGAGGAAGCCACGGCGATAAAGACGATCAGCACGGTGATCAGGAGGAAAATCAGGAGGACCGGCACCGCCTCGCTGTCGTAGCTCTGATACCCGTCTGAATTGCCGGCCGCGTTGCCCAGGCCAAAGTTGCTCCGGTACACGCCGTCCATGGTGGAGTAGAACGCGAGCGTGCCGTCCTCAAACTTTCCGCTGTTGAACGCGGGGTCCAGAATGCCCTTGAGCTGGTCGGTCACCTTGTTGGTGAGGATGGTGGCAAAGTCGTTTCCGGTGGCCACGTAGTAGGCCCCGTTCTCCGCCACCATGAGAAGGATGGCGTCCCCCTCCTCCAGCGACATATCGTTCGCCTGATCCCAGGCGGCGTCCTCGATGGTCTTCCCGTTCAGGCTGTTCACCGTTGCGACGGCGATGACGCTGTTATAGCGGTTATCCCAGTTGGCATTGTAGAGGCTGATGCTCCGCTCCGCCGAGGCCGAGAGCAGATTTGCCTTGTCATAGACAAATTTCTCGTACTTGGAGGTAGACAGGCTGGTGTCCAGCCCCCCGCTCTGGGTAACGGGCGGCTTGCCCGCGGGAGGCGCGGCGGCCGGCTTGCGCCACTGGCCGATGCCGATGGCCCCGGCGATGACCACGATGGCGATGAGGACGGCTACGCCCCTTTTCTTCAACATATTCATGGCATTACTCCTTCTCACGCGGGGGCACCTATCCCGGTTTTGCCCTTAACCCCGCAATTCCATTAGCTTCTGCTTCAGCTCGCCTTCGATTCTACCCAGCTCGATCTCGGCCTCGCGGCGCTTCTGCGCGCCCTCCTTCTGGATGTTCATGACCTCGTCCAGGGTGGCGATGAGCTGCTGATTGGTGTGCTGGAGGGTCTCGATGTCCACCACGCTCCGCTCGGCCTCCTTGGCGGTCTCCACCGTGCCCATGCGCAGCATGTCGGCGTTCTTCTGGAGAAGCTGGTTGGTCATGTTGGTCACCGCGCTCTGGGCGGCGGTGGCCTGGCGGGAGTGCTCCAGCCCCAGAGCCAGAACCATCTGGCTCTTCCACAGGGGAATAGTGTTCACGAGCGATGACTGTATCTTCTCCAGCATGAGGGTGTCGTTATTCTGGAGGAGCCGGGTCTGGGGCCCCATCTGGATAGAGATCATGCGGGTCAGCTCCAGGTCATGGAGCTTTTTTTCAAACCGGTTGCAGAGGTTGGCCATGTCGTTATACTTCTGGGCATCCTCCTGGGCGCCGGTCTCGGCGGCCTTTTGGCGCAGCTCCTCCAGCGTGGTCTCCCGCACCTTCTGCAGCTTCTTCTTGCCCGCGATGATGTACATGGTCAGCTCTTTGTAGTACTTGGTGTTCAGGTCATACATCTGGTCCAGCATGGCGATATCCTTCATCAGCGTGACCTGATGGCCCTCCAGAACCTGCACGATCTTGTTCACATTGGTCTCGGCCTTGGAATAGCTGGCCTTCAGCTCCTCCAGCTCATTGCGCTTTTTCTGAAAGAACCCGGCGATGCCCTTCTTCTCAGGGGCGGAGAAGCCCTTCAGCTCCACCACCAGGCCGGACAGCGCCGTACCCACCTCGCCCAGGTCCTTGGTGCGCACGCTGTTGAGGGAATTTTCGGAGAAGCTGGCAATATTCTTCTGGGCGGCGGCGCCGTACTGGAGCACCACGTTGGAGTCGGTGATGTCGATCTTTTCGGAGAAGTCGTTGACCATCTTGCGCTCGGCCTCGCTGAGCATGCTCTCGTCAATCCGGACGGCCTTGGCGTCCTTCTCCTTCTGGGCGGCGGCGGTGTCCTCCAGAGTGATGCCGCCGTCCAAGGTCAGGTTGGGGGCGGTGGGGACCCTCAGCGCCTCAGTCGCCGCCGCCGCCGCGGCGGCGACCTCAGTGGTTCCGGTGGGGTCCAGGGTCAGCTCGGGGCTCAAATTCATCTCGTCGGCCATTTTATGTTCCATCCTTTCGTAGGCGCGCGTCGCGCCCTGCTTTCTCGTGCCCGCGACACGGTCACATCCCTATCTGCATGCCGCCCAGACCCTCCTGGGCCAGCAGATTTTCCATCACGGTGATGTCGGTGGAGATATCCAGCGCTTCGTCCCCGAAGAGGGCGTCGAGCTGCTTGTCGAAGGCGGTGGTGACGGTATCCATCATGGCGTCTATTTTGCCCTTGGTGCCGTCGATATTCGCGCCCGAGACTCCCGCGTCGTCCATGCGGTCGTATGCGTTTAAAAGCTTGAGGGTAGTGGGAAGATAGAAATTGAGAAACTTAGAGATCTGGGGCAGCTTCTGCGGAGCCTCGGTCACGTGCCGTATGATCTTTCCGGTCACCTCTTCCAGGTGGTCGATCTGGGCGGAGATCTTCTCCCCCTTGATGCTGTCGTTCAGGCGGCGCATCTCGGCGGTGGCCAGTCTCCCCTGCTCGATCACCTTGTCGAGCTCCGGGTTGCCGGTGCTCTTCTTCTCCTCGGGGGCCTTCTCCTCCTTCGGCGCGGCCTGGGGGGCAGACGCCGGGGTCTGATAGGCCCGGTCGGGGAAAACGGCCTTGGCGACCACATAGACCAGCACCGACGCGGCGGCGGCCATGATGTAGTGCAGGGCCGAGTACAGCGGAAACGCAAGGGCCCAAACCGCCCAGAGGGCCGCCACCATGTAAATGGGGGCTGCTGACTTTTTTACCATTTTAGCCATTGCACGTTCCTCCAAAAAACTGTTACTCCTGATTCTAATATTCTACCGCCCGATTACCCTGAGTGTCAAGAACACGTTGACTTTATGCCCATAATTCATTAGAATAAAGAGAACGTGAGAAAGGGAGTCCTGCTAATGATGACACTGGAAGATTTCAAGTCCGCGGGCCGGGTTCTGTCGGGCGTCATTTCCAACACCGACCTGGTCTACAGCGCGGCTTTTTCAAAAGCTACTGGAAACAATGTATACATTAAGCCGGAAAATATGCAGGTGACGGGCGCATATAAGATCAGGGGCGCGTACTATAAGCTGAGCACCCTGACCGACGAAGAGAAGGCCCGGGGCCTGGTCACCGCCTCGGCGGGGAATCACGCCCAGGGCGTGGCCTACGCGGCCCAGGCGGCGGGGGTCGCGGCCACTATTATTATGCCTACCACCACGCCTCTCGTCAAGGTGAACAACACCAAGGATCTGGGCGCCCGGGTCATCCTCCACGGCCAGACCTTTGACGACGCGGCCCAGCGGGCCATGGCCCTGGTGGAGGAGGAGGGGCTCACCTACATCCCGCCCTTCAACGACCTGGCGGTCGCCACCGGCCAGGGCACCATCGCCTATGAGATCTTCCAGAGCCTGCCCGATGTGGACATCATTCTGGTCCCCGTGGGCGGCGGCGGCCTGGCGGCTGGCGTGTCGACCATGGCAAAGCTCCTCAACCCCAACGTGAGGATCATCGGCGTGGAGCCGGCGGGGGCCGCCTCTGTGAAGGCCAGCCTGGAGGCCGGGCACGTGGTCACTTTGCCGGGGGTGGAGACCATTGCCGACGGCGTGGCGGTGCGAACCCCGGGCGACCTGATCTTCCCCTACCTCCAGAAGAACCTGGACGAGATCATCACCATACAGGACGCCGAGCTGGTAGACGCCTTCCTCGACATGATGGAGAAGCACAAGATGATCGTGGAGAACGCGGGCCTCCTCCCCGTCGCCGCCCTCTCCCACCTGGACTGCAAGGGAAAGAACGTGGTGAGCGTCCTCTCCGGCGGCAACATGGATGTTATCACGGTGGCAAGCCTTGTCCAGCATGGCCTCATCAACCGGGGCCGGGTCTTCACCTTCTCGGTCCAGCTCCCCGACCGGCCCGGCGAGCTGCTGCGGGTGGCCGAGATCATCTCCCGCGAGAACGGCAACATCATCAAGCTGGAGCATAACCAGTTCGTCAACATCAACCGCCAGAGCGGGGTGGAGCTGCGGGTTACCCTGGAGGCCTTCGGGCATGTCCACAAGGCGGACATCCTTCAGGCCATGCGGGACGGGGGCTACACCGTCGAGCTGGTCACCACCGGGGAGTGCTACGGCTGAGTATCCGGCAGCGGTCTCTTCCATTGCCGTTTGGCGGGCGCCAAGCGCCCGCCAAACGGCTATCTGAAAGCGGTTATTCCCCGGGACCGGCTCCTGCCGTCTATGGGAGTACGCGGGGGAGAACCCGGACCCCTGCCCCGTGGCGATTCCGCTGACGTATCTTATGCCACGGACGACCCCACGGTGCGGCGCTCAAGTTCTTTTGTACAGTCCCCATCCTAGCACAAAGTTTTGAAGTAGCCGTGAAGGAGTGGTTAAAAGATGATTAAAATTGCCCCCTCTATCCTCTCCGCCAATTTTGCCAATCTCCAGCGGGATATCCAGCGCGTGGCCGGCGCCGACTGGCTCCATGTGGACGTAATGGACGGCGCCTTCGTCCCTAATATCTCCATCGGCGTCCCGGTGGTGGAATCTCTGCGCAAATGCACCGATAAGTTTCTGGATGTGCACCTGATGGTGGATAAGCCCGGGCGGTACGTCGGCGCCTTTGCCAAGGCGGGGGCCGGCCTCCTCTCGGTCCATCTGGAGGCCGATATGCCCCCCGCCATTTTTGCCGCGCTGGACGGCATAGAGGCCGCCGGCGTGAAGAAGGGCATCGTCCTGCGGCCCATCACGGCGGCCGAGGCCGTCATCCCCTATCTGAAGCGGGGGATCGATCTCATTTTGGTGATGACAGTAGAGCCCGGCTTCGGCGGGCAGTCCTTTATGGCTGACCAGCTGCCCAAGATCGCCGCCCTGCGCGGCTATATCGACCGGTACTGCCCCGGCTGCCATCTGGAGGTGGACGGCGGCATCAACGCCCAGACCGCCCGCCTCTGCGTGGAGGCGGGGGCCGACGTGCTGGTGGCCGGCTCGGCTGTCTTCGGCACGGAGGACCCGGCAGCGGCAGTAGAAGCGCTGCGCCGCTGAGCAGGGGAGCCTGGACCGGAGCGACAGGCGAAGCCCAGGGGCCGCCAAAGGCGGTACCGGGTTCGCCCGGAGTCGCAGGGAGGCGACCCGCCCGCGAGGCGTGCAAAGCGTGACAGTAGAAGCGCTGCGCCGCTGAGCAGGGGAGAGAGCGGCCCGCAGCGCGCGGCACGAAACCACTGAGCCCATCATTTTTCTGGAGGTCTTTTCCATGCAGTATTTCCCCCCCACTCTGGAGCGGCTGGTAGAGCAGTTTGCGCGCCTGCCGGGGATCGGCCGGAAATCGGCTCAGCGGCTGGCCTTTTTTCTGCTCTCTCTCCCCGACGAGGAATCCGCCGCCTTTGCCGACGCCATTACCGCGGCGAAGGCCTCTATCGCCTGCTGCCCCGTATGCCAGAACCTGGCCGAGGGCGGCGGCCTCTGCCCTATCTGCTGCAGCCCCAAGCGGGATCAGGGTCTCGTCTGCGTGGTGGCCGACCCCAGGGACGTAGTCGCCATCGAGCGCAGCCGGGAGTATGAGGGGGTCTACCATGTGCTCCACGGGGTCATCTCTCCCATGAATCACGTAGGCCCCGACGATCTGCGCATCAAGGCACTGGTCGACCGGGTGGCCCAGGGCGGTATCCGTGAGGTCATCATGGCCACCAACCCCAACACCGAGGGGGAGGCCACCGCCATGTACCTCTCCCGGCTGCTCAAGCCCTTTGATGTGCGCACCACCCGCCTGGCCTACGGCATCCCCGTGGGCAGCAATCTGGAGTTTGCCGACGACGCAACCCTCATGCGCGCGCTGGAGGGCCGCCGGGAGATGTGACCGCCCTGAAAACTCTCCGTATTTTGTGGGCTGCAGATTATATGACAGTCTAAAAACCCGCCGAACCTACAAGGTTCGGCGGGTTTTTGCTATTTTTTTACTTCCTTTTAAGAAATACTTAATTGCTTTCGCCATTGAAATCCCGTATACTGAAGTCATAAAATTCTAGGGGGAACTGTTTATGAGACATCGCAGTGTTGGCCTGTCTATCTTTCTGAGTATCATCACCTGCGGCATCTACGGGCTCTACTGGTTCGTCTGCCTGACCGACGACTCCAACGAGTGCACCGGCCGCGGCACCACCACGGGCGGCATGGCTCTGCTCTTCACCATCATCACCTGCGGCATCTACAGCTTCTACTGGGCCTACAAGATGGGCGACAAGCTGGACCAGGCCCGCGCCGAACGGGGTGTCCCCACTGGGAGCCAGGCCATTCTCTATCTGGTGCTGACCATCTTCGGCCTGAGCATCGTGGCCTGGGCCCTGATGCAGAGCGAGCTCAACCGCTACTACTACAATGGCGACGACTTCTAAAAAGCGTCTTTTAAAACTGACGGGATGGGCGGGCCTGATCTTCGGAATCGGGCTCGCCTATGCCCTTTTCTGCCGCCTGACCGGCTTGGCCGTCCCCTGTCCCTTCCATCTGGCCACGGGGCTCTGGTGCCCCGGCTGCGGGGTCACGCGGATGTTCCTCGCCCTCCTGCGCCTGGACCCCGCCGCCGCGTGGCGGGCCAACGGGGGTCTGCTGCTGCTCAGTCCCGTCCTGGCTCTGCTCGGGCTGCGGCTGGCGGCGCGTTACGTCCGCACCGGTACGGCGCGGCTCACGGGGGGCGAAAACGCTTTGGTCTGGTGTATGACGGCGCTCATGCTGGCCTACGGCATTGCCCGCAATGTGCCCGCCCTGATCTTTCTCGCACCGGGTTAGGCCCCCAGATCCCCCTCGGAGAGCACCTCATACCAGTGGGAGATCAGCTGGGTGACCGCAAAGCCCGCCGAGCGGTAGAGGGCGTAGGCGTTCTCGTTGGAGGTGGAGACCCGCAGATGGGTCCTCTCATGGCCCAACCCAGCCAGCAGTTCCATGACAGCGTACAGCAGCTCCCGGCCCAGCCCCTTACCCCGGGAGCCCTTCAAGAGGCCGATCCCCTCGATTTCGGGGCAGCCCTGCTCCTTGAAGCAGAGCTCGTACACGCCCACAGGTACCCCATCCAGCACAGCGAAGCCGCAGGCGCAGCCGTCTTCCAGCACCTGGGCCAGCTCAGGCTGTCCGTAGGTGGCAGAGTTGGGCACGTCGAAGAAGCTCTCGTTATAGATGGCGAGCCACGCGCCGCTCTTCTCCCGGCTCAGGGGCTCCAGCATGAGACGCCCGGGCCGGGTCGGCGCGGGCAAGGCCCGCTCCATGCGCAGCATATCATGGCGAAATTCCAGGCGGTAGCCCTCCCCCGGTCCGGCGCAGAGGGTGGCGGCGGGATCGTGGGAGCAGACGTACATCGTCGTGGCCCCCTGGGCCAACAGCTCCCGGGAGCCACGGCGCACCGTTTCATCCAGCCGGTCAGGCCAACATTTTTCTATGGTGAAGTACCCCTTCCCCTTGGCGGGGATCTCTTTGGTATAGAGTTTCAGCTCCGGCTCCATAATCGGCCTCCACATTTGGTAGTCTATATCTATGATAACAGTACGGGATTGCATTGGCAAGCGGCCCGCACCGGGCCGTCCCTCATCTCCTGCCCTGCTCGCGGGCGTCAAGCCCCAACGCCTCATACAGGTCAGGAATTCCGCTTACCCGGCAGTCCCAGGGCGTGGGTTCTCCACCCGGCTCCGCGAAAAAACAGGCGGAAATACCGGCGTTCTTTGCGGCGCGCATATCAATCTCCCGGTCTCCCAGCATGACGGCCTCCTCCGGGCGGAACCCGTATTTCTCCATCAGGTAGAGAATGGCCTCTGGGCTGGGCTTGCGTGAAAATCCCTGCCGGGACGTGACCAGCTCCGAAAACAACTCCGTCAGGCCGAACTTCTCCATAAAGTATCCGGTGGAATCCCCCCGGTGTGTAAAGAGATAGTTCGCCCCGCCCTGAGCGCAGACCGCGCGGCAGAGTTCCACAGCGCCATCGAAGGGCCGCGTATCCCGCTCCTCCGCCCCCGTGCGCAGTTCCTCATATCTGGCAAAAAAGGCGTCGTCCAGCCCGTAGCGCTCTTTATAATACCCTCTCGCATGAGTCATGGAAATCTTCATTAAAGGCAGAATCTCTCCGATGGGCACGGAGATGCCCCGCTCCTCCAGCGCCAGCTGAAAGGCGGTCGCCAGTGCGGGGTAGGAGTCGAACAGGGTGCCGTCAAAGTCCCAAATAATATGCCGAAATCTCATGGTCCATTCTCCCGTTATAAAACAATATCTACTTGCCTGTCCACAGAAAGGCTGTCCGGCGCAACCTGACAGCTATAGGCCATCAGGCGGACGCCCGCCGCCGCCGCGCGGCGCAGCGCGCTGCCAAAGGCGGGGTGGGTGTGGTCGTTGGGAGAGAAATAGGCTGCGCGCTCCATCTGGATCACAAAGCAGAGACAGGCCTCATACCCCGCCGCGCGGCAGGCCATCAGCTCCTCGACATGCTTCACCCCCCGCTCTGTCGGCGCGTCGGGAAAGAAGGCCCCACCGCCCTCCTCCAGCGTAACCCCCTTGACCTCTACAAAGCCCTTGCGCGCTCCGGCCTCGAAGCAGAAGTCGAACCGGGAGTTGCCCCAGCTGACCTCGGGCCGCAGGAGCGTAAGGTCCGGCGTAAACGCGCCCGAGCGCGCCCACTCGCCGAATACCCGATTGGGGGCCTGGGCGTCCATATTGATGAGACCATAGCCCGCTTTTTCCACCGCGATCAGATCGAACTTCGTCTTTCTGGCCGCACTATCGCATTTCTGAAGATAGACCGCCGCGCCCGGCACCAGCAGCTCCCGGCAGCGGCCCGTGTTCTTTACATGGCAGACCACCGTCTCCCCCTCCAGCGCTACGTGGGCGATGAAACGGTTGGGTCGGGCAAGAAAGCTGCCCTTGCAGATAGCCTCATAGCGCATGGCGCGTCTCCTCTTGAAAAGGGATAGCAAAAAAGACAAGCTCCGAAAGGAACCTGTCTTTTTTGTGTCGGCATTACCTATTTTCCCGGGCCGTCTCCAGCCAAGTATCTTCGGCGCAAGCGAGCTTAACTTCCGTGTTCGGGATGGGAACGGGTGGACCCTCGCTGCAATCAACACCGACTATATTTTAGCCGCTGAACGCGGTTAAAACCAATATGAACTTTTTGGGGCATCCCATGGAGCGCCTGCGTGGGGCGCTCCATGGGAATGGTGCGCCTTCGGGGATTCGAACCCAGGACCCACTGATTAAGAGTCAGTTGCTCTACCAACTGAGCTAAAGGCGCATGGGCAAAGAAGAAAACTGGTGACCCGTGGGAGAATCGAACTCCCGTTTGCGGCGT
>JBLJBF010000194.1:0-15706 GCA_047637855.1 Pseudoflavonifractor sp. | reverse complement strand
TGCGCTTTTCCCGCAGATGGTCGGCGATCTCGGCGGCATTTTCAAACCGCTCGGGTTTCACAAGCACCACCTGAAGCTGGGTGGTGGTGTGGATGTTGACCACCTTATTGCCGCGGCGCTCGCCGTCAGAGGCATAGGAGGGGCCTGTGGCCTCGGCCTTGGCGGCCTTCTCCTTGCGCTCGGCCCGGGGCGCGGGCTCGAACTCGTTTTCAAATTCATCCTCTTCGTCCTCGTAGGGACGGGCGAGGCGTTTCAGCTCATCAATAAAACTCATGAAAATCGTTGCTCCCTTCAGGCTTGCGGCAGGGTCCCGTTCACGGGCGGGCGGGGACCGAACAGAGCGGACCCCACCCGAACCAAAGTGGCGCCCTCCCGCACGGCGTCCTCATAGTCACCGCTCATGCCCATAGACAGGCACGCTATATCAGTCCCATTATCACCCATTGAGTTTCTTATGTCAACAAAAAGCTGTCGCATCCGGGCAAAAAAATGTCGGTTCCCGCCCGAAATGGCAGCGGGCGGGGGCACCGCCATCAGTCCCCGCAGCCGCACATGGGAAAACCGCGCCGCCGCCAGGGCCAGCGCGGGCACTTCCCCGGGCAAAACGCCGCCCTTCTGGGGCTCGGCGCCCACGTTGACCTCCAGGAGGATGTCCTGGACGATGCCCAGCTTTGCGGCCTGGGCCTCGATGGCCTCCAGAAGGCGGAGGGAACCCACCGACTCGATGAGGTCCACCCGGCCCACCACCTGGCGCACCTTATTGGTCTGCAACTGGCCGATGAAGTGGACCGCGGCCCCGTCATAGGCGTAGTCGGCCAGATGGGCGGTGAGCTCCTGTACCCGGTTCTCCCCGCAGACCGTGATCCCGGCGGCGACGGCAGCCCGGATGGCGGCCGAGCTCTGGACCTTTGTGGCGGCCTCCAGCGTGATCTCGGCCGGGCTGCGCCCGGCCTCCCCGGCTGCGGCGGCAATCTTCTCCCGGATTGCGGCAAGTTTTTCTTCTATAGACATGGGCCTCACCTCCACAGGTTCCTTTCCCGCCGGGCGCTTGCCGGGACGGCCGACCGCCCCTACGACCGCACCACCTTGCCGTCAAAGAGACCGTCGGCCCTGAGAATGATCTCGTCCCCGGGGCGGAGGGCCTTTTTCGCAGCGTCCTTGTTTAAATCGGTTGCGGGTGTAAACGGCTGAACCAGATAGTAGTTCCCGTCATCCCCCACGATGCTGACCGGCTTGAACTCGGCCTGGGCACCCATCACGGCGTAGACCCCCCACTGGCCCTCCCCGTTCTGCAGCAGGGCGTTTTTGGGCACCCGGATGCCGGTGACGCTGGAGTAGACGATGTCCACCGTCTGGCGGCGGAGGAGGGTGGTATCCGCGAGGTAGTGGGTGGAGGAGAAGACGACGGGCACCCGCCCGTTCTCGCTCTGCCCCACCTGCTCCACCCGCATGGAGACCTCGCCCGACCAGTCCCGGGAGAAGCGGACCTTCACCTGCCAGCCCTCGGTCAGGCGCTTGGACTGCGCCTCGCTGACCGAGCAGACAAAGTACCAGCGCATATGGGTGATGAGCTTGCCCACCGCCCCGGTCTCACCCGCGGGCGGATGGGCGGCCAGCTCGTCCAGCTGGGATGGGGTGAGGGAGAAGACGTTGCCGGGGGTGATAAGGCTCTCATATCCGTCCACCACGCCCGAGAAGACGCCCGCCTTTTCGGCCCGCACCACCGAGGTGTCCTGCCCGGCGGCGGCGATCAGGCTCTGCCTCCGGTCGCTCAGCTCGGCGATCTTGGCCTGAAGTCCGGCGGCGTCCCCGCCCGATTCGTAGGTGTAATCCCGCTGATAGACCAGACTCTTGAGCTTTAGGGTCTCGTCCTCCAGGCGGGTAAAGTCCCGGTTGGAGACTGCGGCGCGCAGCCCGGTCAGTCTGGCCATGATCTCGTCGATCAGCCGGGCGCTGTCCGACAGGTCGCCCGCCGAGGCGGCCGTCTTGGTCAGCTGTTCCAGCTCCACGCCCAGCTTGCGGATGGTCTGGCGGCGCTCCAGCGCTGCGGCGTCCTGGTAGAGATAGGCCACCGTCTCGTTCACCGCAACCCGCTCCCCCTCGGCGGGGAGCACATCGGCCAGCGCCGAGCGGGCGGGCAGCACGTACTCCTCCCGCACCAGCAGACCCGTGGCCTCGGCCTCGTCGTCCAGCGTGTAGGAGTAGGAGTACATGGTGGTCATCCGTCCGGCCAGCTTCTGCCAGGCCGAGGCCCCGAGATAAATCAAAATGGCCCCCAGAAGCGTGAACATGACGATTTTGTTGAGGATGTGGCCCTGTTTCATATGTACGAGTCCTTTTCAAGTGGTCGCCGAACAGAGGAATGGCGGCGAGGGCTTCCGCCCCGCGCCGCGGCTGCTCCGGCCTTCCCGGGATAGGGGCGCGGGGGGTGGGTGGATCACCCCGCCCCTACACCCCTTCCGGCTCCTCGGTCAGATCAATGGGCTTTTCAGGGATAATGGTAGAAATTGCGTGCTTATAAATGACCTGCTGCTTGCCCTCGGTCATCAAAATGACCACAAAGGCGTCGAATCCGGTGATTTGACCCCGGAGCTGGTAGCCGTTCATCAAAAAAACGGTGACGGCCAGCCGCCCGCGCCGGGCGCGGGAGAGGAAGAGATCCTGTAGGTTATTTGTCTTCTGCATGATAAGTACATTCCTTTCTTTCTTGAGGGGCCTGTCCACCCCCGGAATGCGTTTATAGTAACCCATATTCTTCCATATATGCTGTCGAATTTTGGACGGCGGCCCCAAAATCAGGCGATTTATTCCAGACGATCCATTTGGCCCACCCGCTGCGGCGAAACCAGGAGATCTGCCGCTTGGCATACTGGCGGGAGCGGAGCTTGACCTCTGCGGCCGCCTGGGCCGCGCTCCCCCCCCTGTCCAGGGCGGCGGCCAGCTCCTTGTAACCGATGGCCTGCATGGCGGTGGCTCCCCGGGGCACACCCCGGGCCAGGAGGGCGCGGACCTCCTCCTCCAGCCCGGCAGAGAGCATCTCGTCCACACGGGCGTCGATGCGTGTCCAGAGGTCGGCCCGGCTCTCATAGTTCAGGGCCAGGGTAAGGGCTTCGTAGCGGGGCGGGAGAGCCATCGTCCGCGCGTCGTGATCCGTAATGGTCTCCCCGGTCTCGTACCAGACCTCCAAAGCGCGGAGGATGCGCTTTTCGTCGTTGAGGTGGAGCTTGGCCCACCGCTGGGGGTCGATGCGCTTCAGCTCGGCGTACAGAGCGTCTATCCCCTCGGCGGCGGCCCGCTCCCGCAGTTTCTCCCGGCAGCCGCCGGTAAAGGGGGCAAAGTCTACCCCCGCCAGGAGCGAGTCGATATAGAGCCCCGTCCCCCCCGCCAGAATGGGGAGCTTCCCCCGGGCGAGGATGTCGTCCACACAGGCGGATGCGGCCGCCACGTAGCGGGCCACCGAGTAGTCCTCGGCGGGGTCGGCCACATCCAGCATATGGTGGGGAACGCCCCGCATCTCCTCCCGGGTGGGCTTGGCGGTGCCAATGTCCATGCCGCGGTAGACCTGCATGGAGTCGGCGCTCACCACCTCGCCGCCGTGGCGCAGGGCCAGCTCCACCGCCAGTTTGGTCTTGCCCGACGCGGTGGGGCCGCAGATCACAAGAATTTTAGCGGGCATATTTTTCCGCCCGCTCCAGCGCGTCCAACACCGCGCGGTTGGTCAGCTTTTCCGCCATGAGCTCCCGGAACTGGACGGTCTTTTCCCTGCCCGCGCCGCGCAGGGCCTCCAGCTCTCCGGGAATGGCGGCCTGGCGCTCCAGCAGGCGCCCCCACAGGGTTTCCAGCGCGCCAAGGCGGGCGGCGGCCGCCCCCAGCCGTTCAGGGGGCAGACGATAGGCTCCGTCTATGCGCTCGGTCAGTCGTTCCATCGGTCACGTCCTCCTGAATTGCTTTTCCAATTGGCTTCGGGTCAGCTCGATGGCCACCGGGCGGCCATGGGGGCAGTACTTGACGGCTCCGCTCATGACGGGGGCGGCCACCCGCTCCAGCTCCTCGGGGCCGTTTCTCTGCCCGCCCTTGATCGCGGCCTTGCAGGCCACGGTGTGCATCACCGCGTCCCGGGCGGCGGCGGGGTCGGCCCTGCCGGTGGCGAGGAGCTTGCCGGCGATCTCCATAAGCGTATTCTCAATGTCCCCCATGTCCACATCGAAGGGGGCCTCCCGCACCATGACGGCCCCGCCGCCGAAGTCCTCGGCCGTGAAACCGAACTCGGCCAGCAAAGGCAGATTTTGCAGGAGAACGGCCCCCTCCTCGGCGGGGGGCGTGAAGACGGCGGGGGTGAGGAGGCTCTGCACCATGGGTCGGTAGTCCTGAGCCTTGAGCCGGTCAAAGTTCACCCGCTCATGGGCGGCGTGCTTGTCGATGAGGAGGACCCGGTCCCCCTGCTCCACGATGACGTAGGTGTTCAGCACCTCGCCCGCCACCCGCCAGGGCAGCTCCTCGGGTTCGGGTTCGGGGATGGGGACGGGTTTGGGGACAGGCGGGGTGACGGGGGCGCGAGGAACTGGGTCGCCCCGCTCTGCCGACGCCCGGGCAGGCGCATCGCTCCACGCGGGGCGGGAGCTTGCCCCCGCCGCCTGACCGCCGCCCGCGGGTCTCTCCTCCACCCGCGAAACCGCCCTGGGCGCGGTGAAGTCGTGGAGGGGCCGGGCGGAGGAGGGCAGCTCGGAGAAGGTCTCCACCGCCTGGGGCATCCTGAGCTGGTTGGGGGTCACGGTATCCGCAGGCGGGGCGCTCACCACCGCCTTGGGGTGGGTGCTGTCCCCCTTCACCTCGGTCTTGGTGGGGTGGACGTTCACGTCCACCTGGTTGAGCTTTGTGGTGAGGTGGAGGACACAGCCGGGGAACTTGCCCACCATCTTTTGGTTGGAGTAGGCCTCCTCCAGGGCGGCCATCATGGTGCGGCTCTTCACGTAGCGGCCGTTGACGAAGAAGTGCTGATACCCCCGGGTGCCCCGGCAGCAGGCGGGAAGGGAGCAGAAGCCGGAGACCGTCATCTCCTCCCCCGAGCCGGAGACGCTGACGAAGCCCAGGGCCAGATCCCGGCCCAGGACGCTGTACACGGCGCTCCTCAGCTGCCCGTCGCCGGGGGTGAGAAGTTCCTGTTTGCCGTCCCGCAGGAACTTGACGCTCACCTCCGGATGGGACAGGGCGATGTGCTGCACGGCGGCGAAGACGGCGGCCCCCTCGGCTGCGTCCCGTTTCATAAATTTCAGGCGGGCGGGGGTGTTGTAAAAGAGGTCCCGCACCAGCATGGTGGTGCCCTTGGGGCAGCCCGCCGCCTCCCGTTCGGTGACCACGCCTCCCTCCAGCGTGAGGGAAAGGCCCAGGGGGGAATCCTCGGTGCGGGTGAGCACCTCGATGCGGGAGACGGCGGCGATGGCCGCCAGCGCCTCTCCCCGGAACCCCAGGGTCCCGATGGCCTCCAGGTCGTACTCGGTGCGGATCTTGCTGGTGGCGTGGCGCAGGAAGGCGGTCTCGACCTCATTCGGTGCGATGCCGCAGCCGTCGTCGGTAACACGGACGAGGGCCATGCCGCCGTTCTGGATCTCCACAGTGAGGGCCTGGGCTCCAGCGTCAATGGCGTTCTCCACCAGCTCCTTGACCACGCTGGCGGGCCGCTCCACCACCTCGCCGGCGGCGATCAGGTCGGCGATATGAGACTCTAATTGTTGGATATGGGGCATGAGTTCACCGGCTTTCTATGGGGTCTGTGCGGAATTGAGCGGGCGGCCACAGGCCGCCCCTGCGGAGGAGCAGGTCGGGCAGGCTAACGAACCGCCAGGAAAAGGGTGACGCCGTTGATGGCCATGCGCAGGGCGACGGCGCTCCAGATAGACCCTCCGTTGTCGTAGCACCAGGCCAAAGCCAGCCCGGCGGGGAGAACCTCCAGCGCGGTGAGGAGATAGCGGGGGTCCCCCAGGTCCAGGGCGTACCGCCAGACCGAGGCCAAAGCGAAGAGCAACACCGACACGGCGTAGGCCAGGGGGCGGCTGTAGTGCCGCAGGGAGCCGAAGACCAGCCCCCGGAACAAAATCTCCTCGGTCAGGGGGATGAGCACCACCACCAGCATGACGGTAGCCCTGCCCGAGAGCAGATACTCCTGCTGATACTGGAGGGCCTGGGGGCTCTCCACCGGGAGGGGGATCAGCCGCGCCAAAAAGAGGAGCCCCGCCCAGCCGGCAAACCCGGTGAAAAAGGCGAAGAGATTTTCGGGCAGCCAGTCGGCCAGCAGGTCAAAGCCGTGGCGCAGAAAGGTCCAGAAGACCAGAAGGGCCAGCGCGAAGAGCAGCGTGTAATACACCAGATTGGTCTCGGCCACGGGGGGCTCTCCCCCGCCCAGCCACAGGCGCTGGGCCCAGCCGTTGAGGTAGGGGAAAACCAGGAGGTAGAGGGCGAGGAAGACCCAGCCCCGCCGCCGCTCGGACTCGGTCATCTGGGGTCGGAATTTTTTGCGGGACACGAGTGATCTCCTCCTTTCTATCGGGGATAGGGCGGGGCCGCCCCTACAGCTTTTGCTTCAGCTCGAAGAGCAGGTTCATGGCCTCGATGGGGGTGAGGGTGTTCATGTCCACCAGCCGCAGCCGGTCGGCGATCTCCCCCGCGCCCACATCCAGGAAGGACATCTGGTCGGCGGCGGGAGCCGCCGGGGCCGGGGGCGCGGAATGGCCCTCCCGCTCCAGCTCCTCCAAAATATCCCGGGCGCGGGCGATGACCCGGTCGGGCACGCCGGCCAGCTTGGCCACCTCGATGCCGTAGCTCTGGTCGGCCCCTCCCCGGACGATTTTGCGCAGGAAAATGATGTCGTCCTTGCGTTTCTTGGCGGCGATGTTGTAGTTCTTCACGCCCCGCAGCTCCCCCTCCAGCACGGTGAGCTCGTGGTAGTGCGTGGCGAAGAGGGTGCGCCCGCCCAGGCGCTTGCGGTCGGCGCAGTACTCCAAAACGGCCCGGGCGATGCTCATGCCGTCGTAGGTGGAGGTGCCCCGGCCGATCTCGTCCAGAATGAGCAGGCTCTTCCCGGTGGCGTTCTTTAAGAGCTCGGCCACCTCGGTCATCTCCACCATGAAGGTGGACTGCCCGGCCGAGAGGTCGTCGCTGGCCCCGATGCGGGTAAAGACCCGGTCCACCATGCCGATATGGGCGCTCCTGGCGGGGACAAAGGAGCCCATCTGGGCCATGAGGGCGATGAGGGCCACCTGGCGCATATAGGTGGACTTGCCCGCCATATTGGGGCCGGTGATGATGGCCACCAGATTCTCGCCGCTGTCCATATAGGTGTCGTTGGGGACAAAGAGGCTGTTTTTCAGCATCTTCTCCACCACGGGGTGGCGGCCGTCGACGATCTCCAGCTTGTCGGAGAGATCGACTGTGGGCATACAGTAGTTGTTCTGGGCGGCCACGGCGGCAAAGCTCACCAGCACGTCCAGCGCGGCCACCGCCCGGGCCGAGGACTGGATCTCCCGCACCCGCGCGGCCGCCTGCTCCCGCACGGCGCAGAACAGCTCGTACTCCAGGGCCACGATCTTGTCCTGGGCCGAGAGGATGGTGTGCTCCATGTCCTTGAGCTCCTGGGTGATGAACCGCTCGCAGTTTACCAAGGTCTGCTTGCGGATATAGTGGTCGGGCACCAGGTCGTAGTTGGACTTGGAGATTTCGATGTAGTAACCGAAGACCTTGTTGAAGCCCACCTTCAGGTTCTTGATGCCGGTGCGCTCCTTCTCCTGGGCCTCGATGGAGGCCACCATGCCCTTGCCGTTGGTCATGATATTGCGCAGATAGTCTACGTCCTCATGGTATCCCGCCTTGATAAAGCCGCCCTCCCGGACCGAGAAGGGGGGCTCGTCCTCGATGGCCGCGCCGATCAGGGCGCGCAGCTCGGTCAAGTCGTCGAGCTGCCCGGACAGCGCGGACAGGAGCGGCGACGAAAGCGGGGCCAGCAGCTCCCGCAGGGCGGGGAGCCTGGAGAGGCCCGCGGCCAAAGCCACCAGGTCCCGCCCGCCGGCGCTGCCGTAGACGACGCGCCCGATGATGCGCTCTAGGTCGCCGATCTCCCGCAGCGCGAGAGAGAGCTCCTCCCGGGCGATGGGGGCGTCCGCCAGATTCCCCACCGCGACCAGGCGGCGGGAGATGGCGGCGGGGGAGAGGAGGGGCTGCTCGATCCACTGGCGGATAAGCCGGTGCCCCATGGCGGTTTTGGTCTTGTCCAGCACCCAGAGGAGACTGCCCCGTTTCTCCTTGGAGCGCAGGGTCTCGGTCAGCTCCAGGTTGCGCCGGGCGGCCAGGTCCAGCTCCATGTATGGCCGCTGTGTCCCGGCGGTGAGGGTGAGGGCGGCGATGTGGGCCAGGTCGGTCTTCTGGGTCTCGTATAAGTAGGAGAGGAGCGCCCCCGCGGCCCGGAGGGCCAGCGTATACTCGGGCCCCTCCCCGGCAGGGAGCTGGGGGAGCTTCTTTTTCAGGGTGTCGGCCGCCACCTCACTGCGGAACCGGCCCTCGCCGCCGTTTTCACAGCGGCACTCCAGCCGGTTTTTGAGAAAGTCGGTGAGGGCGGCGTTGGAAAAGGCCCCGTCCGACAGCAGCGCCTCCCGGGGGCGGTAGGCACCCAGGTCGTTGAGCAGATGGTCCATCCGGTCGTCCCCCGTAAAGGCGGTGGCCGTAAACGCGCCGGTGGAGAGGTCGCAGAAGGAGAGGCCCGCGCCGAGCGAATCCTCGTATACGGCGCAGAGGTAGTTGTTGCGCCCCTCCTCCAGCATGGACGCGTCGATGACCGCGCCGGGGGAGATGACCCGGATCACGTCCCGGTCCACAAGGCCCTTGGCCAGCGCCGGGTCCTCCATCTGCTCGCAGATGGCCACCTTGTACCCTTTGGCGATGAGCCGGGCAATGTAGGCGTCGGCGCTGTGGTAGGGCACGCCGCACATGGGGGTGCGCTCCTCGGCGGGCTTGGCGCGGTCCCGGCTGGTGAGGGTCAGGTCCAGCTCCTTGGAGACGAGGCGGGCGTCCTCGTTGAACATCTCGTAAAAATCGCCCAGGCGGAAGAAGAGCAGGCAGTCGGGGTGCAGCTCCTTCATCCGCAAGTATTGCTGCATCATCGGGGTCGTATCCGCGGGCATGGAGCTTCACTCCTTCTCTTTCTCTAGCATGCGCAGGTCCCCTGCACCGGCTCGCCGAACAGCGCCCAGGTGGAGCAGGAGGTGATCTTCAGGTCGGTATAGCTGCCGATAAGCGCCCTGTCCCCTGTGAAGTGGACCAGACGCCCCCCGAGGGTGCGCGCGGTGAGGTTGTTGCGCGGGTCGTCCCCCTCTCCGTCCACCAGGCAGCGGACGGTTTTGCCCACATAGGCCTCGTGCTTTTTGAGGGAGATGTCGTTCTGGAGGTCCACCAGGCGCTGAAAGTTTGCCTGCTTCTCCTCCTTGCTGAGCACGTCGGGCTGGGTCGCCGCGGGGGTGCCCTCCCGGGGGGAGTAGATAAAGGTAAACAGCGCGTCGAACCGCACCTCCTCCAGCACCTTCAGCGTGTCCTCAAACTCTTCGGTGGTCTCGCCGGGGAACCCCACGATCACGTCGGAGGTGAGCACAATATCGGGCACCCGCACCCGGAGGGCGCGGACCTTCTCCAGATAGCCTTCCCGGGTATATCCCCGGTTCATGGCTTTCAGCACCCGGTCGTTCCCCGCCTGGAAGGGGAGGTGGAGGGCGGGGGCCACCTTGGCGCAGTCCCGCATGGCGTCGAAGAGCTTGTCCCCCGCGTCCTTGGGGTGACTGGTCATAAAGCGGATCAGGAAGTCCCCCGGGATGGCATCGATCTCCCGCAGGAGGTCGGCAAAGTCCAGGTCGAGGGCCAAGTCCTTCCCGTAGGAGTTCACGTTCTGGCCCAGGAGGGTGATGTCCCTATACCCGGCCTCGGCCAGCTCCCGCACCTCGGCCAGAATGACCGCGGGCGCGCGGCTGCGCTCCCGCCCCCGGACGTAGGGGACGATGCAGTACGAGCAGAAGTTGTTGCACCCGTACATGATGGAGACCCAGGCCTTGATGCCGCCCCCCCGCACCACGGGGATGCCCTCGGCGATGCTGCCGGGGTCGTCCGCCGTCTCGAAGATGCGGCCCCGCCTGGTCTGGATGCGCCAGAGAAACTCGGGGAAACGCCAGAGGGCGTGGGGGCCGAAGACCAGGTCCACATGGCGGAAGGACTTTTTGATCTTCTCGGCCATGTGCGGCTCCTGCATCATGCAGCCGCAGAGGCAGATGACCTGGTTGGGGTTTTTCCGCTTGGTGTGGGTGAGGGCGCCCACGTTGCCCAGCACCCGCAGCTCGGCGTGCTCCCGCACGGCGCAGGTGTTGATGACGACTACGGCGGCGGCGTGCTCGTCGTCCGTAAAGCCATACCCCATCTCGCTGAGATAGCCGCGGATGCGCTCGGAGTCGGCCTCGTTCTGCTGACAGCCATAGGTGTCCACAAAGGCGAGGGGGGCGGCGGCCAGGGGGGCGTTCATCTCCCGCACCTGGGCGCAGTATTCCTTCTGCCGGGCGATCTCGTCCGGTGAGATGACGGTGGTGGTAGTTTTACGCTCCAAGGTGGTTCCTCCGTTTACATGCTGATAGATGATAAATTATATCAGTTTCGTGGGGTAAAAACAAGGCCGGGGGGCCGGTTTTTGACGGATTTCGCGGTCCGCGCCCTACTCCTCCAGAATCGCCACCACCCGCGCGGGGGCCCCGTCGGCATCCTGATGATGCAGGGGCAGGGCGCAGAGCGTGAACAGGCCCTCCCCCAGAAGGCCCAGGTTTTTTAGGTTCTCGATGGCCACCAGCTGCCTCGTCCGGAACAGCTTTTTATGCAGGGTGAGATTCCCGTCCGAGGTGGGGTCCAGGCTGATGGTGTCTAGCCCGACCCCCTTTATGCCCCGGGCCAGCACATAGTCGGCCACCCCTTCGTCGATACAGGGGTAGTCCTCAAAATAGCGCGGACTTCCCCAATACCGGTCCCAGCCGGTGTAAAAGAGGAGGAAGTCGGCCCGGTCGGCAAGAGCTCTGCACCGCTCCACGCGCTCCATGGTGATGCGCCCCCCCGCCCCCAGGTCGGAGCAGTCGATCACGCAGGCCGGGCCCACAAACTGGGAGACCGGGAACCGGTCCAGCGTGGTCCCATCGGGGAAGAGGTGGGCGGGCGGGTCCATGTGGGTGCCGGTGTGAGTGTAAAAGCTGAGGACGGTCTCCCGAAAGCCGTACTGCCCGTAGGAGTACGCGGGCGTAAATTTAGGTCCCTCGGTGCCGGGGTAGACCGGCATATCCGGGGCGATCAGATGGGTGAGATCGATTATTTTCATGGTTCCAGCTCCTATCCCGTTCAAGTTTAAAAAAGCCCCTCCGCGCCGCGGAGGGGCTTTGCGCGCAGTTAAAACCGGTCGGCCCAGCCCGAGATGAGCAGAACGGGGACCAGCCAGGCCGCAAGGAAGATGAGGAGATTGGCCGGGGACAGCGAGGCGAAGGCCCCCAC
The DNA here is from genome assembly GCA_047637855.1 of Pseudoflavonifractor sp. Classification (GTDB taxonomy): domain Bacteria; phylum Bacillota; class Clostridia; order Oscillospirales; family Oscillospiraceae; genus Pseudoflavonifractor. The sequence goes on along the minus strand of JBLJBF010000194.1, from coordinate 4,156 downwards.
CGAGCCCAGGTAAAAGGCCATCAGCACCCCCACGACCGAGCCTAGGGAGGCGAGAATCGCGTTGAGCCGCACCGCCGAGCGCAGCCGTCTGCTGCCGACTGCCGCCTCGGAGAAAGGGCCCAGCCCCTCCCGGCACAGGACGGCGGTGAGCACGCCGCTATGCGCCTGTCCGGGGGCCGAGAACTCGTGGCGGCGCTCCACGGGCGGGAACTCCATCTTCTCCACCATGAGCTTGAACCGCTGGCGCAGCATGGCGGGAATAATGTTAAAGTCCCGGGTGGTAATGACGGGGCCGATCTGGTTGCGGATAAGGGCGGTGATGGAGGGATACACCGCGCTGTGGAGCGAGTAGTTGAGGGCGAATACCCCCGCCAGGTCCCCGTTGATGGCGCAGAAGACAGCGTTCTTCACATGGAGGCCCTGGGGGAGCGCGACCTCCATCAGGTGCATAAAGGCGGAGGAGCCCACCAGCACCTGGTCCCCCCGGACCACGGCGGTCAGCCCGCCCTCGTATACGGCGAACCGGTCGCACCGGCGGTACACCGCCCCCTGGGCGCGCAGCAGGTCGTGGAAAATACGCTCCAGGCCGCTGCCCGAGTCCCGAATCAGCGTGGCGGTATAGGCCACCACCTTCTCCACCGAAAAGTCCCCAAAAACCTTGATGCCGTTGAGCTCTACCGCGCCGGGGGGGAAGAGATCGGTGTCGGTGAGAAAAATGCCCGCCCCTCCGCCCGAGGACGCCGCGGCGTCCCACCCGGCCAGGGCCGCGCCCGACTTGGCCAGGCGCAGGCTGAGCCTGCTCCACGGCAGGCCGTAGCAGAGGAGGGAGGAGAAGGAGGCCGACGCGGCCAGCGAGGAAGAGAGGCACCAAAGGATGTTCTCGGGCTTCTCCTGCCCCAGAGAGGCCACCAGAGAAAGGAGGACGCTGGCGATGAACAGGAGAGGGGCCGTGACCCGAAAGATGCGCTGGGCCCCGTCGGGGGACTGCATCTGGCTGCCAAAGCCCACGCCCTCGCCGCTCCACTTGGCGTAGACGGCCCGGCCGTTCCACTTCCCCTCATCCAGCGTCACCAGATAGGGCTCGGACGCCGAGGCCGCGGTGCGGCAGGCGGCGCGGCTGCCCCGCCGCTGGAGATAGCGGCCCCACATGGCCAGGGCCAGGGCCAGGGCCGAAATCGCGCAGTAGGGCAGCTGCTCGCCCCGGCCGCCCAGGGTCTGGAGGGTGAGCGCGTCGGCCACGGCGGCGACACAGGAGAGGGAGACCAGCGTGTCCATCCCAAAGCCAGTGTGGACGATGTGGAGCACCCCCGCCAGAAACACGTCGATCCCCAGCAGCATGGCCGCGCCCAGCATCCCGGCCAGCGTGTAGATCCGGATGGAGTAGGAAACTCCCAGCAGTCCCGGCAGGGGCCAGCGGAAGAACGGGGCCAAGGTCAGGTACAGCAGGGGCAGCGCCAGCAGAAAGACCAGAATGGCCCGGAACCGCAGGAACCCGAGCCCCCGGTTGTACCGGCGGTACAGCTCCTGGGCGGGCAGGTCAGGGGCCGGGGGCGGGGCGGGGCGGGGCCTGCGGACGCGCAGGGGTGCGTCCTCGTCCTCAACGTCCACGCCGGGGAGGTACTTCTCGGCCAGGCGGACGTCCTCGTCGTCCTCCGCGCCCTCCTCCTCAAACATATGCTCGGCATAGTCGTCGGCCTTTTTGCGCAGCCGCTCGATGCCCAGCTGAAGGGGGCTGGGACCCGGGTCCTCCTCCTCGGCGGCAAGCTCCACCACCTTCCCTCCGGCACGCTCCCGCTTTCCGCGCGTCTCCTTCGGGGGGGGCGGCGGGTCCGCCTCCGGCGGCTCCTCCGGCACGGGGGGCGGGGCGGGGTCTTTCCGCACAACCGGAAAGGGCACCACCTTGCCGCTGCCGCCATACTCCGCCATGATCTCCTCCAGGGAGAACCCGCCGGAAGTTTGATTCAGTTTTTCATCCCGGTCCTTCGGCATATGAAAACTCGTCCTTTGATTTCTTTGGGTAGCCGGATCGGCGGGGCGGCTCCCCCGCCCTACGGCATCCGCTGGCGCACGGCCTCGTAGAGCAAGATGGCCGCGGCCGCGCTGGCGTTGAGGGAATTCAGCTTGCCCCGCATGGGGATGCTGACGGTAAAGTCGCACTGCTCGGCCACCAGGCGGCCCATGCCGTCCCCCTCGCTGCCGATGACAATGGCCGCGGGCCCCTTCAGATCGGCCCCGTAGAGCGGCGTGGTCCCGTCGGCCGCCGAGCCGAAGATCCACAGTCCCTCGTCCTTAAGTTCCTTCAAAAGCGCCGTAATATTGGGCACCCGGGCCACGGGCAGATGGGCCACGGCCCCGGCCGAGGTCTTGGCCACAATGGCGGTGAGCCCCGCGCTGCGCCGCTTGGGGATGATGACCCCGTGGGCCCCCGCGCACTCGGCGGTGCGGATGACGGCGCCCAGATTGTGGGGGTCGCTCAGCTCGTCGCACACCACCACGAGGGGGGGCTCCCCCTTCTCCCGGGCAGCGTTTAAAATGTCGTCCACGCTGGCGTATTCCCGCACGGCGGCCAAAGCGATGACCCCCTGGTGGGCGTGGGTGCGGCTCATGCCGTCCAGCTTGCGGCGGTCGGCCTCCACCACGACGACGCCCTTGTCCCGGGCGGTGGAGGCGATGTGACCCAGCGCGGCGTCGGTCTCCCCCCGGGCGATATAGATTTTATCGATGGTCGTCCCGGCCCGCAGCGCCTCGATGACGGCGTTGCGGCCCTCGATGACGCCGTCTGCCTCGGCCTCCGGCTCGGGCCGGGGGCGGCGTTCCTCTCTCATGGCTTGTCCTGCCTTTCTTCTGTTTAGCGCGCTCTGTCACATGGACATGATAGCATGGGCGCAAACGGCTGATCTCAGGGGCCGCGCTTCCCGGCTGTCGGTGCAAGCGGGCGGGAAGGGCGGCGCAAGAACCGGCTCCGATACCGCGCAGGGACGCGGAATGCCCGTGCGCGTATACCAGCCGCCCTGCGGCCATTATAGCACAGACCGCGGCGGAGAGAAAGACGAAAATGCGCCTTACCTTCATAGAAAGTTTACAGCTTGGCTTTCCCCACTTCCTTGTAATTCCTATAACCCTGTGGTACAATGTGCAAAAGCAAAATTTAAGGAGGGCAAAAGATTGAAGCCCGATAATCAAAATAAAAACAGCGGCAATAAGCCAGGCAATCATAAGAGCTGGATCAGGATGGCGTCCATCATCGCCTGGGCGCTTTTCTTCGCGCTCGCCATGCGCAGCCTGATGACGGGCGCGGATACCACAGGGGTCAAGGCCGTCCCCTACTCGACGTTCCGGGACTGGGTGCGGCAGGACGTGGTGGAAAACGTTCTGGCGCAGAGCAGCGGCTATACCTTCGTGCTCAAAGAGGGCATCACCGCGCGGCAGGAGGACGACGGCTCCTTTACCCTCGTCCACGCCGACGCCGCGGCTGAAAGCAAACCCGAGGCCGAGCCCGACTACACCGCGCCCAACCTCCCCCTCTTCTTCCAGGGCCAGACGAAGGAGACCAAGGTCTCCTACACCACCATTCCCACCTTTACGGACGAAGACCTCATCCACCTCCTGGACGACCACGGCGTGACCTACAGCACCAAGGTCTCCACCCTGTGGGACTCGGTCGGCGACATTATTCTCCAGGTGCTGGTGCCCTTCGGTCTGATGCTGGGCGCCACCATGCTGGTCTTCCGCCTTATGTCCAGCAAGATGGGCGGCGGGATCGGCGGCGGCGGACTCGGCGGCGTGGGCAAGGCCAACGCCAAGGTATACGTAGAGAAAAAGACCGGTGTGACCTTCCGGGACGTGGCCGGGCAGGACGAGGCCAAGGAGAGCCTGGTGGAGATCATCGACTTCCTCCACAGTCCCCAGAAATATACCGAGATCGGCGCGAAGCTCCCCAAGGGCGCCCTCCTCGTGGGTCCGCCGGGTACGGGCAAGACCTTGCTCGCCAAGGCGGTGGCCGGCGAGGCCAACGTCCCCTTCTTCTCCATCTCAGGCTCCGACTTTGTGGAGATGTTCGTGGGCGTGGGCGCGTCCCGTGTGCGCGACCTCTTTAAAGAGGCCAGCAAGATGGCCCCCTGTATCGTCTTTATCGACGAGATCGACACCATCGGCA
>JBLJBF010000193.1:0-14020 GCA_047637855.1 Pseudoflavonifractor sp. | reverse complement strand
TAATTTAAGCTCTCACTCATTCGGTAACTTCTTGCTAGTAATTTGTTTGCAATATAAGACGCAAAATAAAAAGAAACATTTGCATTTTCTTTACACAAGCGTTGTAATTCATTTAGATCAAATTCCAAACATTCAATATTCTGAAGGACTCTATTTTCTTTTACTTCTGATTCGTGACAAAACAAAGAAAGTTCGCCTAACCAATCATTTCTGCCAACGAAGTCAAGAATTGAACGGCGCCCATTCTCATGATCAATATATATTTTAGCAGCTCCTGACAAAATAAAATAGCAATATATAGGACTGCTATTAATCCTATAAATATAATCGTTTTTAACAAAAATCCTTTTTCTCCCACGTTTAAATACTGCTGCAGGTAGTTCTTCTTCAAAAATCATATTTATTTTCCCCTAATGTGAAGTTTCTCATATTTTATTTGCTTATTTCATTATAGCATAAGCACAGAAATTATTTGAGGTGAAATATGATGAGAAAGATTATGTACTCCATCTTGGCCTTTTTGATGCTAGGCCTAGGCATTTCTCTGCAAATTAAAGCGGGAATCGGCCAAAGCATGTTTAATGCATTTTCCTTAATTTTAGCAGATCTAACTGATTTAGAAGTGGGTACCATTTTAAATATCTTAAATATGCTGTTTTTTGCTATCTATATCATAATTAAAAAGTTTAAAATTAGTAGCGTTGACATTATTCAAATAGCTGCTACTATAGCAAATGGTTATATTGTTAATCTTTATGTTTATATTATTTTTGACCATTTGATAGTCCAAGCCTATTATATGAAAGTAATTATATTTATATTTGGACTTCTATTAGCATCCCTCAGTTTGGGAGCAATTCTGGCAATGGGAATAATACGGTTTCCTTTAGAAAGCCTTTGCATTCTATTGAGCCAAAAACTTGGTCGCGATTTAGCTACCATTCGAATGTGGTTTGACATTTTCTTTTTGATTAGTACACTACTACTAACTCTAGTATTTAACCATGGACTATACATAAGAGAAGGAACCATAATAAGTTTCTTTTTGCTGTCTAAGTTAATAGGACTTTCATATTCTTTTTTTAAAAATAATGAAATGACTTAGCCACCGCTTGAATCATTACCCCATAAAATTAGCTTCATTTGTTTTCCCTTATTTTTTCCCTTTAGAGCGCAGGACGTACAAGTTCACATCAGGACAAACCGGGATTTAAGTTACAAAAAAGTTATCAATAATCCTATAGATAAGGCATAATAGCACACAAACAACAGGGTAGGATGGTTAACTTCTAATCCAAATCCGGGCATCAGCTCCATAAGAACGCTCCGTTTAGATTTTGAAATCTAAACGGAGCGTTCTTTTTGATACATTCTAAGCGGGTAAGGCCGCTAGTCGATCTTATATCCCACGCCCCAGACGGTTTTGATAAACCGCGGGTCGCGGGACGGCTCCCCCATCTTCTCCCGCAGGCGGCGGATATGGACCATGACGGTATTGTTCCGGTCAAGATACTTCTCGCCCCAGACGGTCTCGAAAAGTTTTTCGGCCGAGATGACCTGGCCCCGGTTCTCGGCCAGCATCCAGAGGATGTCGAACTCAATGGGGGTGAGGCTGATGGGCCGCTCGTAGAGCGAGCACTCGTGGGTGACCCGGTTGATGATAAGGCCGCCGAAGTCGATCACGTCCCCCGTCGGGGACCTGCCCCCGCCGTTGTAGCGGGTATAGCGCCGGAGCTGGGCCTTGATGCGGGCCACCACCTCAAGGGGGTTGAAGGGTTTGGTCATATAGTCGTCGGCCCCGATGGTGAGGCCGGTGATCTTGTCCATGTCCTCGGTCTTTGCCGTGAGCATGAGGACGGGGAAATGCCTGTCCTTGCGGATCTCCCCGCAGAGGGCGAACCCTGAGAGATCGGGCAGCATCACGTCCAGCACGGCCAGGTCCAGCGGCTCCCGCCGGACAATAGCCAGGGCCTCGGCCCCTGTGCCGCACTTGAACACGGTAAACCCCTCGCTCTTCAGATAGACCTCCAGCAGGTCGGCAATCTCAGGCTCGTCGTCCACCACCAGGATATTGGCGCTCATCTCGCTCACCTCCTGGGTGTATTATATGTTTTTCCCCCGTTCCGGTCAAGGAACGGGGGAAAAGGTAAGAAAAACTTTAGAAAAAAGCGCCGGGAAAGCGGATTGCCCCACCGGTCTGCGGGCCGGCTGGCGGAGGCGAGAGATGGACGGCAGGCGTGGCGGCTAGAAAATCCACCGGATGACGGCCGAGAGCACGAAGGCGCCGAGGGCGGGAGTGAAATTTTCCCAGCGGACGGGCTTTTCCATGAGCGCCTTGATGGTGAGCACCACGCCCGCAATCCGCAGCAGCCAGGGGAGCAGACCGATAATAATGGCGAGGGGAATGGACAGAATGGTCAGAGCGATGGGAATGACGATCACCCCTACCAGGCAGAGTATAGAAAGTGTCAGCATATGAATTCCTCCTTTGTACGTTCTATTGTACCAACTCCGTATGAAACCGTACTGAAAGGTGGATTATAAAACAGTTAAAATTTGCATTCCCTTTGCCTGTACGGTATACTAATAAAAGAATCGGGAAAGAAAGCTGGTATTGTTATGGTCACAACAAATATGCTGCAAAAATACGCGGAGCTGGCGGTGCGGGCGGGGGCCGATGTGCAGAAAGGGCAGCTTTTGGTCATCGCCGCCCCGGTAGGATGCGCGGAATTCGTCCGGCTGTGTGCGGAGGAGGCCTACAGAGCCGGGGCCTGCGAGGTGGAGGTCATGTGGGGCGATGAGCAGGTTGCCCGCCTGCGCTACGAGTACGAGGGGAAGGAGACCCTTGCCCGGTTCCCCGCCTGGCAGGTGGAGCGCAAGCGGGAGCAGGTGGAGCGCAAGTGCGCCTATCTCTATATTGACGCCGAGACGCCGGGCCTGCTTGCCCATATCGAAGGCGCCAAGCTCCAGAGTGCCAATCTGGCCCGCCGCACGGCGCTGGAGCCCTTTCAGTTCTACACCATGGCCAACCACGGCCAATGGAGCATTGTGGCCTTCCCCACCCTCGCCTGGGCGAAAAAGGTCTTCCCCGGCGAGGAGGACGAGGCTGCCCTCGACAAGCTGTGGGCGGCCGTGCTTATGAGCGTGCGCCTCACCGCCGACAACGACCCGGCCGCCGAGTGGAAGCGCCACAACGCCATCCTCGCGGCCAACTGCGACAGGCTCAACGAGTACGCCTTTCGTGCGCTCCACTTCACCAACGGCCTGGGGACCGACCTGAGGCTGGAGCTGGTAAAAGACCATGTCTGGGCCGGCGGGGGCGCCGTCACGCCGGGCGGGGTCTTCTTCAACCCCAACATGCCCACCGAGGAGGTCTTCTCCATGCCGTACAAGTTCGGCGTGAACGGCACGGTGGCCGCCACCAAGCCCCTGAACTACCAGGGCAAGCTGATCGAGAGCTTTGTGCTCACCTTCCGGGACGGCAGGGTGGTGGATTACCGCGCCGAGCGGGGGGAGGACGCGCTGAAGAATCTGCTTACCGCCGACGAGGGCAGCTGCTATCTGGGCGAGGTGGCGCTGGTGCCCCACCAGTCCCCCATCTCCCGCTCGGGCATCCTCTTCCTAAATACCCTTTTCGACGAGAACGCCTCCTGCCACCTGGCTTTGGGGCAGGCCTACCCCGAGAATGTAAAGGGCGGGGCAGACATGAGCCGGGCCGAGCTGGATGCCCTGGGCTCCAACTACTCCAAGGAGCACTGCGACTTCATGTTCGGCAGCGCGGATATGCGCGTCATGGGCATCCGGGAGGATGGGAGCACGGTCACCGTCTTCGATCACGGCGCCTTTTCCCCCGCCGCGGGCTTTGCCGAGGAGTAAAACAGAGCTAAACTCAAAACGAGCCGGAGACCCCAAGGGGGTCTCCGGCTCGTTTGATTATTCATCCATATGGGGGCGCGGAGGGCGGGGGACGTCAGCGGGTCTTCCAACCGGAAAAGCCGGAGAAAATGTTCTGCTGGGTGGCCTTGACCCCGTTGATCTTTCCCCAGTGGGTGAGGACCGACCAGTTTTTAAAGCACAGCACGGTGACGGGGTTTGTCTCCCCCAGCCGCCTGCACAGGTTGGAGGCGGCGGCCGGCCGGGTCACGTCCCCCGCCGCCAGGTATTCGGCCAGGAGCGTGTCGGTATCCGGGTCGGCATAGCCCCCGTAGTTGAGCGCACCGCCCGTCCCCAGGAGGGGCGTGAGGTCGAAGTCGCCGGTCAGCTTCACCTCACCCAGAAAGAGGTCGAAGTCCCCCGCCGCCAGGGCCGCGTTATAGTCCTCCCAGGTGAGCTTTTTAAGCTCTGCCTTCACCCCCGCTTTGGCCAGGTCGGCAGCCAAATATTCGGCCACGGCCAGCTTATAGTTGTTGTCGTTGTTTACGAGGAAGGTGAGGGTCAGCGTATCCCGCCCCCGGGCCCGCGCATCCCCGCTCTGGGTCCAGCCCGCCGCGGTGAGCGCCTCGTCGGCGGTCTGGGGCGCATAGGTCAGTCCCTCGGCCTGGGCGGCGTCATAGTTGGCGGCGGCGGGAGAAAAGGGCAGCGCGGCGGCCCTGGCGTGGCCGGACAGGAGGCTCTTAGCCACCGCCGCGCGGTCAAACCCATAGGAGAGGGCCTTGCGGACAGACTCCTCCTTACAGGGGCCCTCCGCGGCGTTGTAGCCCACGTAGAGCATGACGCTGGTGGGGTAGTCCCACACCTCGTAGCTGCCCGAAAAGCCCAGGGCATTGGTCCCCGTCAGGTCGGCGGCCACCAGAGAGATCTCCCGGGTATCAAAGGCGTGGATGAGGGCGTCGGCGGCCTGGACCGGGTAGAGCCGTATCTCCTCCTCGGGCAGGGCAAGGCCCTGCCACCAGCCGGGATTGCGCCTGAGGCAGAGATCCTCTCCCTCCTCCGCCATGGCATAGGGCCCGGTGCCCAGCGTCGTTCCCGCCGCCGCCCGGACAATGGGGACGTCCAGCAGGGCGGGAAGCGCGCCGTTGGGGGCAGACAGGCTGACGGCCACGCCGTCCGCCCCCGCCGCCCGGACGCTCTTTATCCCGCCCAGTCGGGCGGCATAGGAGGAGGTTTGCCCCATGGCGGTCTGGAGGGAAGAGACCACATCCCCCGGCGTAAGGGGCGCGCCGTCGGAGAAAGTTACGCCGCCGCGGAGGGTAAAGGTCCAGGTAAGGCCGTCCGCGCTTACGGTAAAAGCCGTACAGAGGACGGGCTTGGGGGTAAAGGTCCCGTCCAACACGAACAGCCCCTCGTAAACAAGGGGAGCCAGGTTCAGATTGGTGCGGTTGCTCCCTGTGATGGGGTGAAAGCTCTCCCCCCGGTAGCAGGGCAGGACAAAGCCTGCCGTCCCCGCCGTCTCGGTGGGGACAGGCTCGGCGCTGACGGTGGGCGTGGGCTCGGGCGTGACCACGGGGGTGGGTTTCCCGCAGCCCGTCAGTGCCAGAGCCAGCATCAGGGCCAGGGCGGCCCCTCTCACTCCCCGCCTCATACCAGTGAGATCACGGCGGCCATGCTGCCCCGCGGGCCGTCGCTCACCCGGTGAGACCAGTACCGCTCCGGCCGGCAGGCGGTGCACGCGTCCGATACCGCGATGTTGGCGGTGCGCAGCCCGGCCCGCTCCAGCCGCAGAACATTGATCCCCTTCAGGTCCACCAGGAACCGGCCGCCCTCCTTGGCCTCGATAAAGGGCAGCGCGGCAGCCCCCAGGCTCTCGGTCATGGCGTTGGGCACGTCCTCTCTGGTCTCAAAGCAGCAGCGGGAGATACCGGGCCCGATGGCGGCCAGGAGCGTGGCCGGGTCGCTGCCGTAGTGGGCGGTCATGCGCTCCACGGTCCGCTCCACGATGCCCAGGGCGGTGCCGCGCCAGCCCGCGTGGACGGCGGCCACCACGCGTCGCGCCTCGTCGTAGAGGAGGATAGCAAGGCAGTCAGCGGTGAATACGGTCAGAGCGAGACCGGGCACGTCGGTGATAAGCGCGTCGGCCTCGTAGGGTACGGCCGCCGCCAGGCCCGCGCCTGCGTCGGCCCCGGTACAGACGCGTACCGCGTCGCCGTGAACCTGGGCGGAGAAGACCAGCTTTTCCCGGTCCACTCCCGCGGCCATGCAGAACAGGCGGAAATTCTCCTCCACCCGCGCCCGCTCGTCCCCCCGGTTCACGCCCAGGTTAAGCCCGGCGTAGGGCCCCTCGCTCACCCCGCCCAGCCGGGTGGAAAAAGCGTGGCGCACGCCGGGGCCAAAGCCGTCTGCCATGCCCAGGGGGAGGCCGTTGATGTCTGTCTCGATAACCTTCATAGCAGCTCCTTTATCCGTTTTAAAAAACGGATCGCCACGCCGGGCAGCGGTCTGGCCCACAATGACGGGAAGCCCCGGCCATTGCGCCGAATCATCGTCCTCCGTCCCTGTGAGCCGACCCGCGCGCCGGCGTGGCAACCCGTTCCCGCCCCGCAAAAGCTCGCTTTTGCGGGGGCTCTGTCTTCCGTCTGCCGGACGGAGTGAATCCGCCCGGCATCAAGGCTTCGCTGCGCGAAACGCTTGGACGCCGCTCACGCGGCGGCTCCCTTACTCGTCGCCGGTGTGGTACTCGGCGCAGGTGCACTTCTTCCACTTCAGGCCCGAGCCGCAGGGGCAGGGGTCGTTGCGGCCGATTTTGGCGGAGGCTTTCTTGGGCTGCTTCTTCACGCTGCCGTCGTCCGCGCCCGAGGTGCCGGTGACCTTGGCCACCCGCTCGCGCTTGACCTCGCCGCCCACCTGGACACGGGCCAGGAAAATGCGGCGCACCGTCTCCTCCTGGATGGCGGCAATCATATTTTCAAACATCTCATACCCCTCGCGCTTGTACTCCACGACGGGGTCGCTCTGTCCGTAAGCCCGCAGGCCGATGCCCTGGCGCAGCTCCTGCATGGCGTCGATATTGTCCATCCAGTACTCGTCCACCACGCGCAGCATGACGACCCGCTCCAGCTCGCGCATGAGGGGCGCGCCCAGCTCCTTCTCCTTGCGGGCGTAGAGCGCGGCAGCCTTTTCGGTGATCTGGGCGTCCAGGTCGTCCACGCTGTAACCGGCCAGGTCGCTGTCGGTAAACTTAAAGTCGTTGGGCGCCAGGAAGACGCCCCGGAAGGGGGCCGTGGCCTCACGGAACTGCTCGGCGCTCATGTGCTTCTGCTCCCCCATATGACCCTGGAGAGCGGAGGAGATCACGGTGGAGATCATATTCTGCACAGAGGCTTGAAGGTCGTTCCCGTCCAGCACCTGGCGGCGCTGCTTGTAGATCACCTCGCGCTGGGTGTTCATCACGTCGTCGTACTCCAGCACCGTCTTACGGGTCTGGAAGTTGCGGGATTCCACCTGCTTCTGCGCGTTCTCAATGGCATTGCTGAGCATCTTCTGCTCGATGGGGGTGTCCTCGTCCACGCCCAGGCGCTCCATCATGCCCATGACCCGCTCGGAGCCGAAGAGACGCATGACGTCGTCCTCCAGGGAGAGGAAGAACCGGCTCTCGCCCGGGTCACCCTGCCGCCCGGCACGGCCGCGCAGCTGGTTGTCGATACGCCTCGACTCGTGCCGCTCGGTGCCCAGGATGAAGAGGCCGCCCGCCTCCCGGACCTTCTCGGCCTCCGCCTTGATCTCCTCCTTGAACCTGGCCTCGGCCTCGGAAAAGGCCCTGCGGGCGTCCAGAATCTCCTGGTCGTCGGTCTCGGCAAAGCCGGTGGACTCGGCGATGAGCTCGTCGCTCAGGCCCAGCTTGCGCAGTTGGTTCTTGGCCAAAAACTCGGCGTTGCCGCCCAGCATGATGTCGGTGCCGCGGCCGGCCATGTTGGTGGCCACGGTGACGGCCCCCAGCTTGCCCGCCTGGGCCACGATCTCGGCTTCCTTCTCGTGGTTCTTGGCGTTCAGGACATTATGGGGCACGCCGGCCCGGCGCAGCATATCGGAGAGCTGCTCGCTCTTCTCAATGGAGACGGTACCCACCAGCACGGGCTGGCCCTTGGCATGGCAGACCTTGATCTGCTCCACCACGGCCCGGAGCTTGCCCCGCTCGTTTTTATAGACCACGTCGGGGTTGTCCCTCCGGCCCAGGGGGCGGTTGGTGGGGATCTCCACGATGTCCAGCTTATAGATCTCGTTGAACTCGTCCTCCTCGGTCATGGCGGTACCCGTCATGCCCGAGAGCTTAGTGTACAGACGGAAGTAGTTCTGGAAGGTAATGGTGGCCAGCGTCTTGGACTCCCGGGCGACCTCCACCTTCTCCTTGGCCTCGATGGCCTGGTGCAGCCCCTCGGAGTACCGGCGGCCATACATCAGGCGGCCGGTGAACTCGTCCACGATGATGACCTCGCCGTCCTTCACCACGTAGTCGATGTCCCGCTTCATGAGGCCCCAGGCGCGAATGGCCTGGTTGATGTGGTGGGAGAGGGTGGTGTTCTCCATGTCGGCCAGGTTCTCGATGTTGAACTGCTTCTCGGCCTTGGCGATGCCCCGGGCGGTGAGGGTGACGGTGCGTGCCTTCTCGTCCACGATGTAGTCAGCGTCGATATCCTCGGCTTCCTCCTCCTTGGTGTCCACACTGGCCACACGGCGGCCCTTGAGACGGGAGACAAAGGAGTCCACGATCTGGTAGAGCTGGGTGGACTGGTCCCCCTGGCCCGAGATGATCAGGGGGGTGCGGGCCTCGTCGATGAGGATGGAGTCCACCTCGTCCACGATGGCGAAGGGCTGGCCCCGCTGGACCATCTCCTGTTTGTAGATGGCCATGTTGTCTCGCAGGTAGTCAAAGCCGAACTCATTGTTGGTGCCGTAGGTAATGTCGGCCTCGTAAGAGGCGCGGCGCCTGCCCGGCTCCACAGCGTGGATGACCAGGCCTACGGTGAGACCCATATAGCGGTACACCTTGCCCATCCACTCGCTGTCGCGCTTGGCCAGGTAGTCGTTCACCGTGACGATGTGCACGCCCTCGCCCGCCAACGCGTTGAGGTAGGCGGGCAGCGTGGCCACCAGGGTCTTACCCTCGCCGGTCTTCATCTCGGCGATGCGGCCCTGATGGAGAATGATGCCGCCGACGAGCTGCACCCGGTAGGGGCGCATGCCCAGCACCCGCCAGCAGGCCTCGCGGCAGGCGGCAAAGGCCTCGGGCAGGAGGTCGTCCAGAGTCTCTCCCCGGCTCAGCCGCTCCTTGAACTCGGGCGTCTTGGCCTGCAGCTGATGGTCGGTGAGGATTTTATAGGACTCCTCCAGGTCTTCGATCTTCTTCACGATGGGCTCGATCTGCTTTAGCTCCCGCGTCGAGCTGGTTCCAAAGATCTTTTTGAGAATGTTAGCCATATCAGTCGTTCACCTTTCTTGCGAAAGAAATCAGTGGTCGCAAAACGCAATACTCTAATTTAGAAGTATACCACAAGCAAAACCAATAAAAAAGTAGAATTTATGAATAAAGCCGTTCTCCCGTGCCGAAACAGGCGGGACTGCCGCCGACCCCGGCGGTCCCGCGCCCCTCCCGGGCGCCCGCCGCCGGCCCTTTCCCGCGCACTTTCCCATTTACGCGCTGTCTTCTCCGTGGTAAACTATAGAGTGAGTTCGTATAACCAACGAAAAAGGAGCCCCTTATGAAACCGATGCTGCCGCCCCTCCTGCTGGGGCTGGCGCTGGCCCTCTCGGCCTGCGCCCCCAATAAGAGCGTGCCCACCGCCCCCGTTACGCCCACGCCCACGGTCACGGTATCGGCCGCGCCCTCTCCCACCCCCGTCGAGTCCGTCTCGCCCACACCGGCGGCGGCCCCGGTCTGGGGCGTGCAGTCGGACGACTATGTCCAGACAGCGCAGGGCCATCCCGACGTCATTTTGGTCGAGGGCAAGTTTGACCTGCCCTATATCGACAACGCCGACGGCGTGGCCGCCTATGGCGCGGTCAACGCCTGGTACGCCAAACTTCTGAAGGATTTGAAGGGCGACGTTCAGGCCGCCGTGGCCCAGCAGCAGGACGAATATGAGACCGCCCTCGCGCTGGGGGACCCCTTTACCGGGTACAGCCATGAGGCCACCTACCAGGTGGTGTACCAGACCGGGGACACTGCCGCCATCCTGCGCACCCACTACGGGCACTCCAGCGGGCCCTATCCCTCCCTCCTCTTTCTTGCCGACCGGTTCGATCTGAACACGGGGGCCTACCTCCGCTTTGCCAACTTCGTTACTGACGCGGACAAGGCCGAGGCCGTGGTGCTGAAAGAGGTCAAACGCCAGGGGGCCGGGCGGGCGGAGTACGACCAGGGGGCCGTTGCCTCCGCCTTCAGTCTGGAGAATTTTTATCCCACGGAGGAGGGCTTCGTCTTCTTCTACCAGCCCCAGACGCTCACCCCACAGGCCGCCACCAGGCCGGAATTTTTGGTGCCCTATAGCCTGCTGGAGGGACTTTTAAGCCGATGACAAACATACAGGAGCGTAAACGATATGCCCTCACCATCGACGGCTATGCCGCCGACGGGGACGGCGTGGCGCGGCTTGACGGCGTCGTCGTCTTCGTAAAGGGCGCCGTTCGGGGCGAGACCTGCGACGTGTACATCGACAAGGTGGGGCGCAGCGCCGTCTGGGGCCATGTGGCCGCCGTCGCCAGTCCCGCCCCCGAGCGGGTGGAGGTGGACTGTCCCTACAACGAATCCTGCGGCGGCTGTACCTTCCGCCACATTACCTACGCTGAGGAGCTCGCCGCCTAGCGGCAGAAGGTTGAGGACGCCATCCGCCGCATCGGGGGCATCGATGCCCGCGTTTCTGTCATCCACGGCGCGGATCATATCCTGCGCTATCGAAATAAGGTTCAATTTCCGGTGGGCCCCGGCCCCCGTATCGGCTTTTACCGCCAGCGCAGCCATCAGGTCACCGATGTGAAGGACTGTTTCCTCCAGCCCACCGCCGCCGCCAGCCTCCGCGCCGCCGTGAAGAGCTGGATGGCAAAGGCGGGCGTGAGCGCTTATGACGAGCGCAGCGGCAAGGGGCTTGTCCGCCATGTGTATGTCCGCACCAACCGGGAGGGGGAGAGCCTGCTCTGCCTGCTGATCAACGGAAAGGCGGTCCCCGACGAGGCCGGGCTGGTCACAGCCCTCCGCGCCGCCGAGCCGGGGCTGGCTGGGGTGGTTTTGGGCGTCAACGAGAGAAAGAACAACGTCATTTTGGGGGACTCCTACCGCACCCTCTGGGGACAGGATTATCTGATGGACGGCCTGTGCGGGCTCAGCTTCAAGCTCTCGGTGCCCTCCTTTTATCAGGTGAACGCCGACCAGGCCGAGGTGCTCTACGGCAGGGCGCTGGACTTTGCGGCCCTGACAGGGCGGGAGACCGTGCTGGACCTCTACTGCGGCATCGGCACGATCACGCTGGCCATGGCCCGCCGCGCGGGGCAGGCCATCGGCTGCGAGGTGGTGCCCAGGGCGGTGGAGGACGCGCGGGAGAACGCGGCGCGCAACGGCATCACGAACGCCCGGTTCCTCTGCGCCGACGCGGGGGAGGCGGCCCAGACGCTGGAACGGGAGGGACTGCGCCCCGACGTGATCTGTGTGGACCCGCCCCGCAAGGGTCTGGCCCCCGACGTGATTGACGCCATCGTGCGCATGGCTCCCGCCCGTGTGGTCTACGTCTCCTGCGACTGCGCCACGCTGGCCCGGGATCTCAAGCTCTTCGCCGCCCAGGGCTACGCCCTCCAAACCGCCGAGGCCGTGGACCTCTTCCCCCGCACGGCGCATGTTGAGACGGTAGTATTGATGTCACGGGTAAAAGATTGAATGTACGGAAAACCCAGTAAATAAGCCATTTCTGTGGTTTTGCGATTTTCAAACTGTACGCTCAAAATGTGATTTTATCCGTTCATGGGAATCAGTCTATCGGGTCGGATTCCGTTCGCGAAAGAACAGGATTGACAACAGGCGTTCACGACAGGACAGGATAGATGTTTTGTTTTTTTTGGGGGGGGGGGACATAAAGCGTGAGAATATTTGCACTGGAACTAAATAATGATATCAAAGGAATAAATGAGCGGAAGCTGTATATTGAATCGCTTATTACAAAGTTGCAAAACCCCGATTTAGTGGTATTACCTGAACTTGGATTATGTAGTTATATGGGCAGTGACGCTATTTGGAAATATGCCGACGAGGATAGTCAAATGACCACTAAGTGGGCAATGGAGACAGCTGAAAAATATAATACATATATTGCGGTAGGATTTTTAGATAAATATAATGGAGATTTTTACAATTCGTATTTAATTGCAGATAAAAGCAGGGTTTACGGTACTGTTAGGAAAAGTGAAGGAGAATCTTATATTTTTAAACGCGGCAATTTCAATAATATCATTTCTACTCCATTTGGGAATGTAGGCGTTGGCATTTGCTATGATTCACGCAGAAAACATTTTTATGAGAGCATAAAAGACCATAAGATATCTTTAATATTGTTTCCTCACGGGTCCCCCAATAATCCAAATGATGAAAACGCCGAGAGAAAAACCAACGATTTCTTTTGCAGTGCTTATGAACGCGCCTTTGATATTCCCGTTGTCTATGTAAATAGCGTAGGGGAAATGGACTTTATGCTCGGTAGAACCGGAAAGATGATGATTGACGCCGGATTCCGCTTGAATGGGTTATCAAAAATATATTTTAGCGGAGGTAGTTCTATTCATTCAGATGTCCAAGAAGCTATCGGAATGGATATCAATTTGACTCAGAAAGGAAGAAAACAAGAAATAAAATTTTATGGTAACGACATTAATAAGGGAAACTTTTTATTCAGACATTTTATATTGAAACCTGATATTCAGGTTGGTGTAAAATTCTACGAAAAAATGAAAGATGCGTATAAACCCACAAAACATTGTTGACATATTTCCGCATACGAATATTACCCCAAAAAACGCCTTTGCCTTATTCCACTGCGCGGAAAACCAGCAAAACACATACCAGACATTAATCTGATGCTATCGTTCCACATCAAGACATGCGCACTTCTCTCCCCCCAAAAGGCGGAGGAACACAGGCCGAGCGAAAGCGGCATATAGTCCATTGAGGAGGGGAACCCCATGCTTCGCATTGCTGTCTGCGACGATGTGCCGCCCGAGCTTGAGCGGGCTGACAGCCTGCTCAAGAAATACGCCTGTGCGCACCCGCAATATGAGATAAAGATCTGCCTCTTCTCGTCGCCGCTGGAGCTGCTGACCTGTGTAGAGCGGCAGGGGGGCTTTGACGCGCTGCTGCTGGATATTTATATGCCGGGAATTCGGGGCACGGATGCGGCGCGAGAGCTGCGGGCGATGGGCGATCGCTGTCAGATCATCTTCCTGACCACCTCGCGGGATCATGCCGTAGACGCCTTCTCTTTAAACGCCGCGCACTATCTGGTGAAGCCGTATTCCGAAAAAGAGTTCTTCGTGGCACTTGATAAGGCGATGGAGCCGCTCACCCCCAAAGACGAGGTTTATATCACCGTTAAATCATCGGACGGGATTCGCCGCGTTGACTTGAGCAGGCTTGTATACGCCGAAACAGATAACCATATGCAGCAATTGCGGCTGTCGGACGGCGCAGCGATCAGTGTTCGCAAATCCTCATCCGAGCTGTTTGAATTACTGGAAGAAGAATCGCGTTTTTACAAATGCGGCAGCACTTATATCATAAACATGGACTATATCGTTGATCTTACATCCAGGAACGTCGTTTTCTCCACCGGCACCAAACTCCCGATGCCAAGCCGGAAATATGCGGATTTTAAAAAACGGTATATGGATTACAGCTGTGGTTGTTGAAAGAAGGCGCCTTATGGATTTACGAATAGGGGCAGTGGTTCTCCTCCGGTTTTTACAGACGGCGGCTTACATCAGCCTGTTTTTCTTTTCGCTCATCAAGCTGAAGGAGCCGAAAAGAAAACGGATTGCTCTGACTGTCGTCATTTACCTTGCGGCTGCCGGGGCATATTGCGCCCTTCTTTTCGTATACGGGCAAGAGCTGGCG
>JBLJBF010000192.1:0-9518 GCA_047637855.1 Pseudoflavonifractor sp. | reverse complement strand
ATGAAGGCTCCCTTTCCGTAGTTCCGCCCTCGCAAAAGCGACAAAGGCTTACGTTAACGGTCATGCAGCACTGCATGGTCTTGGTGATAACGCCCAGCCCTTTTTGAGTTGTTTTATCCTTGCCGCATGTCCCGGCCGGTCTGGATCATGATGCCCATGCCCGAGTCGGAGTGTATGTCGTAGCCCATCAGACTGATGCTGCCCAGCTTGGCGATACTCTTGAACGTGCATGATGGCGAGAGCAAATAAAGAAGCCGCTTGAAGTGCTGAAAAGAGTGTGGTAAACTTGGTTATCTAATGCTAACTTTGACCTGTCCGTGCGGCACTCCTTTTAAGCGGACAAGGGAGAGGAGGAAGAGTCTGTGGAAATTGGAATAAATCATTTAATTACACAGTTTGCCGAGGTACCGTTTAAAGTACAAGGCGTTTATCGATTATCCATTGATCCCGGGACAAGCGGCTGGGAAAAAACAGCGCCGTATCCCGGCATGATATTTCCGCTGAGCGGTCAGGCACAGTATCATTTTAACGGTACGCCCTATCTCGCAAAGACCGGGAACGTCATTCTGGGCGGTGCGGATATGCACCTCGAAAAAGAGGTCCTCGGAGACAGTAAGTGGGAGTATATATGCGTCTTGTATAAGCTCTACGGCCCAGAGAAATCCGGGTGTCTTCTGCCCACGCTACATACAGAGCTGACCGTGGGGGATAGCCCGCGCCTGACCGAGCTATTGCATCGACTATGGGCTGCACATAAGCAGCCGGACGCTTTGCGCTCTTTTCAACAGGAGTGGCTGTTTCGCGGCATTTTAGATGATCTGTTTGCCTGTGCGCTCAGCCACGAGGGAAATGAAGGAAAGGGGCTCTTTGACAGGGCGACCGCTTACATACACGAGCATTTTATGGAGCCTCTGTCTATTCATGATCTGGCGCAGCAGCACGCGGTGGATGAGAACCGTCTCTACTATGTGTTTCAGAAACACGCGGGGATGGGAGCCGGGCAATACCTAGCCGCACACCGGCTCAGTCGCTCCAAGGAGATGCTGGAAAAGGGAAGTGCTCCCATCGGTGAGATTGCACAAAGCGTCGGCTATTCAGACCCTCTTTATTTCAGCCGTGCCTTCCGCAGGCATTTTGGAATATCGCCAAGCAGCGCGAGAAGAGTTCAGGAATAATCCATGCCTGATTCAGGTTTTCCCCATTCCTAAAAGCCGACTGTTTTGCTATACTTGCATTCGGCATTGAGATTAGCATATGCTAACTACCACATATAGGAGGAATGGATCATGAAAAGATGGATGCAGCTGCTTTTAACGCCGGTACTGGCGTTAGGCGTTTTGACCGGATGTACCAGGCAATACACAGTCCACCCCACCGGAAAACTCCCCCAGCGCGACAGCTCCAGCCCAGCCCACGCCTACCCCAGAAGTCACGCCGGAGGGCACCTGGCCCAGGACGGTTGTAGATGCCACCGGCGGGGAGATTGTTCTGGAGGCCAAGCCTGAACGCGTTACCCTTTTACACGTGGTGTATCTTGAGCATCTTCTTGCTCTGGATGCGCCCCCCGCGGCCGCGGCACTTGGAAATGCTCAGGGCGCGATGGAGTCGCTGGAGATTTCCGAGCTCTATGCCCCGTATCTTGCGGATATGGACGTTACCATGCTGGGTAACGCCAAGGATCTCAGCGTGGAGGCGGTGCTCGCCTCCGAGCCTGATGTGATCATAACCTTCTATAACCCCGCCAGCGCAGAACTGGTCGAGCAGCTTAACGAAATTGCGCCTGTGATTCAGGTCAGCTATGCTGACACCTGGCAGAACCAGTTATCGCTACTTGCCCAAGTGCTTGGCAAAGAGGAAAAGGCCGCAGCCGTCACAGCCGAAGTTGAAAAGATTATTGCGGATACCAAAGAGGCTCTTGCCCCGTATGCCGACCGGACCTTTGGCCTTTTCCGCACCGACGGCAAGAGCTTTATCGCCCAGGGCACTGCGCAGTTCTATAAAGAGTTCGGTCTCACCAAGCCCGTCGGCTTTACCGACAAGGCCGACACCCTCTCTCTGGAGGCCGTGGCCGAGATGAACCCCTACTATATCGTCTTCCAGCACAATGTGGCGGTGACCGAGGCCTTCATCCAGAGCATGGAGGACAACACCGTATGGCAGTCTCTGGACGCGGTAAAGAACGGCAGGGTTTATATTTATGATGAGAACATGAACAGCTTTGGGCCGCTCTCCTTCAAGCTGGGCGCTGAAAAAATCACAGCGCTTTATACAAAGTAAAAAATCAGCAGGAATTCCATAACAGGCGGGCGCGGCGTGCTGAATAAGCCTGCGTCCGCCTGTCCCCATATTGCCTACCTATCACCGCAGGAGGTTTACCTTTCGCATGAAACGAAAAGAATACACCATAAAAAAGGGCCGTGCGTGGGTCGCATGGATTATTATCATCGGCGGAACGGGGCTGCTTCTTTTACTTATGGCCTTTTCTGTCACCAAGGGCGCGGCGCCCATCCCCCTCAAAACCGTGTGGGAGGCGTTTTTCAGGTTCGACACGGAAAACACCCGGCACCTCATAATACGTGACGCCCGCCTACCCCGGGTGCTGGCAAGCGCCCTCGTTGGCGCGGCCTTTGCCGTAGCGGGGGCAATCATGCAGGGGACGACCAGAAACCCAATGGCAGACTCGGGCCTACTAGGGCTCAATGCAGGTGCGGGTTTTGCTCTTTCGATCTGTTTTGCGTTTTTTCCGTCGATGGGATACCATAAAGTTATTTTATTTTCCTTTTTAGGGGCTACGCTGGGAACGGCCATGGTCAGTGGAGTAGCATCTCTGCGCCGCGGCGGCGCTTCCCCCATGCGCCTTGTGCTGGCTGGCGCGGCTGTCAGCTCGCTGCTGGCGGCGCTCAGCCAGGGGGTGGCCCTCTATTTCGGCGTAGCGCAGAACATCATGTTCTGGACGGTGGGGGGTGTGGCGGGGTCCGACTGGACACAGGTGCGTATTCTTGCACCCTGGGTCGCGGGAGCACTTGTTGGCGCGATTGCCCTCTCACGCTCTGTGTCTCTGCTGAGCCTGGGGGAAGATGTTGCCAGGGGCCTCGGCGTGAACACCGCGGTGATTAACCTTCTCTGTTCTTTCGTTGTGCTTATCTTGGCGGGGTCTGCCGTTTCTGTGGTGGGTGCGGTAGGTTTTGTGGGGCTGATGGTGCCCCACCTCGCGCGGTTTCTGGTCGGGGTGGATTACCGCTGGATTATTCCCTCCTCCGCAGTTCTGGGCGGCATTCTGGTTGTTCTGGCAGACCTGGGAACCCGGACGCTCAATCCGCCCTTTGAGACTCCCATCGGCGCGTTGATTGCCCTTGTGGGTGTGCCGTTTTTCCTCTTTCTGGCGCGCAGACAAAGGAGGGCGGTCTAATGGCAATGCTTGAGAAGACAGAAACAGGCAAACGGAAAATTGTGCGGCGTCAGGCCCTTGTGCTGTGCCTCCTTGCCTCGCTGCTGGTTTTGGCGTTCATCGTCAGCATGAACACGGGGTACACAAACCTTTCCCCATTGGATACGCTCCGTACCCTCTTCGGGGGTGGCAGTGAGAAGGAAAACCTGATCCTCTTTAAGCTGCGCCTGCCGCGCATTGTGGTATCCATGCTGGTGGGGGCGGGGCTTGCCGTCTCGGGGTGCGTCATTCAGGGGGTATCCAAAAACCCGCTGGCGGATCCCGGGCTTTTGGGTATAAACGCCGGTGCGGGATTGACGGTAATTCTCTATGTGCTTTTTTTCGGTGCTAAAACCATGCTGTCGGTCTTTACGCTGCCCGTTCTTGCCCTTGTCGGGGCGGGTGGGGCGGCTGTGCTCATCTATGTGCTCTCCTACAAGATAGGGGAGGGGATTGCCCCGCTTCGCCTGATTCTCACGGGAATTGCCGTGCAGGCAGGCATCTCGGCCCTCACCACGGTTCTTACAATACGACTTGATGAGACGCAGTACGATTTTGTCGCCAGCTGGCAGGCAGGCAGTATCTGGGGCAGCAACTGGCGCTTCGTTTTGTCACTCTTACCATGGCTTTTCGTGTTGTTTCCCTATGTGATGTATAAAGCACGGGCGCTTGACGTGCTCAATCTGGGCGACGATGTGGCCATAAGCCTGGGAGCGCCGGTGGAACGGGAGAGGAGAGGCCTGCTTGCAGCTTCGGTCGCGCTGGCTGCGTCCTGCGTGTCGGTCAGCGGGGGCATCGGCTTTGTGGGGCTGATTGCGCCCCACCTGTCCCGGCGGCTGGTAGGCCCGCGGCATGGGGTGCTGCTGCCCACCTGCGCCCTCACGGGCGCGGTGCTCGTCTCGGTGGCGGACACGCTGGCCAGGGTGATTTTACAGCCGGCGGAGCTGCCCACAGGCATTATGGTCGCGGTGATCGGCGCGCCGTACTTCTTATACCTTCTCTCTAGGAGTGCAAAGCAATGAAAGGGGCATACACGGTGAACAGCATTTCAACAGAGCATCTGGCCGTTTCCTATGAAGATCATCTGGTGGTGAGGGAACTGGATATGCAAATACCGCAGGGCAAAATAACCACCATCATCGGGCCGAACGGCTGCGGAAAGTCCACGGTTTTAAAGGCCGTGGGCCGTCTTCTTAAGCCCAGGGGCGGTGCAGTTTACTTAAACGGCGCGGATATCTGCCGTCTCTCTACAAAGGAAGTGGCACAAAAAATGGCCGTTCTTCCTCAATCGCCTCAGGCCCCCGCGGGGCTGACGGTGGGGGAGCTGGTGGCATACGGGCGCTATCCCCACCAGCGGGGATTTGGCACGCTTAAGAGCGAGGACAAGGAGATTATCCGCTGGGCGCTGGAGGTTACCCGCCTCGCCGAGTGCGAAACCACGGCGGTAGACTGCCTGTCCGGCGGGCAGCGCCAGCGGGTGTGGATTGCCATGGCGCTGGCACAGCAGACCGACCTTATTTTGCTGGACGAGCCGACCACATATCTTGACCTATCCTACCAGCTTGAGGTGCTGGAGCTTCTTTACCGCTTAAACCGCGAGCAGGGCCGCACCATCGTTATGGTGCTCCACGACTTGAACCTAGCCGCGCGCTTTGCCGACTATATGATTGCCATCCGCGGCGGTGAAATCATTTGCCATGGAAAGCCGGAGGAGGTTATGACCCCCCAAGTGCTGCGAAACACCTTTCAGATTGACGCGGCCATCACCACCGAGCCGCGCACCGGCCGCCCCACCTGCATATCCTACGACCTGATCCGGCTGCCGCAGGACGACCGCTGCACCTGTGAAAGGGAGGTGAGCTGATGAAAAAAATTGCCGTTTACGGAAAGGGCGGAATCGGAAAATCCACCACCGTTTCCAATGTGGCGGCGGCTATGGCCGCCATGGGGCTTACCGTGCTGCAAATTGGCTGCGACCCTAAAGCGGACTCTACCCGCACCCTCACCGAGGGGAAAAACATTAAAACCGTGCTCGACACCCTGCGGGAAAACGGCGACGCGTCTCTTACCGACCTGGTGGTCAAAAGCGCCTCCGGCGTTTTGTGTGTAGAGTCCGGCGGCCCTGTGCCCGGCGTGGGCTGCGCAGGACGGGGCATCATCACGGCCTTTGAAAAACTTGAGGAGCTGGACGCCTACGAAATCTATAAGCCAGATGTGGTGCTTTACGATGTGCTGGGTGATGTGGTGTGCGGCGGCTTTGCCATGCCTATCCGGGGCGGCTACGCCGACGAGGTGTGTATCGTCACCTCGGGGGAGATGATGTCGCTCTACGCTGCGGCAAATATTGCCCACGCGGTCAAAAGTTTTGGCAAGCGGGGGTATGCCTCTCTGCGGGGCCTTATCCAAAACAGCAAGAACATTAAGGGCGAGGGCGAGTTGGTGGACAAGGCCGCTGCCGAGATTGGGGCAAGCGTCCTCTGCCGCCTGCCCCGAGACCCGTCCGTGCAAGCGGCGGAGGAAAGGGGCAAGACCGTGGTAGAGGCCTTCCCCGACTGCCCCATGGCGGCGCACTATAAAAAACTCGCCGGAATTTTGCTGGAAGTGGGGAGTGCATGATGAAGGAGCTTTCCCACCTTAAGCGCCTTTCGGCAATAAAAACCAACGCGGGGGTCAAATTCCTGACCCCCGCAGCCTATCCCGGCAGTCACTGCCCGCTGCACACCGCCCTTGCACTCAGCTCGAACATCAACGGGATGTCCACTCTGGTGGTGGGCACAGCCGAATGCGGCACCTATAGCCGAAATTTGGTATATCAATCAAAGTATAAGGATACCAGTCTTCACTGGATGTATGTGCTCGACGCAAACGAGGTCGTTTTCGGCTGCCGCACAGGGCTGATGGAGGCTGTCCGGGAGATGGACGCGGCCGGGGCAAAAGCTATCATGATTATTTTTACCTGCGTGCCTGAGGTCATCGGCGAGGACGCGGAGGGCCTCGTCCGTGAGCTTCAGCCCACAGTTGACGCTCGCCTGAGCTTTGTGCAGATGGGACATTTTAAGTGCAACAGCCACCCTTCCGGTTTCTGGAAAACGCTGGAGGCATTTGGTGCCATGATGGAGCCTGCCGAAACCCGCGCGAATGTCGTCAATATCCTGGGAAGAAGCCCCGATGAGGACCATATTCCGATGCCCGCAATTTTAGAAGAGCTTATAAACCGGGGAATTACCCTGCGAATGCTGGCCCCCAAGTCAGACATGAGGGATTTTCTCGCCGCGCCAGACGCCGCAATCAACCTTGTACTCTCTCCGTATATGAATCCGCTGGCCGAGCGGATGCAGCGCGAGCTTGGTGTACCATACCTGAGCCTGCACGAGATATACGCGGTGTCTGAAATTGACGCAGTGCTCCAAGTGCTTGCCGACCGGCTGAATATTGACTGGGGTGGCGTGTTTGACACAGAGAGGGAGGAGGCCCTGGGCCTGGAGGCGGAGGTAAGGGACTCTTTCTCAGGGGCCACTTATGTGACCACCGTCGGCTGCGCACTCTCGCCCCTGCCCCTCGCCCTTTACCTCGACAGCTTTCAAATGTCGCCCCTTCTGTTGCATATCGAGGAGTTTTACCCTGACGACCGCCGCCGGGCTAAGGCACTCCTTGGAAAGGATCAAAACCCGCTGCTGTGCCATATGGTCAACAACAGGGCGGACGCCGCCGTGCTGGAGCTGCTTGCCCCCGGCCTCTCCTTCGGGGAGATACTGGAGGGCTCAGGCAGCGTGCCCGCCGTCTCCTATCTTTACGAGACATACGGGCAGGCCGGGTACGAGCGAACAGCGCTTTTACTGCGCCGGATGCTGGAAGCCTAAAAAGTCACGCCGCCCAGGGTGAAAAGGAGCGCAAAAAATGGGAATTCATAAGTTTAAGCCCCCAATGTCGGGCCGCATGGGCACGCTCTGGACGCTCTCCACAGTGCGGAATGCGGCATTGATTGAATACGGCTGCATGGGGCATATGCTCTATGGGCGGGTATTTTTGCATCGCGCCGGCGTCGTGGACGGGTGTAAGCTCTACTCCACCCACATCGATGAGGCGGATATTTCTCTGGGGGACACCAGGCGGCTGGAGCGGACGCTTGCGGAAGTCGTCCGCATTGAACAACCTAAGGTGGTTTTCCTCCTGCCGTCCGCCGTTCCCACCGTAATCGGAACCGATTTGCCCGCCATCTGCCATGAGCTGCAGCCTCTGTACCCCGACGTGCGTCTTTTGCCCTTTGGCGGCGGCGGTTTTGACGTAAACGGCCACCGCGGAGTGGAGGAGGCGCTTCTCCTCCTCGCCAAAGCCCTCCCTGTGGAGCGGGAGAGAACACCGGAGCCAACCTTTAATCTCATCGGCTCCTGCGCAGATTTATTTCGCTTTCAGGCGGACGCCCAGGAGATAACCCGTCTGATGGGGGGTGCTTTCGGGATGAAATCCCTGTCAGTCATGACGTCAGACACCTCGGTGGAGGAGCTCGAGCAATTAGGCGGGGCACATATCAATCTGGTCGCCCGCCGGGAAGGGGAGCGGGCCGCGCGGCATTTGCATAGCCGGTTTGGCACACCCTATTATTCTGGTCGGCCTTACGGAATCGATGGTACCCGTCGCTGGCTTGAAGCAGTGGGGAAGGTGTTGGGGCGCGCACCTGACACGGCGTTTCTTATGGCAGAGGTTCAGCGGGTGAAGGCTCAGCTGGCCCCTTCTATGCTGATGTTTCACCACCTATTGCGTTCTCACCCGAACGAGGTTGCACTGTCTGTGGGCGGCCACGCCGATGTAGTGGCAGGAATTATTTCTTACGGATGCGGGGAGCTCTCTTTGCCCAAGGGAGATGTGTGGTGCGATTGCCCCGACATGGGCGGCGAGGAGACGCCTTATCTAACCGAGGCCCAGTGGTCGTCCGCGATTTCCGCCCGGCACAAAGG
The DNA here is from genome assembly GCA_047637855.1 of Pseudoflavonifractor sp. GTDB lineage: Bacteria > Bacillota > Clostridia > Oscillospirales > Oscillospiraceae > Pseudoflavonifractor. The sequence continues at coordinate 1,136 of JBLJBF010000192.1, read as the reverse complement.
CATTTTAATGGCCAGTGGAGAGGCCATCGACTGGGCGGAGCGCAGTAAGGACCTACAAGTTTCCAATCCCGATAACCGCTGGCGGCTTAGCCCGTATGAGGCGCCCTTTGTGGGCTTTCACGGGGCCATTCATCTTGCCGGGCTGTGGCTCAACGCCGCCTTGGAACAGGACGAGGGATAACTGCAAAACTTGAGGGCTTGCCGTCTGCTATTCACAGACGACAAGCCCCGCATTGGGAGTAATTTTTAACCGTTTCCGATCCCTTGATTCTGCTGGCAATAGCGGTTAGGCGCTCCCCGCTCACGAATCGAACGCCGGGTTCATGAAGTAAACATTTTTCTGGTCTATTTTTTCCTTGGCCAGGCGTACCGCCTCGCCAAAGCGCTGGAAGTGTACGATCTCCCGTTCCCACAGGAAACAACGGATTGCGTCGTTCACGTCCGGATCATCATGATAGGATGGAGTTCTCACACAACCATCAGTAGTGAAACAGGTACGGGAGCATCACTGGTCTTGAGGGCGCTGGAATAAGCCCTACCCTCTGGAATGCATGCTGCGGCTGTATTTGCTGCATAATCCGTACAGCCTGTCCGATGAGGCCATGGTAACGGAGGCCATTGACAGTCGCGTCTTTTCGGACTTCTGCGGCGAGGAGTCCAGTAATCAAGCGCCCGACGGCGACATGCTGGCACGATTACGGAACCTTCTGTTACGCAATGGATTTAACACGGATCGAGGCTGGTTCAAGCGATCTCATCACGTGCTGACGGAAGGCCTCACCAATTTGAACCGTTGGCGAAATAGCGGTACAGGCAAAGCAGATGGCTGTCGTAAAATGCAGCCATCTGCTTTGCTTTTTTATATTATTCTATGGTTTATAATGCTTTAGTAGCTGCTTAAACTACCTTACTGTACAGCTTCAAAAAACCTGTGAAGTATAGCTACTGCCTCGGCACGGGTGGTGCTGCTCTGGGGATCAAACAGACCTTCCGACTTGCCGTTAATAATCTTGGCCTTCTGGCAGACTGTGACAGCCTCCTTTGCGTAGTCGGCGATCGCATTGACATCGCTAAACTCGGCGGAAGGCCACGCATTTTCTGCAGCGCCTTCGCTTCGATCTGACGAATACGCTCCG
>JBLJBF010000191.1:0-15461 GCA_047637855.1 Pseudoflavonifractor sp. | reverse complement strand
AAGGGGTAAGCGCGGCGTGTCAATGAACCGGTTTGAATAATTTGTACAAAAGATGCCCATGCTATACCCGGAAATCCATTTTGAGGAGGTTTCTCGGGTAATGATTATGGACAAGATCGCTCTGGTCCTCGCCATCATCGGCGGACTGAACTGGGGCAGCATCGGGATTTTCGGTTTCGACGTAGTGGCTTTTGCCTTCGGCGGCTCCGGCAGCGCCGTGTCGCGGGTCATCTATACGCTGGTTGGCCTGTCCGCCGTCTGGTGCATCTCGCTCCTGTTCCGGGATCGGGACACTGTGGACGAAAAGGCTTAAATCGCGCGGGTATCCATTATGAATCGCCCCCGGGGACAGATCGCTGATCTGTCCCCGGGGGCGGCGCTCTTATTTGGCTACATCTTCTCCAGAATGGCTGCGGTCTCGGTATCGGTGATCAGTACATTCACATATTTGCCGAGCAGCGCGGCGTAGATGGCCTGGGCCTTCGCCGGCATGCCCGCCACTCCGATGCGGACTGGGATGCGCAAATAGTCCTCCAGCTCCACCGCCACGATGCGGTCCCGGTAGCGGTAGGTGATGGGCTTGCCGTACTGGTCGTAAAAGTGGGACCCCACCTCGCCGGCGAGGTGCTGCCCCTCGTTTAAGATCACGGTATCCTCGACATGCTCGTTGGTCAGGCCGGCCAGCAGCCGGTTGCTGTCGGCGGCGCCGATGCCGACCACCGCGATGTTGCACGAGCGCATCATGCGATAGGAGTCCTGAAAGCTGGGCTCCTGGCGGAGGGACTGCTTGAGCTCGGCGCTGCCCAGGATGATGGGGGCGAAGAGCATGGACTGCTTGGCGCCCAGATGCTTGGAGAAGGTGTGCACGATCTCGTTGGCTGCCGTATTCTGGGGCTCCCGGTTGCGGCTCCCCAGCAGCTGGACCACGGTGAGGCCCTTTCTGCGGACGGTCGGCATATATTCGGCCATGTCGGCCAGGGTCTTTCCCCTGGTGAGGCCGATGATATCCCCATCCTGGAGGATGGAGGCCAGATATTTTCCCCCGGCCACCCCCAGGTCGTGAAAAATTTCCTCACCGCCGGCGCTGTCCACCACCCTGACATCCTGAAGACCAAATTTATGCTTGAGACTGCTCTCGGTCTCTATATGCAGGGAGTCCAGGCTGCGGATGCTGATCTGGACAATGCCGTTGGAGAGGCAGTCGTTCAAAATGCGGTTGACCCGCTGGCGGGACATCTTCATCTGTGCCGCGATCTGCTCCTGGGTGGCGCCCTCTTTGTAGTAGTAGTAAGCCACGCGGGTGTATTCAAGGGTTTGCGCCTTGGTCAGCGGGTGCTTTGCCATGCCTCTCCCTCCAGTCCTTTGATTTATCTTACCCTAGAAACCGGCATTTAGCAAGACGCTTGTTGCGGCGAACGCCATAGGGCAAGACAAGGGCAGCCGGGGTTACGGCTGCCCTTGTCTCAATGGCTTACAGAAGGACGCTGATGCGGTACTTACCCGGAGTGGCCGCCTCGGTGAAGGCGTCCTGGATCCGGTCCAGGGGATATTTATTGTCCACCAGACGGGAGACATCCACCACGCCCTGGCTCAGCATATCGGCGGCGGTGCAGAACTGAGCGGGGTCGGCCCCGAAGGTGCCGATGAGCTCCAGACGGCGGTAGTGGATGAGGTTCGAGTCGATATGGACCTCGGGCGCGGGGTAGCCGGCCCCGAAGTAGAGAATGCGCCCGTCCAGATGCTTCACCAGCTCCAGCGCCTGGTCGTTGACGGCGGTGGCGGCAACGGCCAGGATTACCGCGTCGGCCCCCTTGCCGCCCGTCATGGCCCTGACGGCCTCCACCGGGTCGGAGACCTTCCCGTCCACCACCTCAAAGCCCATGGCCCGGGCTGTCTCCAGCTTGTTCTCCATCAGCTCGGAGACAATGACCCGGCACCCCAGCGCCCGGGCGGCCTGGGCGTTGACGAGGCCCATGGTGCCCGCGCCGACGACCACGACGGTCTCAAGGGGCTTGACCCGCAGCTTCTCCAGGCCCTTGACCACCGTGGCCAGCGGCTCCACAAAGGCGGCTTCGCTGGGGTCCAGGCCGGGGTTCAGCTTTACCAGGGCGCGGGCGGGGCGGACCATGTAGTCGGCGTAGGCGAACATACCCCGGTACCCGTCGTCGCTCATCTTCTTGGGGCCGATCTCGTTGTTGTCGCAGCCCTGGCCCCGCTTGCAGCCGTCACAGATGCCGCAGGTGACATAGGTGAGGGCCACCCGGTCGCCCGGTTTCAGGTCCAGGACCCGCGCCCCCACGGCCACCACGGTTCCGGAGCTCTCATGGCCGCTGGCCATGGGGTAGCCCCGGCCCTCCCGCTGGCCCAGCCACTGCTGGTAGTCGGTGGTGCAGATGTTGCAGGCCTCCTGCTTCACCAACACCTCGTCCTCCCCCATGGGGGGGAGGGGGCGCTCCCGCACCTCGGTTTTTCCCTTTTCAGTGAGACAGCCGAATCTCATTGTGGTAATCTTCTCCATGGTCGATTCCTCATTTCATAGGCTTGCCCGCAAAATGTTAAGTACATCCGTTTCGCAGAGCTTTTTCAGGTTCCCCACGGGGCCGTTTTCACAGACCAGGGCCGCCATCTCCTCCAGGCGGTCTCCGTTCACCCCGGCCTCGGTCAGTGTCAGGGGAACCCCCAAGCCCCGCCAGAACTCCCGCAGACGGGAGATCCCCTCCAGCGCCGCTGCCTCGGGGGAGAGGGCGTTGGTGTCCACCCCCCACACCTCCCGGGCGAACTGGACGAAACGGGGGAGATTCTCCCGGTACACATACTCCATCCAGTGGGGCGTGAGGATGGAGAGGGTGGCGCCGTGGGCCAGGCCCGTGATGCCGCCCAGGATGTGGCCGATGAAGTGGCAGGCCCAGTCGGGGATGCGGCCGCAGTCCAGCAGGCCGTTGTGGGCGAGGGTGCCGGCGAATACCAGCTCGGCCCGGGCGTCGTAGTCGGTGGGGTGCTCCAGCGTGACCGGGAGGGTCTGAATCATGGTGCGCAGAGTCCCCTCGCAGAGCTGGTCGGAGAGGGCGGTGTGACTCTCGTTGGTGAAATACCGCTCCATGACGTGGCTCATCATGTCCACGCCGCCCACCGCCATGACCCGGCGGGGCACCGAGAAGGTGACCTCGGGGTCCATGATGGCGAAGACCGGACGGCTGTGGCCGTTGGAGCCCAGGAGCTTGATGCTGCCGTTTTCATTGGTGATGACCGAGCCGGCGCTGGACTCGCTGCCGGTGGCGGGGATGGTGAGCACCACGCCCACCGGCAGGGAAGTCTGGATGACGTGTTTCTTGGTGTAGTGGTCCCACACGTCGCCGTCGTAGGTGGTGCCCAGGCCGATGGACTTGGCCGAGTCGATGACGCTGCCGCCGCCCAGGGCCAGAATGAAGTCGATCTTCTTCTCCCGGCACAGGGCGATGCCCTCCCGCACCTTGCTCAGCACCGGATTGGGCTGAACCCCGGTGAGCTCGGTCACCTCAAGGCCGCTGGCGGCGAGGGAGGCCTTCACCCGCCGGTATACCTCGGAGCCGAGGATGAAGTCGTCCCCGTAGTGGTGCAGCAGCACCCGGCTGCCGTAGGGCCTGATCTCCTCACCCGCGCAGTCGGCCATCCCCCTGCCGAAGAGGAGCTTGGTGGCGTTTTGATACTTGAAGTTTTGCATGGACTACACCTTCCCGGCCGAGCCGAAGAGCTTGATATAGTACTCCAGCTTGAGGCGGAAAACGTCGCAGCCCACCATGTTGGCCATGAGGAAATTCTTCTTTTTCCCGGCGTATTTTTTCACGACGGCGGCGATGTCGGCGTCGGCGCTCTCCTCGTCCCGGAGATAGGCCACCATGGCGTCGGCCGCGGGGTCGGCCAGGTCGGTGAAGAGGTTGATCTTCTGGATGCCGCAGGCGATGCTCTTCTGTAGGTTCTCGTCCCCGGTGCCCGAGCCGCCGTGAAGGACCAGCGGCACGTCCACGAGGGCGGAGAGCTCCCGCAGGAGATCGAACTCCAGGCGGGGGGTGCCCTTATAGGTGCCGTGAGAGGTGCCCACCGCCACGGCGAGGGCGTCCACCCCGGTCTCGTTCACAAAGCGCCGGGCCTCCTCCTTATGGGTCAGTCCGCTGTCCCTGGTCTCCTCGTACTGGAGGCCGGTGCCCACGTGGCCCAGCTCGGCCTCGACGGGTACACCCATGGCGTGGGCGGCCCTGACCACCTCCCGCACCTCGCGGACATTCTCCTCAAAGGGGAGCTTGGAGCGGTCGATCATGACCGAGGTGTACCCGCAGCGCAGAGCCCGCATGATCTCCTCGTAGGGGCCGCCGTGGTCCAGGTGGAGGGCCACCGCCGCCTCGGGGTATTTCCTGGCGTAGAACCGGGCCACGTCGGCCGTCTCCTCCATATTGGTGCTGCCCAGGCAGGAGAGGATGACGGGGGCCCTCAGGCCCGCGGCGGCCTCAAAGCAGGCCTGGACCGAGGGGCTGTTGTACGCGTCGGGGGCGGCCACGCCGTACCCGCCTTGTTTGGCGGGGATGAGAAGGTCCTTTATGGTAAGTAACATGGCGCCACCTAACCTTTCGCCGCGTCGATGAAACGCTTGGCCCGTTCGGGGTCCACCTCATTCCACAGAATGCCGTCCTGCTTGACAAAGGTGCCCACCACCATGCCGTCCGAGATGCGCAGGGCGTCCTTCACGTTGCCGGGGGTGACGCCGCTGGCGATCATGATGGGCTTGTCGTGGAAACGGGCCTTGATCTCCTCCACCTCCTGGAAACTCGGGGCGAGACCGGCGTGCTGGCCGGGGACCAGGACCCCCGCGGGGTCGAGGACGCTGAAGGCGGTGTCGGCCATGTCGGACTGGCTGCGGGTGTCCAGCGAAGTGCCGCCGTGGGCGTCGCAGTAGCAGTAGATATTTACATTGTCGGCGCCGATGTTCCGTTTAAACCGCAGAATGTCGCCCGGGCGGTACTCGGTCAGGCCGCACATATCGGCGTAGACCCCGCTGATGTAGGCGCGGATGAAGGAGGCGTCGATGGCCTTGGCGATGGAGATGGCGGCATAGGGGTCCACCAGCACGCCGCAGCCGTAGGGGATGGTGACGGCGTCCAGCGCCTGGGACACGATGCGGGTATAGGCGGCGATGACCTCGGGGCCCACCTTGGAGAGATAGGGCCGGTCCCCCTCGTTGGCGAAGACGATGGCGTCAAAGCCCGCGTCCTGCAGGGCCTTGATCTCCCGCTTGGCGCGCTCCACCTGGGCCTTGAAGCTGACGCTGCCGTCGTAGTGGGGGGTGCCGGGCAGGGCCGTGAGGTGGACGCAGCCGATGATGGGCTTGTCCGTTTTAAAGGTCTCTCTATGCTTTTTCATTAAATCCATGATAGTTCCTCCAGAATGATGTATTACCCCAGAATGCCAAGGAAGGTGCCGACAAAGCCGATGATAAACAGGGTAATCAGAACGAAAATACTGGACTTCTGCTTCTTCTTGAGCATCCAAACCGCCAGGCACAGGAGGCCTAGGGGCAGCATCTTAGGCAGGATACTATCCAAGATGGTCTGCAGCACCACCTCGGAGCCGCCGAACGTGCCGGAGATGGGGGTAGGCATCTTGATGTTGGCGGACGCCAGGGCGCCCAGGACCATCATGCTCATGATCTTCAGCGCGCCTGTAAAGCTCTTAGCCAGGTCTGAGGTGAGGAGCTTGGTCACCGCGCTCTTGCCCATGCGATAGCCGGAGAAGAAGGTGGTGTAGCTCACGATGAGGGCGTAGGCGGTGAAGCCGATGATGTAGAGCAGAGGTCCGAAGGTATTGCCCTGGGTGGCCAGCTCCACCGAGATGCTGATGAGGATGACCCGCACGATGGACTGGGTGATGGAGTCGCCGATGCCGGCCAGGGGGCCCATGAGGGCGCTCTTCATATTGTCGATGACACCGGTATCCACGTCGTGGCCCATGGCGCGCTCTTCCTCCAGGGCGCAGGTGACGCCCAGGATCATGGCGCCCCAGTTGTTCTCGGTGTTGTAGAAGCGGATGTGGCGGGAGAGGGTCTCGGCCCGGTCCTCCTTCTTGGGGAAGAGCTTTTCCACGACATGGCTGATGGCCTGGCAGAAGCCGAGACCCATCAGTCGCTCGTAGTTATAGCAGCGCTGAGCCCAGCAGATCCAGCGCCACCAGGTCTTCAGGAGGTCGCTCCGCTTGAGGATTCTCTGCTCGGTCCCATTCACGGCGGTTGTCGTCTCGTTTCCCATGATTACGCCGCCTCCTTCTTATTGGTATAGAGATAGAGTGTGGCGGCACATCCGCCCAGAATCGCAATAAACATGATGTTCAGGTTGAGGTAGGCCACCAGGAAGAAACCCATAATAAAATAGGGCAGGAACTTCTTCTCCCACACATAAGTCAGCAGCAGGCCGATGCCCAACGCTGGGATGAGGCCGCCGGTTACGCCCAGCGCCTTGATGACCACGGTGGGGATGGCGCTCATGATGGTGGACAGGGCCTGGGAGCCGAAGTACATGGCCAGGAAGGAGGGGATGAAGTAGGCGAAGAAGGGGACCACCTGGGAACCGTACTGGTTCATCATGCGCACCATCTTGGCGTTGCCGTCGGCGGCATACTTGTCGGCCCGGTGGACCACGATGGAGTTGAGGGTCATGTAAGCGTTGCGGCACAGGAGACCCAGAGAGCCCAAGGTGACCGCCACGGTGAGGCCGGCCGAGGGCTCCAGCCCGGCGGACATGGTGAGGGCCGTGCCCAGATAGCCGGCAATGGCCAGCTCGGAGGGGAGGGTGCCGCCTACGGCGATGGCGCCCAGATAGGCCAGCTGGATGGTGGCGCCCACCTGGAGACCGTAGGGTACGTCGCCAAAGAGGATACCGCAGACGAGGCCGCCCACCAGGGGGCCGCCCAGATAGAAGGACCACCGCAGGAACATGGGCATGGCTGTGGCGACATACCAGGTGATCAGTGCGATGACTAGGGACTGGAAGAACAGTGACATCTCTTTTACCTCCTCATGAAATTTATCGCATCACTTTGCAAACTGATTCTTGCTGTCATCGGGCAGAAGCTGCATATTCACCGCCCAGCCGAGCTCCTGGAGCTCTGCCAGCATCCCCTTTTCGGCCTCGCTGAGGTAGGCGTACTTGGTATACTTCTGCCGCTGGGGTGTGGTGGCCACGTTGCCAACGATCAGCTCCTCCACGGGGACCCCTTCCTTGAGGGCCTCCGCCGCCTCCTTGGGTCCCTTGAAGAGCACGATGGCCTTGCGGCCGTCTTCATGCGCGACCATCTCCCGGAAGGCGGGGACGCCAACCACGTCCACCTTGATTCCGGAGGGAGCCGCCAGCTGGTACACCTGGGCCATAAACTCATCCTTGGCCGATGCCTCGTCCACGATCACCACGGTGTTTGCCCCGGTCTTGCTGATCCAGGCGACCATGACCTGGCCGTGGATCAGCCGCTCGTCAATACGGTACAGTACAACTTTCATTTCATTCACCCCCTTTTGGCGTCTAATTCCTGCAGTAAATCCCGTATCCCGTATTTGCCGACTTCAAAGGCCATGTTCTTGATCTCCTCCAGTGTGGAGGAGGAGATGTTGGCGGTGACCTCCAACAACATGGGCAGATTGACCCCCGATACGATTTCGACGCGTTTCCCCCTAGCTTTGGTCTCCCCCAGCAGGGAGGCCGCCATATTGAAGGGGGTGCCTCCAAAGAGATCGACCATGAGGAGGATGTGCTCCTCGGGGCTTTCCACGAGGGCCGCCGTCAGCTTTGCTCTGAAGGCCTGGGTATCCTCACCCATTGCGATGGCCTCCAGGCCGTCCCGCTCCGCGATGAAGAGCCCGACCGTCTCGTACAGCGTGTCCGCAAGCGTGCCATGGGTTAAAATCAATACCTTTACCATACTTTGCCCTCCTGCTTTAGTTACATTTGTAATATATATATTACTTATGTCATAAACAAAATATCATAACGCATAGAACCCGTCAATCAAAATACACTTTCTTTGAAAACTTTATACAAACAAACAAAAAACCGCACCTCAATTTGTGGTATTTCCCGATAGAGAAAAAATATCCCCCCGGCCCGGAGTTCAACCCGGGTCGGGGGGATATTGCGCTGTTTCTATAGGACGGCGCTCTCCAGGATGGAGAAGCCCGCGCCGACGCAGTCGATCTGAGCCAGCGCGCCGTAGGGGAGAACGGTCTTGGGCTCGTTATGTCCAAAGGAGCCGTTGCAGAGCACGGGCAGGTCGGCCCGGCCGAATTCGGCCAGCACCTTGCGGGTCACGGCGCGGTACTCCTTCTCGTACCTCTCCCCCTGGGACTTGCCCCAGAACATTCCGTTCAGGCGGCCCAAAATGCCCATGGCCCCCAGGCAGCGCAGATTATCCTCCACCAGCCAGGGGGGCGCCTGGCACTCGCTGGTCTCCAGGAAGAGGATGGCCCCGTCAAATGCCGCCGCCTTCGGGAACAGGCTGGTGCCCCGGAGGTAGTTGAGCACCTCCAGACAGCCGCCGATCAGCCTCCCCCGGACTGTCCCCGTGCCCTGTATGGCCACGTAGGGGCCGTTGGGCCGGAAGGTGCGGGCGGTGTTCCTGTTCTCCTCTGTCCACTCCAGCCGCTGGGCGGTCCATTCCTCGCTGGGGTAAATTTCCCCGATGGGCTCGGCAGAGAAAAAGGCCCGCCGGACGGCCGCCGCCGTATAGGGGGACATGGCCACGTTTTCGGCAAAGTCGGTGAGAATGGCCGGGCCGTACATGGAGGAGATGCCCGCCTTCATGCAGAGGAAGTGGGTCACCGTACTGTCCGAGTAGCCGGTAAAGAGCTTGGGGTTCATCCCCATCAGATCGAAGTCGATGTAGGGCAGCATACGGATGCTGTCCTCCCCGCCGATACAGGAGACGATCCCCTTGATGGAAGGATCGGCAAAGGCGGTCATCAGGTCCTCGGCCCGCTTTTCGGGGTGCTCATACACGTACCGGGGAGCGGCCAAGGTGTGGGGCATCTCCACCACCCGGAGACCGAATTCCCGCTCCAGCCGCTCCTTTCCCTGGTGGTACCGCCAGCGGACGGCCTCATCCCCCGCCAGGCCCGCCGACAGGCTGACCGCCGCCACTCTGTCCCCCGGCCTCAGGCGCTCCGGCTTATTTAAATTCAGCATATTAATTCACCTCATGGTAAAGTATAACATTAAAATTCCTACTTGACAACGAGACATTCCCGCGGTATACTCATAGCATAACACTACACCCCAGGGGGGTATTATAGTAAGGAGGCCCGCCCCATGGTGGCTGACGAAAAAAGGACCGCCCGCCTTTTAAAGACTGCGCGGGGCCAGCTGGACGGCATTTTGAAGATGGTGGAGGAGAACCGCTACTGCATCGACATCTCCCAGCAGATCATGGCCACTCAGGCCATTCTGGGCCGGGTGAACCGGGAGATTTTGACCGCACATCTCAAGCACTGCGTCAGCGAGGCCCACTCGGACGCCGAGCGAACCCAGAAGGTGGCCGAATTTGCCGACACGCTGGACAAGATATTGAAGTAATCCCGGAAACCGAGGTGTTACCCTATTATGAAACAAAAATTCGAAGTGACCGGCATGACCTGCGTGCCCCACGGCATCAGCGATGCCGCGGGGGCCCCTGATGATTTCACTTGCGCGGGCGGAGTGAATCCGCCCTTGCGCCAAGGGTTTGCCCCCGAGGGCAACCCGCTTGTACGCGCCATTCGGCGCGGCGCCGAGCCCATCATGCCGAGGGAGGTCTTGCTATGAAACAAAAATTTGAAGTGACCGGCATGACGTGCTCGGCGTGCTCCGCCCATGTGGAGAAGGCGGTTGGCAAGCTGGAGGGCGTAAAGAGCGTCAACGTCAACCTGATGTCCAACAACATGATGGTGGAGTACGACGGGGACAGCTCCGCCATTGTCACCGCTGTGGAGGCCGCGGGGTATGGCGCGTCCCTCCCCGCGGCGGCGGGCAAGGCCGCCCCCGCCAAGAGCGGACCCTCCCCCATGGAGGAGGAGCTGCGGCACATGAGGTTCCGCCTGATTGTTTCCTTCGCGTTCCTCATCCCCCTGTTCTACATCGCCATGGGCCATATGCTGAAGTGGCCCCTGCCCAGCCTCTTCCACGGGCCCGGCAATGCGGTCACCTTTGCCTTTCTTCAGCTTCTGCTTCTCCTCCCCATCCTCTATGTAAACGACAAATACTACAAGGTGGGGTTCCGCACCCTCTTCAAGGGCGCGCCCAACATGGACAGTCTCATCGCCATCGGCTCGTCGGCCGCGGTGGTGTACGGCATCGTCGCCATCTTCCAGATCGGCTATGGCCTGGGCCATGGGGAGGCCCACCGGGTGGAGCACTGGTCTATGGACCTCTACTTCGAGTCGGCCGGCATGATTCTGACCCTCATCACGCTGGGTAAATTTTTAGAGACCCGCTCCAAGGGCAAGACCAGTGAGGCCATCACTCGCCTGATGGATCTGGCTCCCAAGACAGCCGCCGTCCTGCGCGACGGCGTTGAGGTGGAGATCCCCGTGGAGGACGTTGCGGTGGGCGACCTGATCGTAGTGCGCCCCGGCGGCCGCATCCCGGTGGACGGCGTGGTGACCGATGGCCGCTCCTCGGTGGACGAGAGCGCCCTCACGGGCGAGAGTCTGCCGGTGGAGAAGGGCCCCGGCGACAAGGTGGCCGCCGCCGCCATCAACAAGTCTGGCTCCTTTACCTTCAAGGCCACCCGCGTGGGGGAGGACACCACGCTGGCCCAGATGATCCGCCTGGTGGAGGAGGCCTCCTCCTCCAAGGCCCCCATCGCCAAGCTGGCCGACCGGGTGTCCGGCGTCTTTGTGCCTGTGGTCATCGGCATCTCCCTCATCACCGCCATCGTCTGGCTCCTGGTCACGGGGGACGGCACCCGTGCCCTCACCGCCGCCGTGGCCGTGCTGGTCATCTCCTGCCCCTGCGCGCTGGGGCTGGCCACTCCTGTGGCCATCATGGTGGGCACGGGCAAGGGGGCCGAGAACGGCATCCTTATCAAGTCCGCGGAGGCCCTGGAGACCCTGCACACCGTCAAGACCATTGTGCTCGACAAGACCGGCACCCTCACCCAGGGCAAGCCCGTGGTGACCGACCTCCAGACCGGCGACGGCGTGACCGAGGAGGAGCTCCTCTGCGTGGCCGCCTCTCTTGAGAAACCCTCCGAACACCCCCTGGCCGACGCCATTGTGGCCGAGGCCGAGGCCCGAAACATCCCCCTGGTCGCCATCGAGGACTTTGCCGCCGTCCATGGCCGCGGGGTCACCGGGCGCATCCACGGGGCCGAGGTGCTGGCCGGCAACCGCGCCATGCTGGAGGAGCGGGGCGTGGACTTCGCCCCCTTCGCCGCCGTCTCCGACACGCTGGCCACCCAGGGGAAGACCCCCCTCTACTTCGCCGAGGACGGCAAAATGCTGGGTCTGGTGGCGGTGGCCGACACGGCGAAGCCCACCAGCAAGGCCGCCGTGGCCGGATTCAAGGCACTTGGTATCGAGGTAGTCATGCTGACGGGAGACAACCGCCGCACCGCCGAGGCCGTGGGCCGGGAACTGGGGGTGGACACCGTCATCGCCGAGGTGCTGCCCCAGGACAAGGAGCGGCAGGTCGCCGCCTTCCAGGAAAAGGGCCACCGGGTGGCCATGGTGGGCGACGGCATCAACGACGCTCCGGCGCTGGCCCGGGCCGACGTGGGCATTGCCATCGGCGCGGGCACTGATGTGGCCATCGAGTCGGCCGATGTGGTGCTCATGAAGAGCGACCTGCTGGATGCGGTGAATGCCGTGCGTCTCTCCAAGGCCACCATCCGCAACATCAAGCAGAACCTCTTCTGGGCCTTTATCTACAATATCATCGGCATCCCCCTGGCCGCGGGCGTGTTCTACTCCACGCTGAAGTGGCAGCTCGACCCCATGTTTGCCGCCGCCGCCATGAGCATGAGCTCGGTTTCCGTGGTGACCAACGCCCTGCGCCTCAAATTCTTTAAACCCGCGGCGGCCGCCGCGCCCATTTTGAAAGGAGAACCGAAGACTATGGAGAAGAAATTAACGATCGAAGGCATGAGCTGCGGACATTGCTCCGCCCGTGTGGAGAAGGCACTGAACAGCATCGACGGCGTGAGCGCCGTGGTGGACCTAAGCGCCAAGACCGCCGCCGTCAAGCTGGCCCGCGACGTGTCCGACGCCGACCTGAAGAAGGCCGTGGAGGACGCGGGATACACCGTCACCGGCATCAACTGAGACATAAATCAAAATGCGCGCCGCAGATGTGAATTTGCGGCGCGCATTTGTTAGACTGTCCCTTTCTTGACGGACCTCTTCTTCTGTGATATAAATGATTTAGGATATCTGAAAATTTTAGAGGGGATGACCGATATGTCTACACTGCTCATTAAAAACGCCCGCTATATCGTCTCCTGCGACGACAATGACACCCTCTATGAGCGCGCCAATCTCCTCATTGAGGACGGGGTGGTGACCTACATCGGGCCCGAGCTGCGCACTGCGCAGCAGAGCATCGACGCGCGGCGGATGGCGGTCTACCCCGGCCTTATCAACACCCACCACCACCTCTATCAGATTTTTTCCCGCAATCTGCCCGAGGTGCAGAAAATGGAGCTTTTCCCCTGGCTGGTGACCTTGTACGAGGTGTGGAAGGGCCTGGACGAGGAGGTGGTTACCCTCTCCGCCCTCACGGGGCTGACCGAGCTGGCCAAGACCGGCTGTACCACCGTGTTCGACCACCACTATGTCTTTCCCGCCGGGGCGGGGGACTTGATCGCCGCCCAGTTCCGCGCGGCCGACCAGATCGGCGTGCGGTTTCACGCCTCCCGGGGGTCCATGGACCGCTCCAAAAAGGACGGCGGACTGCCCCCCGACAGCGTGGTGCAGAGCATCGACGCCATCATGGCCGACTCGGAGCGGCTGGCGCGGGTGTGGCACGACGACGCGCCCTACTCCATGCACCAGGTGGCCCTGGCCCCCTGCTCTCCCTTCTCGGTCAGCGGCGACCTCCTGCGGGAGAGCGCCAAGCTGGCCCGGAGCCTGGGCGTGCGCCTGCACACCCATCTGGCCGAGACGAAGGACGAGGAGCAGTTCACCCTTGAGCGGTTCGGCATGCGACCCCTCGACTATATGGAGAGCCTGGGCTGGATGGGCAGCGACGTGTGGTACGCCCACGGCATCCACTTTAACGACGACGAGCTGGGCCGTCTGGCCGCCACCGGCACCGGCGTGGCCCACTGTCCCATCTCCAATATGAAGCTATCCTCCGGCGTGTGCCGGGTGCCTGAGATGCTGAAGCGGGGCGTTCCCCTGGGTCTGGCCGTGGACGGTTCGGCCTCCAACGACGGCTCAAATCTCCTGGAGGAGCTGAGGGTGTCCTTCCTCCTGCACCGGCTCCACTCCAGCCAAGACGCCCCGTCGGGGTATGATATCCTGAAGATGGCCACCCGGGGCTCGGCCCGGATTCTGGGCCGGAGCGACATCGGCCACCTGGCCCCCGGCATGGCCGCCGACCTCTTTATGATCGACCTGGAGCGGCCCGAGCTGGTGGGCGCCCAGTTCGACCCCATGGGTATGCTGGGCACCGTGGGGTTCAAAGGGAGTGTGGATTTCACCATCGCGGCCGGGCGGCCCATCGTCCAGAACGGGCAGCTTGTCACCGTGGACGAGGACGAGGTGACCGCCAAAGCCAACGAACGGGTGCGCAGGTACTTAAACCGGTAAGGCTGAATCACGGAAGGGCCCGGGCGAGCAGTCCCCGGGCCCTCTTCTTTTGTGGAAAAAAACCATTGTAAATTTTGTCCGGCATGATAAAATAAAAATCTAATGGTAAAATTGCATATGCGTTAATATGCGGCTTTACACTGCTTTTCCCATACAGAAGGTGCCAAATGATGAAGGAACCGTACACACTGGAGGCCGGTAGACCGCTCTTCTCCCGGCAGGCGCTGGTGCGCCTGATTGTCCCCCTGGTTATCGAGCAGCTTCTCCTTATGACGGTGGGCATGGTCGATATCATCATGGTGACCTCCACGGGGGAGGCCGCCGTATCCGGCGTCTCTCTGGTGGACAACATCAATATTTTGCTCATCCAGGTATTCGCCGCTCTCTCCACCGGCGGCGCGGTGGTTGTGTCCCAGTACTTGGGCCGGGGAGATCGGGAGAATGCCCGCAAGGCCGCAAAGCAGCTGCTGTACGCGGTGGTGCTGGCCGGCACGGCCCTGACGGCCTTCGCCCTCATTTTCCGAGAGTCCATCCTCTCCGTCGTATTCGGAAACATCCCGGGCGACGTGAGAAAGTCGGCCCTGGACTACTTCGTGATCACTGCCATGGCCTACCCGTTCATGGCGGTCTACAACGCGGGGGCGGCCCTCTTCCGCTCCATGGGCAACAGCCGGGTGTCCATGTTCAACTCGGCTATCGTCAACCTGGTCAACTTCGCGGTCGGCGCGCCCCTCATCTTTAGATACCACATGGGCGCGGCCGGCTCGGCCGTCGGCACGCTGGTCTCCCGCATCGTGGCGGCCGTCATCATTCTCTTCCTCCTCCAGCGGGCCGATAATCCCCTGCGGATTGAGGGGCTGCTCAGGCCCGAGTTCCATCCCGGAGTGATAAAACGTATTTTGTCTATCGGCATTCCCACCGGGCTGGAAAACGGCCTCTTTCAGGTGGGCAAGCTCCTGGTGCTTAGCCTGGTCACGACCTTGGGGGCCACCGAGGCCCTGCGCACCGCCGCCATCGCGGCCAACGGGATTGCGGGCAGCGTGGGCGGCGTCGTCAATATGCCGGGCAGCGCCATCGGCCTGGCCATGGTCACGGTGGTGGGCCAGTGCATCGGCGCGCGGGAGCGGGAGCAGGCTGCCGCCTATGCCAAAAAGCTGCTGGGTCTCGCCTACCTGTCGGTGGGGGCGCTGTCTGTTCTCCTGTTCTTCCTCGTGGGGCCGGTGACTGCCCTCTTCGGCCTTGGGCCGGACGCGGCTGCGATGGCGGGGCAGGTGCTGCGCATCTTCTCGGTATTCTCTCTCCTCTTCTGGCCCATCTCGTTCACTTTGCCCAACGCGCTGAGGGCCGCGGGCGACGTGCTCTTCACCATGAGTGTCTCCCTCTTCTCCATGTTTGCCTTCCGGCTGGGCTGCAGCTATCTGCTGGCCCCCGCCGCGCTCTTTGGCCACCCCATGCTGAACATGGGGCTGTCCGGGGTGTGGCTCGCCATGTGCCTGGACTGGATCGTCCGGGGGACCTTCTTCGGCGTCCGGTTTCTCCGGGGTAAATGGGAAAACCGTCAGGTCATTTAAAAACCGCCGCGGGCAGGAATTTTCCTGCCCGCGGCGGTTTTTCAGCCTGTCAAAGAAGTTCCGTAGGACTTCTTTGACAGGCTGCTACACTTTTT
>JBLJBF010000190.1:0-45382 GCA_047637855.1 Pseudoflavonifractor sp. | reverse complement strand
CCGGTTTTTGAGCGCCTTATTATATGGAGAATCCCGCGTTAAAAGTCGTCATATGTGACCTGCTTGACGCCCAGCCGGTCGATCAGCGCCCGAAGAGCCGCCGAACGCGCCATTTCCATGTCGCGCATTCGGATCCCGGTGAAGGAAGAGTACCGAAACAGCTCCATGTCGGCATACCCCGGGTGGCAGATGAGCAGGACCGCCTCTCTCTCTTGCAGAGAGGGGAGACGGGAGAGCACCTCCTGCTCCACGTCGGTGGCCAGCTGCACGTCCCAGGAGAAGTCCCGCTGCGCCGTCCAGGGCATTTCAAACTCCGCCAGCCCCTGCCGGGGCCACAGGTCAAGGGTATACTTCAGATCGTATGCGCCCGCGATCTCCCGCATGACTTGGTGTGTCATCGGGGTCATCAGGGAGTGGGGGTGCAGGTATCCCGGCCATTTACCCACCAGTTCCCTGAACCTAAGGACCTGCCGCTCGATCTCATGGTAGATCTCGTCGTAGGGATAGGGCTCCTGCTCAAAGTGGGTGATGAGCCCTTCGCGCTTTGTGACGCGCCCCTTCGCCGCGACCTGCCGGGAGGACAAAAAGCAGCCGTCCTCATTCAAGAGTCGCGCGACGCGTCCGGGGTCGGAGACAGGCCTGCCCGCGACCAGGTTGATATCGAGCCCCAGGCAGACCTCAGGATGCCTGGACATCAGCTCGACGGCCATGTCCGTGGCGGGCATATTGACAAAAAGCCCCGTATTCCTCACCAGCCCGCTCTTTACGCAGGCCCCGATGCCCAGCGCGGTGCCCTCTGTAAGTCCGAAATCGTCGGCCTGAAAGAGGAGTTTCATCGCTCGGCACCATTGGTACGGATGACGTTTTGATACCAGTAGAAGGAGTCCTTCCTGAGGCGCTTCCTGCTGCCCCGGCCGAGGTCGTCCTTGTCCACGTAGATATACCCATACCGCTTGCTCATCTCGGCGCTTGAGGAGCTCACGACGTCGATGGGAGCCCAGCTCAGATACGCCATGATGTCCACCCCGTCCTGGATGCACTCGCAGACCTGATCGATGTGGCGGCGCAGGTAGTCGATCCGGTAGGGGTCGTGGACCGTCCCGTCCGCCTCGACAACGTCGAGCGCGCCCAGGCCGTTCTCCGCGATCATGATGGGCGCCTGATAGCGGTCCCAGTACTGGGAGATGGAGTTGTAGAGGCCCAGCGGATCGGCCCGCCACTCCCAGGGCGTGGGCTCCAGGTGGGGGTTCTGAGACGCGTCAAAGGGCTCCATGGTGTTGACGCCGGAATCGACCACTTTGCTGGAATAGTAGGAGAGCCCCATAAAGTCCATGGTCTGCTCCCTGAGCAGCGCCAGGTCCTCGGCGGGCAGGGATAATTTAAGCTGCTTTTCCTCAAAATAGCGCAGTGCGTACTGGGGATAAGCGCCCCTCAGTTGCACGTCGGTGAAGAAGTACTGCATTCTGTTCTTCCTCATGGTCAGCACCACGTCCTCCGGGCGACAGGTCGCGGGGTAGAAGGTGCCGTCGGCCACCATGGTGCCGATCAGCGCGTCGGGCGCGAGAGTCCTTGCGCTGCGCTTTACCAGCGCGGCCGCCACGAACTGGTGATGGGCCGCCTGATACATCAGCTCCTCCATGTTTTCACTCTGATCGTCGTAGATGCCGAGGGAGCCGAACTGAACGGTCGGGAGCAGATTCACCTGATTGAACACGATCCAGTGCTTCACCCTGTCCCCGTAGCGGCGCAGCAGCACCTCGGCATAGCGCACGAAGAGGTCGATGACCTTCCGGCTGCCAAAGCCGCCGTACTTGAAGACCAGGTTCAGGGGGAGGTCGTAGTGGGCCATGGTGAGGATGGGCACCATGTGATTGGCGAGAATGGCGTCGATCAGCTTATCGTAGAACTCCAGCCCCTTTTCATTGGGTAGGGCCTCGTCGCCGTTCGGGAAAATGCGGGACCAGGAGATGGAGGTGCGAAAGGCGCGCAGGCCCAATTCGCCCAACAGGCGCAGGTCTTCCTCATAGGTGTGGTAAAAATCGATGCCGAAACGCTTGGGGAAGTAGGCCTGGGTGTCCTCGCTCAGCCGGATGAGCTCAGCAAGCGTCCCGCCGCCCTCTCTGCCCAGATTGCTCCGGTCCAAGCCCGTGTGATAGGCGTGGATGTCCGAGGTGGAGAGCCCGCGCCCATCCTCTGCGAAGGCCCCCTCGATCTGGCAGGCGGCGACGGCTCCGCCCCACAAAAAATGCTCAGGAAACCTTTTTTCTCTCAAGTGTTCACCCTCCTTGCAGCCGGCGGTCGATGAGCTCCAGGATGTCGACCATCTCCCGGGTCAGCCGCAATTCCGAGTTCACCGTCATCAGGGTGTCCTGCGCGTGGATGAACAACAGGGAGAGGGAATACTGGACTCCGCTCGCCTCGGCCTGGATGGTCGAAGTCTGTTCCTTATGTGCCCTCTGGACCAGCTCCTCCGCTTCCACGATGGCCTCATGCGCCCTTTGGAACTGCGACGCTTTGGCCTCCTTCAGCGCCAGCGACAGCTTTCCCCGCGCGTCTCCGGCGTTCAGGATGATTTGCATTGCTACGTCGACCAGTATGCCGTCTGTCATTGCGAATACCCGCTTTCAATTCTTCTCTTCTTCAAGCTTTTGCTTTTCGTATACCTTAAAGAAAGGATACCATATCAGTAGATAGATGCCAAGCAGCACGATCCACCACAGCAGCGCCCGCAGATCCTCGGTCACCAGCACGCTGCCGATGGGCGCGGGCAGCTGGCCGATGTTGATCATTTTTGCCGGGATATTCAAGAGGCCCGTCTTCATGATGACCCAGACGTAGATCGGTCCCACGACCGTGGTGAGCCATGCCGGCAGCATTAAAATCGGATTGAAGACCACCGGCGCGCCGAACATGACGGGCTCGTTGATGTTGAAGATGGAGGGCACGAGGAAGACCCGGCCCAGGGTGCGCATCTGCTTGGATTTTGAAAATACCATCAGGAGATTCAGCGCCAGGGTGCAGCACATGCCGCCCATGCCCATAAAACCCAGGGTAAACACCGTCTCGGTCGAGAAGACCGCCGTGGGGGCCAGGCCCTTTGCGACCGCGTCGATATTCATCTGGGTGCCCGTCATCAGGATCGGCATCCAGATAGAGGTAAACATCCAGGAGGAGACCCCCATGGTATAGAAGATCACCGGGATCACGAACATGATGATGGCGCCGGGCAGGGTCTGCCCGAACTGGAACAGGGGGACGAACAGGGCCTGGATCGTGCTCAAAACGTCGATGTGGAGCTTAAAGATCAAAATCATGGCCAGAGCCAGGGAGAGGAAAGCTGGCACGAGGGTGTTGATCCAGCCCGTCACGAAGTCGGGAATGCTGGAGTCCTGGAGGAACCGGAGCTTTCCCCAGTTGTGGAAGATGATCGCCACCACGAGCCCCACGATCATGCCCACGGCGACTCCCGTCGGCCCCATATTCCTGAGCATGGCGGAGAGACTGTCGGACTGCTCCCCCACAGGGGTCAGCGCCATCATGGTCACGCAGATGGCCGTGATGCCGGCATTGACCACGTAGAGCGGGTGGTTAAGTTTCTCCATGCACTGGCTCGCGATCATGAAAGCCACAATGATGGAGATCAGGCCGAAGCTGTAATTGAGGATCGGGCCTAAATCGGGCAAAGCGGGGATGTAAGAGGCCGGTACGTTGTAGAGGTACATGAGGGAGCCGATCAGAACGAAGGGAATGATCTTTTGCATACCGCTGGAAAGGCCGGAAAGCCAGGGCTTGCTGAAAAAGGCGTTCGCTTTGGGTGCAAAATTCTCCGACAGAAAGCGCATCAGTTTTTTCATTTTGATCCGTCCTCCTCTTTCATATTAAGGCCAAGGGATACCACTTTTTCGCCGTCCAGCGCGGCATAGATATCCGGGGGTATGACCGCCACGCGGACGCCATAGGGTGCGGCCAACGCTTTGTACTTGTCCAGGTCCACCGCGTAATGCGGGCCCAGCAGCAGCACCTGGATGGATGAAAGGTACTCTGCCGCTTCCGATACGCTGCGCGCTTCTATGCTGACGGGCAATTTGCTTTGCTTGATATACTTCCTGGCGCTGCTGGCCAGGAATCCGCTGGACATTCCCGCGCCGCAGCATAAGAGTATTTTGATAGGCTCCATTCTGCCACCTCCTTTCCCCAACCTACGCTATCATTATCATACAGAGAGCGAGGGGAGCTCAACCTGTCATTTACACTTTGCAGGGAAAGGCCTCCGGTCTGCCGTTATTCACCCTTGCGTGCAAACACGTGACTTGCTTCCTGTCCGTACGTTCCCTATAATATATCATGAATATCGTCGGGGCGCATTAGGCCGTCATGGAGGGAGTCTATGAAACCAAAGCGTTCAGAGCTGATCGAGTATTTAAAGCAGTATAAGCCCCCCCAAACCAGCGCACAGATTTCAAGTGCGCTCAATATGTCTGTCCGCTCGGTCAAAAGCTACGTCAAGGAGATCAACGCCGGATTCGAGCAGCCCATGATCTATGCGACGCGTGACGGCTATCAGTTGAGCCAGTTCATCAACAGCTTTGTCGTCACAAATCAGGACATACCGCAGACGCAGGAAGAGCGCGGCACCTATATCATCAAGCGGCTGATCGAGCGGCATCCCGAGGGGCTGAATCTCTTTGACCTGTGCGACGAGCTGGCGGTCAGCTATTCGACGCTGAAGTCCACCATCAGCTTTATGAACAGCCGGTATGAGTCCTACCACGTGAGGTTTCGCAGCGTCAGCAACAGCCTGGTTATCTTAGGGGACGACAAGGACAAGCGGAAGTTCATCAGCTGGATCATTTACCAGAGCTCCGAGTCCAGCCTTCTTGACGTGCCCCAGCTCAAAGATTGGTTCCAGAACATAGACGTGGACGGCGTCTCTCAGATCGTTTTGAACACCTCCCGCCAGTTTGACTACTATATCAATCACCTGTCGTTTGTGGATCTTCTGCTGCACCTGCTGATCATCATCGATCAGGACATCTACAATCAATCCATCCCCTGCAGCGGAAAGCTGCAGGAGTCCAAGATCTATCACTTTCTGGAGCCCTTGATCTCCAGGCTAGAGGAGCGCCTGTCCCACCGTTTTTCCGACTATGGGAAAAATGAGATCGACGTCCTCTTCAGCTCCAGCATGAACTACTCGAAAGCGGTGGAGGACCATACCGTCAGCAATCTGATCGGCGCGGACATCTTTGATCTGACCGACGCGTTCATCAAGAAGGTAGACCAGAATTATATGGTGAACCTGTCCTCCCGTGAGTTCAGGATATCCTTCTCCATCCACCTGAAAAATCTGCTGCTGCGCGCGCGGGAGAACCGGCACGTCAAAAATCCGATGCTTGACATCATCCGCTCAAACAGCCCGATCCTGTTCGATATCGCGGTTTTCATCGGCCTGGAGCTTGTGGGGATGTACGATATCAAGCTCACCGACGATGAGTATTCCTTCCTCGCCATGCACATCGGCGCCGAGATCGAGCGGCAGAACCACTCCGTCGACAAGCTGCGCGCGGTGCTCCTGTGCCCCGACTATCACGACCTCCATGTCACCATCAGCAATCAGCTGATGATCCATTTCGGCAACAAAATCGATCTTGTAGAGGTCGTTCACCAGGTCGACGGCATCAGGACGACGGATTTTGACATCCTGTTTTCCGCGATTCCCATCTCCCATTTCGACACCAACCGTGTGATCCTCATCTCTCCGTTTGATATTCAAAAGCAATTTGAGGAGATCAATCAAAAAATCTTTGCCATTGAGAGCCGCATCGGCTATTTACAGCTCAAGGAGACCTTTGATAAAATTTTCGACCAATCCCTGTTCGAGATGACAGACAGCCTGACGACAAAGGACGAGGTGATCCATCACCTCTGCGCCAAGCTGGCCGAGCACCGCTATGTGGACCGGGAATACGAGGAGCAGGTGCTCAAACGGGAAAACGCCGCGTCCACCGCCTTCGGAAAATTGGCGATCCCGCACGCCGTCGACATGAGCGCCCTGAAGACGGGGATCGCCGTCCTCATCTCCAGGGCAGGGATCAAATGGGGCGGAAACATGGTGCACTTTGTTCTGCTCATGGCGCTCAACAAGAACGACCACAAGATATTCAAGGACTCCTACGAGGCCCTGATCACCATATTCAATGAGGAGAAGACCCTTGAATATATGAAGTACGTGGATACCTTTGACTCCTTCAGGCGCATGATCAAGGCGCGCTGGTAGCAGTATCTCTGCCCGCGGCTCCGGCCCCTTTTTACGAACGGCCTCACGCGCAGAGCCGGGCGGTATGCCCGGCTCTGCGGCAGCATATGAGAGGGAACCATGACGGTTCCCTTTCACATTACCCGCAGAAAATGGGGCAAGGAAACCTGCTCCGGGCATTACATCAGAGAGTCACGGCTCTTCGCCAAGCATATCACGCATAGGCTCGTCCTGGAGATCACCGTATTCGCCGTACTCATAGAGGTTTGCGGTCAACGGCATATAGAGCTTGAGCTGGGTCTGCTTCGAGCTGTTGACTTTGTACAGCCAGCTAACCCCGGACGCGCTGCGCGTCACCGTGCATAGCGCCAGCACCTTTCCCGCCGGGCAGAGATAGACGTTTTGCCCTTCATCATAAGAAGACAGCTCTCTGGTGTACTTGTCGGTGGCGCGCGCCTGCTCCGCTTTGGGCCGCACAAAAAAGGAGATGCCATGCTCGCCCAGTACCTGGTGAGCCAGGGGGAAATCGCAGATGGAGTCCGCGGCTGCGGTCTGGATGGACACGATTTTGCTGTGAGGTCCAGCTGCATCCCAAACCCCTGCCTCTCTCTTTAGTTTTGCACAACAGATTGGTTGCGGCGAGACTTTGTCAACAGCTCGAATCCAAGAGCTGCCTGTGGCTATACCGAACAAGTGGGTGTGCAGAGCATCCCATTGTGCTGTATGATTACCAGCCCAGCCGCAAAGCAAAGCATCCCAAGCAATTTTTGGAGGGCTGGAGTGGTTATCTTCACGCAGATGGCTACGATGGGCACCACAAGCTGCCCGAAACCATTGCGGTTGTGAGCTGCTGGGCGCATCTGAGACGAAAGTTTGACGAGGCGCTGAAAATTGTGCCGGAAAAAGGCCGTGAGGAGAGCCTTGCTTTTATTGGCAAGCGCTGCTGCGACTGATTGTTTGCGCTGGAGCATGAATTTGGGGACCTACCCCCTGAGCAGAGATTTAAAAAGCGCATAGAATCCTCCAAGCCGCTCATGGAGGAGTTTTTTGCATGGGCAGATTTCCAGCGCGGTGATATATTCGCTCATTGAGACAGCCAAGGAAAACGGACTGAAGCCCTATAACTATCTGACGCACATTTTCCGAGCCGCACCTAATTTGGATCTGCACGACACCGAACAGCTTGATGCGCTGCTGCCAGACTATTTTAAGACCGGTGCCGGAGGCTGACCCTCCGACGTTGGTCTTTTATATTGGCGTTTGTAAGCGACAAGCCTCCTGGCACAAAAGTGCTTGAGGTGGCTTGTCGCTTACTTTTAAGAGATAAAGGAGTTATTGATAATAAATACATTCGAGAAAAACGAATCAATAAAGGCCAGTATGGGAAAGGGATTTTAAGAGGGCAATTCAAAAATGGCAGGCCATAAATGCTATGGGTATGATCTTACATCCAAAGGCCTCATCGTGAATCCTCAGGAAGCAGAAATTGTTCGTTGAATCTTTGCACGGTACCTGGTGGGGAGACAGCCTCGGCAAGCTTGCTGACGGCCTGGAAAAGCAGCGCATTCTCTCTGCCAAGACATCTCAGGCGGGACCGGAAGACAGCCGACAAGAGCCTCTCCGACGAGAAGTACACCGGCAAGGTGCTGCTGCAAAAAAACGGTCAGTGACGGAGGTGCCCAAATAAAAAATGACGGCCTTGTGGAGCGGTACGAAAACGCTCTAATTGTGCAGCGGGAAAATTTGCAATTATATATTACTTCTGATAAAATAAATGAAAATATTAGAAGCCATCTTTATGTCAAAAGTAACAGTGATCCCTTGCGGCATAAAGATACTTCCCCCAATTTGCAAAATCCACAAGCCGGTTTGGTATATCGGGGTAAGCAAATTTTGCTTGCTATGGCTATAGGAGTATGGATGGCAAGTTAGTAATTACGAAGATGAAGCTCCCATAGCCGGTAAACTATAAGTTCCTGAAAAATAAAATGTGCACTGGGATGTTTTCCCGCAGAAGGTCTTCGCGAAGGACCTGCTCGCAGGACAGGTGTGTCCATGCCCTATGGTCTGCCCGGGATGGCAAAACTGTCACAGCATTACTTATTACGATTTTGCCCCACTCAGCGTTATAATGAATATACTCTATCTTTTGAATCTGGCGGTGATATTCATGCTGATATTTTCAGCTGCAATGCGGAACATCACACGGCACTGGAAGGAAAACCTTCTCTTTGCTGTCGTGTCTCTCTGTGTTGCTTTTTTTCTGT
The DNA here is from genome assembly GCA_047637855.1 of Pseudoflavonifractor sp. Lineage (GTDB taxonomy): Bacteria > Bacillota > Clostridia > Oscillospirales > Oscillospiraceae > Pseudoflavonifractor. The sequence goes on along the minus strand of JBLJBF010000190.1, from coordinate 36,859 downwards.
GCATCTATCTGGGGAGCATACGAGAAAATGAACGCCAACTGGGCTCACTGGAGGAAACCCTCCCCATCACAGGGAAGGTGACCAATCTCAATGGCGGGCAGGACTTAGCGCTGGACATTCCCAGGAAGCGGGTCATGGCCCTTTGGGATTCCCCCTACACCTCTGACTTGGCGGTCGCGTCCCAGCTCGCTTTCACACTTGGGCTGGAACCGCCCGAAAATTTAGGATTGGTTAGAGCCAATGCCGCTGTGGCCTCTAACTCCTTGGCCGCCTTTCCCTTCCTGGCTACTGAGGCGTTCACCTATCTGGAGGGATACGACGGTACTCTCTTGAGTGGTAGTACGGCGGTCTGTGTCGCCAAGAGCAGCTTTTTGAAGGAGCAGGGCTTTAAACTGGGCGACACCGTGGACGTATCCATCCTCCTGTATAGGTATGACGAGGCGGGCTATCCCATCCCAGGATATGACTACCATGCTTCCGGCACCCTCCGCATCGTAGGTTCGTACAGTTCTGACCTTCCCACCTTGGTGGATGGCAATCGTCCTAATTTCCTCTTTCCCTACAGCCTTATCGATGCCCTGCCCGCCAAGAAGGCCCTGTCCGCCAACTCGGTCAGCTTTAAGGTAGACACGGCCGCACTCAACGCCTTTAAGGAGGAGATGCTTGCGGCGGGCTTTTCCTCTACCGACCTCCGTGCTGCCCCCAGCCGAAAGGGCGTAGCCCTAAGCATCAGTGACGAGCATTACATCAAGGCCGCCACCCAGCTCCGTCGAACCTTGGATATGCTCACAGTATTCCTGCCTTTCGTATTTTCCGCCACGGCCGCCATGGGCTTTATGACCTCGTACCTCCTGATGCGGGGACGGCGGAAGGAACTCGCAATCATGCGCACATTGGGCGTGGACAACCGGCAGGCCTTCTTGACATATATGCTGGAGGCCGGGTCCCTAACTCTCTGCGGCGGTCTCCTTGGCCTTTTTGCCGCCGCCGCCCTGGGTGGCACAGGGGTCTCTCCCCTGCTCCCCGCCTTATTCCTCCTCTACTGCATCGGGACGGCGGCGGCGCTCTTCAGCATACAGCGGTTCAGCGTGATGGAAGTCCTCACACAGACGGATTAGGGAGAAACGATAAATGAGCATTTTGGAAGTACATGAGGTGAGCTACACCTACCAGAGCCGCTACCAGAAGGTAGAGGCCGTAAAAAACGTCTCCTGTACCTTTGATTCAGGGAACGTGTATGCAATCGTGGGTCACTCGGGCAGTGGGAAATCAACTTTACTTTCTCTGTTGGCGGGGCTGGACCTTCCAACGGAAGGCGGCATCACTGTGGATGGCCAGCCAATGACCAGCCTTGACCGGGACAAATACCGCCGCGAGACCGTCTCGGTGGTCTACCAGGCGTTCCACCTCTTTCCTCTCCTCACGGCGCTGGAGAATGTGAAGTACCCCATGGAGCTGCGCCGCGTCCCCGCAAAGGAGGCTGACAGCCGGGCCAGACAACTCATCGGTGAGGTGGGGCTGGCCCCCAGGATTTACCGTCAGCGCCCTCAGATGATGAGCGGCGGCGAGCAGCAGCGGGTTGCCATCGCCAGGGCCATGGCCTCGGGCGGGAAGATTCTCCTGGCGGACGAGCCTACCGGAAACCTGGACAGCGAGAACGCAGACATTATCGTCGCCCTCCTCAGCGATATGGCCCATCGGCGGGGGTACGCCGTCATCGTGGTCACCCACGACTCCGACGTGGCGGCACGGGCCGACGTGGTGTACGCCATGAAGGACGGGCGGCTCACGGTGGAGAGGACGGGGGTATGATCTGGCGGCATGGGGTCCAGCAACAGCTGCGCATGAGGGCCAGTTCGGCCGCGGCCTTCGCACTGCTGCTGATATCTGTGGCGGTGCTGGCGGTGGGGACCGGGCTTTGGACCATGAGCGGGGAAAATATGCGAAATTATGACGCGGCTTTCACCACCATCGGGCTGGTGAGGCAGACCAGCGACAATATAAAGATATCCGAGTTTTGGGACGCGGGCTTAAAGCAGTATATCCCCTACGGTGAAATTACTGCCGATACCTTTCTGCCAGAGTCGGTCCTGGACTTTGAGGGGGCAAACTACATTATCCCGCCCAAGCAGCGCCCCTGCTATTGGACGGATTGGAGCGGCTATATTGTTCGAAGGCAGGACGAGACGGTAAAAGCGCATTGGCTCAACGCCAACGGAGAAATCGCCATTTTTGAACCTGTGGAGAACGGCGTGCCTTCAGAACCCATGCGCGTCAATATCGTCGAACATCTCTGGGGCGATTCCACGCCAGCAGATTACCGCTGGCTCTGCGACCATTATACCGAGCACCCCGGAATGCTCCAGGCGGGTAAACAGTATATTGCGTGGTGGAATAACGGCCCCTTTTGGCATCCAACCCGCACCAAGGCAAACCAAAGTGCTGGCAGCGAGTCTATCCTGAATCCCCCTCTTAACGGGGAACAGTTCACCCGCCAGGGAGTACCCTTCCCCGCAGAACCTCACCTTGATACCAACTGGGAGGAGGTAACCGAAGGCTTTTTTACTTCAAAAGCCTGGCTGGAATGGAAAAGCCTCATGGAGGCCTACGACCGCGTCACCAATACCGTTTTGGTTCTTCCGGTTGAGCGTACAAAGCTGTTCCTCCCGTTCTACCAAGAGGAAGCTCCTCTCCGTGAGGGGCGGGACATCACAGATCAGGAGTATGACGCCGGTGAACCGGTCTGTCTGCTCCCCTATAAGCTGGCCCAGCGCAATAAGCTAAAAGTGGGGGATACCGTAGAGCTTCCCCTCTATCTGGCCGATTACCGGTATGAGCCCAACAAGGTCTTCATACCCGGCAACGGCATGATGGATGGCGGCTCTGCCATCCCCTATACCCTCTTGAACGCAAAGCAAGAGCCCTATCCCGTGTTTGAGCGCAGCACCTATAAAATCGTGGGCGTCTACACCCCCAAGGGGGGACAGAGTATGCTGACCACCGGCCTGGAGCTTCCCGACAACGGCATCATCGTACCCCAAAAGTCCATCAAAAACAGCGATGAGAACAACATTGCCGCCGTCGGCCCTATGCAGCCGGGCACTACCTCTTTTCAGATACCCAACGGCACGATTCGGCAGTACATGGAGCGTTTCAATAAGCTGGGGATTCCCAATCTTGAAATCACCTTCTACGACGGCGGGTACGAACAGCTCAAGGCCGGGATGGACGACGTGAAGCGCATGGGCACCCTGCTGGCCGTCTCCGGAGCGGGGGCCGCCGTCGCCACTGTGCTCTTCTTCGTCCTCCTCTCCGTGCAGAAGCAGAAGGGCCGCACCGCTGTGGAGCGCTCCCTTGGTGTGACCAAAAACCAGTGCCGTCTCTCCCTCTTGAGCGGTCTTTTGTCTGTCACCCTGCCCAGTGTCACTCTGGGCGGTATGGCAGGATATCTGGGGACCGATAAGGTTTTCACCCAGGTCAACCACACGGTGAGCGAAACCTTCAGCACCGCGTTCAGCAACTGGGTAAACCATGCGAACGTGACGAAGAATGTCGTTCTGTCGGGCACATCCCCTATCGTTGCTCTATGGGTTGCTCTTGCCGTTACTCTGTTTATCCTCCTGGTAAGCCTTGCCGCTATTCAGAAAAATCTCCAGGCAGAGCCATTAGAGGTGTTGAGCCGAAGGGATTCATGAAACAGTTCAGGATTGCCATCATTGAGGATGGTGTTGACGTAGCGCAATTCAGGCTAGACCCCCTTTGCGGCAGGATAATCACAGGTCTGTCATGTGTATGCTATTATTTTCCACCCGTGCCAAGGCGGGCAGACACAGGGGATATCGCCGACCCGTGGTACACCGCGGACTTCGGGCAGACCCCGTATTCTCCAAGAAAGGACGATCTATGAAACACCTATACTTGTGTATGGCATTTCTTCTATGCGGTTGTTTCCTTTTCTCTGGTTGTGCCTCCACTGACCCTATGCCCAGTAATGTGCCGCCGCCGACTTCAGAGATCGCAGTGCCTACGGGTTCCCCGCAAATACTTGTGGAAACAGGTGTGGAATACCATCTGGACGACGGTGAGCGTTGCAGAGTCGATGTCCGCCTTCCGAGAATCAGCGAGAAATATCCTAACGCCGATAAGCTAAATAAGGCCATCGAGACTGAGTTTTACTATCCTATTATCCAAACTGAACTCAGCGACTGGGAAACTGCCGAAGGATATCAGTACACATGGTATCAATATGACTACTCCGTCACCGAATTTGACGGAGTATACAGCATCTCAGTTTTTGACACAATTTCATCGGCCTATGGCTCCTATCAGCCATGGCAATGGGTCTGGTCATTCTACTACGATGCCAACGGAGGGAATATTCTAACGGCAGAACAGTTTCTAAAAGAGGTGGGATACACAGAAAACGAGGTTGTTTCTGCGTATATTCGTGCATATTGTCCCGCACGTAAGCCGGAAGAAATAGATTTTGACAAGATTCTTTTCTATTTTGATGGATGCAGGCAGCTAAAGTTCATATTTAACTCTCTGTCGTTTATTGTGGGAGGCTCTTAATCAGGAAATTGTAACGTTCCAGCTGGCAAGGGCGGCTTATCGTGTACTCCACATGCTTTAAATAAAAGGCATCTATATCGTTGCGAATGCCCAACACGACCCTAGACGAACTCAAATCGTCGATGGTCACATCAGAATGGCTGTCCTGTGTGTTATACAGGACAGCCATTTTGTCGTCATAGAGATACATCTTGTTTATAAAAGTAAGTTCCATCCATGGATATGGAGAATTCCTGCTCCTGGTCCTGGTCCGCAAGAGCAGGACTGACACTCACCAGGCTGAGCGTCAATGCGCCGCCGTGAGCGCGCTGAGAAATCGTTTTGCTCTCATTCTCTTCCCCCTTTCTTCGGGAACATTTTTTTGGTTTCTTCTGTTGCGGTATGCCCGCCGCCGGAAAGATTCGGCGGCGGGCATACCATTCCAATCATACTCAAGCACCGGGGAGAACCTTGACGCGCAGAGCGAGAAGGTGGACGAGGATGGCGTCCTCCGCGTCGTTGATCTGGTTCATGGTGGCGTTCTCATCACTCAGCACCTGCTTGGCAGCCGCGGCGGCGGCGGTGATTTCCTTGTCGTCATACCGCTGGAAACGTGCAAGATCCAGTCCCTCCGCGACATCCACCAACATGGCGAGGTTCTCCTTGTCCACAGGAACGGGGGCAAGCGTCTCTTGGGTCCATAGGATGGATGGTTTCTGTGCCGCAGCCGACTCAAGGGATTGGATACTCATCTGATTTGCGGAGGCCTGTGTGCCGGTACAGACGACTGCAAAGGAAATTTTGGTCTCCCCTGCGGCGCGGGCCGTCGTCACGGCGGCTGTAATATCCAGCCGGACGACGCTGTTCTGATCAAAATCGTTTCGGCCAAAGGTCTTAATTGCGCCGCCTACCCGGGCGGATCTGGTATTCCAGCTCACAGTGTCTGCATCCCAGTTGTCTCCGACCCGGTAAAGCGCACCACCCTGCCAGCCGTTGGGATCGTAGCTTCCCTGGAAGACGAATTCCAATGTCTTATATGTCTCGGGCACACCGGTCAGGTCAAATTGGAACAGCGCCTCGCGCTGGTAGCCGGTATTGTCAAGCTTTACGGCCAGGCTGGTGCTCTTTCCGTAGTTATTGGCGGCGGCGGCACCATCGTTGACATAGGTGTCCCCAATGGCCAGAACGCCGTCGCTCACTTTCACGGCCACTTCCAGCTTGAGCTCCATGCTGTTTGCCATTCCCTCGGGGAGGACGGGGGTGCCGACGACGGTGTGGACGCCATAGGTGTTGGGCGTATAGGTGCCGCGGGCCCAGAGAATGGGCAGAGTGTGCTCAGCCGCGTCGGTGGCCACGAAGACCCCGCTGGCGGGCAGGCCCAGCGCGGAGAAAGGCGTTCCTGTGGGCACGGTGATGTCCTTCACTCGCGTGACGGCGCTCACCAGCTCCAGGCCCTCGCTCTTGGTCAGCTTGAAGGTGGCAGTGTGGGTGCCTCCCAGGCTCTTTGCGGTGTTCACGCTGAACTTGATGAAGGGGGCGTCGGCGTCCACGGTGACGGTGGCATCCTTGGAGACCAGCGTACCCACGGCGGCCATGCTCAGGGTGATGGGCACGTCCCGCTGGGTGGGGTCGGAGACGCCGACGGTCATAAGGTCGCCCTTGGTCCCGACCGTGACCGAGGCGGGCGCGGAGACGGTAATCCCCGCAACCGAGCCCGCTTCCCAGAAGTTGGCTGCCAGGATGTTCTGTCTCTTATCCCGCGCGGCGTGGACGCTTCCATCCTGACGGAGGATCTCCACGTCGGGCGCGGTCGCGTAGGCGGCGGTCTCTTTCGCGCTCTTGCCGGGCAGGAGCATATAGGCGTAGGTCGCGTCGGTGGGCTTCACGCCGTGATCCACATAGAAGGTGGCGTAGGTGCCCGTGGCGGTGCCGGAGTCGCCGCCCTGATCAGCCCAGTTGCCGGTGCGGGTCTCCTTGAGGGCCTGGAGGGCAATGTCCTTGGGGAAGTAATAGCCCACGTCGGCGCCCGCGACGTTGCCTTCTACATGCAGCCAAGACGGGTTCTCCAGAACGGTGGGAATCCCGGTCAGGCTGGCTGCGGCGCCGTCCACCGTGATGGCATTAGTGCCGTCTGGCTTGATCTTACGGTTGTCCACGACGGTCTCCACATGGTCGCCGGTGCCCGACGTGATGGAGGAGCCCAGCATGAGGATACGGTCGCCAAAGAGGAAGTAGCTCTTCTTCATGTCCGCGCCGGTACGGGGACCGACGGCATAGGACGAGGGATTATCGCTCCGGCTCATGGCTTTCATCCGCATACCGGCCACGCCGTTCGAGCCGATGGAGGAGCCGCCGGTCCAGTCGTAGATGTTGGCGTTCAGGCTGCCCCTGCCGTTGGCGTACACCACGTGCTCGGTGGTGATGCCGGGCAGGCGGGTGGGGTCAACCGAGCACCAGTACCCGTCGCCGTACTGATTCTCGTCAGCGTCGTAGAGGAAAACCATGCCGTTGGCAATGTTCCAGGTGCGCTTACCCTCCTCGCCGATGATCTCATGGGAGAAGGTGCGGGTGGACTGCATAGCGATGCCCAGCCCGAAGTTGGGGGTGATATGCACCGTCCGATCCATGGCAAATGTCTTGGTAAGGGCATAGTCAGAGCGGGGCTGGACGCTCTGGTCGTTCAGCAGCTCGCTGGCAAGGCGGATGGAGTAGATGCTGCTCATCCGCTCGTAGTAGTACTGCGGGTCCAGAGACAGGTAGTACTTCATCATGCGGTCAAAGCGTTCGTTCTGCTCCGCCGTGGGGAAGGTGCCGCTCATGGGCACGAGGGCGCTGAGGATGTCTGCGGTCTTGTCCCGGTCGGTGTATCCATTGCGCACGATGGCGCGCCCAGTGACGAGGTCCATGGTGCGGGTCTGATAGATAAAGGGCTCCACGCCGGAGAATACGAAGTCGTAGATCAGCGGGGCTTCGTTTGCCCCGTACTTGATCTCCCATTCCGTGCCCTTGAGGAGGGTGCTGAACACGCCGAAGTTATTATAGAGGTCGGCGCCGTACCCCGCGATATAGGGCAGAGCCTGGTGCTGGATGTAGGAACCGTCGGCGTAGAAGCCGTCGCCGGGGTTTCCGGTGGAGAACATCATTGCGGGATCGTTGTAGCTGGAGATGACGGCCTTGACGCCCCTGCGCACATTTTCAAGCATATCGCCGCTTTTCAGCAGGATGCCCGCCTGGGCAACGCCGTTGGCTTTCAGGAGCAGGTTTCCGCCCGTCATCACAGGGCCGGGGGAATTGGGCCCCTGCACATCGCAGCCTGGGGCATAATACTGGATGGTCTTCCCGTAGAGGGCAACCCGCTCGCTGCCTAGCACGTCGTACATCACCATGGCGATGTTGCCAAGATTGGCGGGGGCGGAGATCTCCCAGTGGTACCAGTTGCCGGGAGCGCCCCGATTGGTGTACTTACCCAGCTTGTAATAGTTATTCACCACATAGTCGGTGGCGCTGATGATCTCGTCGCGGACATAGTCGCCCTGATAGAGATCACAGCCCTTGGTAGCCCAGGCGAGGGCCAGCATGCGCAGACGGGAAAGGGTGGTGACGATGTTGGCGCTGCGCTGGTTCTGCGTGGTGCCGCTGCCACTGAGCTGAGTCATGTCGAGGTCAGGGAAGATGTAGCTGGTGCGGGGCTGGCTGCTCCGGATGAGGGCGTTCCAATACGCGCTGGCCTCTACATTGAGGCCCTGCACGTAGGCATCTACCGCGGGGTCGGTGAGGTCCAGGTCTGTCCCTGTGCCGCCCAGGAGATAAGCGCGCCACGCCTCACGCAGCTCGTCAAAGGAATTCGGGCGGGGTTTGGGCAGCCTGGTAACGGCGTCAAGCAGGCCGATATTCTCCCAAGCCGCGTCCGCCTGGACGGACAGGTCGGCCAACTGGCCGGGGGTGAAGATCAGCTCCTTGGGGGGTGCCTCTTTATAGGAAATCCCTGCCTGATTATAGTAGCGGTTTACTGCGCCCCAAACCGCGCCGAAGGCCCCCTGCAGTTTTGCCTCGTCCGCCTTACTGTACCATTCGAGGCTGCTCATGGGTTCCTCCAACTTTTGAATCAGCTGGGGATATCCGTTCCCACCCACTGGGATGACCACATCGTACTGGGGCAGCCAAGTGTTCGTGATGAAATTGCGGGCGCGGAAAGCCACATAGCCACCGTAGATCATGACCTCATAGCCAACACCCCTGTCCCGCACGCCATTTTCTGTCTCATTGAGGGAGGGAACGTCCACATTGACGCCGTAGGCCCGGGGTACGACCGAGGCCACGCCGAACCCGTTGTGGATGTGGCCCGAGAGGAATATGCCGTTGGGATATTTGGCCATGACCGCCTTGACCGCCCAGTCTTTGCCAGTCTGGTAGGGATAGCCGGTGCCGTCGGTCTGGACGCCGTCAAACCCATTGAGGGTATTGCTGCGCCAGTGGGTGTCGTTCAGAGCCTGATGGGAGATGATGAAGATGGGTTTCGTGGGGTCTTTTTCATACGCCTCCTTCATGGTCTGCTCAAACCACGCGAGCTGCGCGTCGGACATATACATGGCGTCCTTCAAACCCAGCTCGGTATTGAGCATGATGAACGTATATCCGTCCAGCTCCTTGGTGTGGTAGAGGGTAGTCCGGGCCGACTCGGGCATATAGGGGGCGTTGTTGGTAATGTAGAGATTCTTTGCGGTCGCCCAGTAGGGGAACTTAGTCGGGTCGCTGGGGTCGGCATTCCAGTTGCCGCCGACATCCGCCCCACGCACATCGTGGTTACCCATTAAAATGAGGGTTTGCGCGTCGTCGACAGGTTTCTTAGCGGCGGTGAGCTGATAAAAGGCGTTGTACTCGCTCGCCTGGCCCGACTGGGTGTTGTCGCCGATGTTCACAAAGGCGATGGTAGTGTCGGCGTTGAGGTCCTTCATGCCCTCCATGGCGGCGACGTAGCCCTGTGCGTTGGCGTCCGCAGACGTGCTTACATGGACGTCGGTAATCACATGGAAACTGGCGAGGGGCTCGGAGCCGTCGCAGAAGGCTGCGTACTCCGCCGTCAGGTCACTGATCTGCTGTGCGGTGAGGCTGCCCTCCGCGGCGGCGGCAGCTGCTGTGTTCAGCTTGTCCCTCATGGCGGTGATGGCCGTCTGGGGGAATAACACCGAGGGCCTCAGGGTCGCCACCACTGCCTGCATATCTACCAGTTCTTTTTCCGCCCACAGGCTCCCGGCGAACTCCTGATAGAGTTCGTTGACGTTGGCGGCACTCAACGCGCCGCTGTAGACGCGCAGCTCGTCCATATAGCAGTTGCTGGCGGCATTCGTATAGTTGCCGCCAGCGCCGAGAACCAGATTCAGCCCCGCGTCAATGCTGTCCTGATACTCGGAAATCGAAATCCGTCCAGCCTCCTGCCCGTCTACATAGCCAATCATGTTCCCCTTGCGATCAAACGTACAGGCCAGATGGTGCCATTTGCTGTCCTTGACCACGCCGAGCATTTTGGGGTAGCTGGTCCCCTTTCCCGGGGCCATCTCAACGGCTTTCTTCGCGGCATCCGCATAATTGTAGGCCAGCTCCCGGCCCGTGCCGACAATGCCGAACACGAAACCCGGGTTGCCTCCGGAGCTATAGTCTTTGTTGCCGAGCAGACAGGCGTTGCTGGTGGCCTGCCCAATGGACTTAAACCACACCGATACGGTAAAGTTCTCCGTCGCGGGAATGATCCCGGCGCTCTTGCCGTAGTCCACATAACGGTCGCCCTTCGTGCCGTCTGACCCCGCCACGCTCTGGCCGGTGAACATCACAGCGTTGCCCGAGATGCCGGGCACAAGCTGGAGGGGACCCGTGAGCGTACCGTTGTGGTTTTTCCCCGAGAGATCCTTTACAGTAGTACCCTCCACAGTATCGGTGTCAAACGTGGTATGGAGCAGCAAGTCATTTTCGAATCCAAAGGCAGGGTTGAGGGCCGGTTCCCCCTGTTGGGTACCGGTTTCTGCCCCGGCGACAGGGTGGACGACGATAGACAGGGCCATCATGAGGGCCATAAAGCCCGAGAGCCATTTTCTCACTTTCACAAAGTATCCCTCCTTAATTTTTCTTGCTCATCTGGTCGAACCGTGCCAGCACTGCGGCCACCTCAGCCCGGGAGGCGGGTCCCTGGGGGTCGAGAAGATTCCCTGCCCTGCCGCGGAAGACCCCCTGCTCCACCGCCCAAGTCATGGCTGTCCGTGCCCAGGCGGAGACGCTGTCCCCGTCCCGGAAGGCGGAAAGGTCTCCGGTTCCAGCCTTGGCCCTGGCATACCGGAAGAGGAGTGCCGCAATCTGCTCGCGAGTAATGTTGCTCTCAGGGCTGCTGCCGTCGCTGATACCCTCGCCCACGGCCCAGGCCATCGGTACGGCGTACCAGGCACTGCCGGTGGCCGCCTGACCGGGCACGTCCGCCATGCGGTAGAGGACGGTCATCATCATGGCACGGGACATATGTATTTCTGGAGCAAAGTCGCCGCCAGTGCCCTGCATCAGGCCGCTGTCCACTACATACTGCACGTCGCGGATATACCAGGCATCGGCCTGAATGTCTGTGAATCGCTCTGCGACAGGTCTATCCCCGGCGGGCTTGCTGGATTCGGCGGGTTTCTCAGGTTTTGCGACGCCGCCATTGTCGCCGCCGGCAGTTTCCTCACTCTTCCCCAGGTTTTCAAGGGCAGCCTTTAGGCCCTTGACCGCGGTGTCCACCGCGGCCTGACTCTCGACGGTCAGCGTCTCGTCCGCGGCCAGCTTCTTTGCTGCAGCCAAGGTGTTTTGCACCGCCTGCACCTTGGCGCTGCCGTAGCCGGTGAGGTCAGTGGACTCGGCACTGACAATGGCGGCCAGCAGAGCCGCTTTATCCGCGCTGATATAGGAGAGCTTCCAGACAGCCTCCTGCAATGCCTGATAGCTCTGCTGGATCTCTTCTCTGGTAGCATCGGGCTTGGCGCAGACCATCTCGGCGGCAGTTTTGGCGGCGAGGAACTCCGTCTTTACCGCAGGCACCAGCCTGTCTGCGGTGCCGTCGTTTACGGCCCGCTGGGCCACCTGGAGCGTATAGATCAAAATGTTCTTGTCTGTGGTGTCCGCTCCCTGGGCCAGCGCGGGTGCTGCGCAGACGCCAAGCAGTATGCTGAGCGTCAGCAGCAGGCTCACGAAAGCGGATAGGGAACTTCTCTCTGCTCTTTTCCTCATACTATTTTTCCTCCTACCTTACCGGTTTCAAGTTTCTCCGGCCATTGCAGGACAATTATCCCAAAACCTATTCCGTTTGGAAATGGACAAGACTCTACTTTTATGGTATTTTTCTAGAACATTCCTTCCGCTTTGAACGGAATCTATTAATATTCAACAGGGCTATTATTTTTTATGCTCTGTTCCGTAGAATCGTATATTTACACCGGCCTGGGCCCTCATTATAATGGAATAATATAATCAATCACTTATTTTGGAGGATATCCATGGCTCTCAATTGCATGCGAAAGGCAGCGGTGCTGACTGCTATCCTGGCCCTGGGCCTGCTGCTATTGGGCGGCTGCCGCCCGGATAGCGCCGCCAGTCCTTCCCCCACCCCCGAGCAGCCCGGGGCGGGCGCAGTTCTCACGGTGGACGGCTATGGCGTCCCTGTGGAGGAATTCCAGCTCTTCCTGCTTGATGAGCGCGCCCTCACCGCTGCCTATTTCGGCCAGAAGTACGGCGCTGAAATCGACGCCGGATTCTGGGATCGGGAGTTCGACGGTCAGACCCCCAATCAGTACGCCAGGGAGGCCGCCCTGCAGGAGCTGGTGCGTGCAAAGACCGAGGCCATTCTGCTCAAAGAGCGGGGGCTTGTGGACGACATCAGCTATGAGGCGCTGATGGCCGACATGGAGAGGACCAACGCCGAGCGTGCAGAAAAGCTGAAAACGGGCGAGATCTTTTACGGCCTCACCCAGTATGACAGCGCCACCTACTACGCCTACGTCCGAGCTCAGCGCTGGGGCAAGCTGACTCGCTCCCAGATGACGTTCTACACCCCCACCCTCGAGGAGCTACGCACGTTCTACAACGATAACCCCGGCTACTTCACTACACTCCCCTCCTACCTCTGCCAGTTCGTCTACGCCGACGGCTTCTCAGAGGAGCGTGTGGTATCGTCCGAGATTGTGCACAAGGAGGACGCAGCGGGAGCCACTCTCCTCTCCATGCTGGAAGAGCTCTCCCCCGGTGACACACTGACGGGGATGAGTATGGACGGCCGGGCGGCTGATGTGACCCTCCTCTCGGTTACCCCCGGAACACTGCTCTCCTTCGGAGATGAAAGTATCCAGGCCCAGCTCACCGCCCTCTGCCAGGAGTCGGCCCTCTATGATTTGATTGCGGCGCGGGCTGCCAACGCCAAGGTGGAAATTGACCAGGCCCTCTATGTACAGCAGATTTTAGGCTGACCCACAATCTAGAAAAAGCACATTTCTCGAAAAATTTTTCGAGAAATGTGCTTTTTCTAGATTGTGTAGAATTTTATAAGCGGCATGGTAGTGATTCGTCCATTTACGGAAACCACCCCCTGCCTGTAAAATAGCGATAATTGGAATCTCATTGCCCAATTTTGATACAGGCCATTACGAAAAGAGGAGAGGATCACATGAAGCACTTTCGCATAACCAGACGGCTGCTGTCCCTGGCGCTTACCGGAGCGCTCCTTCTGCCGTCGCTGGCGGGGGTCGCCCCCGCGTCGGCGGCGGACATTTCCAAAACGCTTGACAGTACCCCCATATCGCTGAATTTCACACCCGGCTCCGGTGGCAAATGGACCCCCACTACCGCCCCCGCAGAGCGGGTCTGGCTGGATATTGCCGACAATACCGCCGTGGTGGACACTTTCAGCTATACCGTCACCAGCGACAAGGGTACCGGGGCGGACCGCTACGCCATCGACCAGTACGGCTACCTGACCCTCAAGACCGGCGCCACCCCCATCGAGGGCGAAACGCTCACCGTCACTGCCGGCGTGAGTTACTACGACGGCGATGACGTAATTTTTGCGGATAATGTGGCGAGCACCACGAAACGGTTTACCGAAGGTGGTACTGCAGATAAGGGCTGGAAATATACCATCGCGGATAGCTCGGTAGTCACCCCTGGACAAACTAGCCGCCTTCCACAGGTGGCACGCACCGGAAGATATGGAATCACCACGGAATCAAGCGTTAAGAATGGCGCCCCTAGGTACGTTCTGCCCACGGCTACCACCGGAATTATCACTGCATGGTATTATGATGCCCTTACCAAAGCTGAAGTTGAGAAAAAAATGGACGGTAGTGCGGCTACCGGCAGTGAAACCCAGTTTGGTTTGCATATGAATACCCCCACGACTCCCAGCCCGGCCGAGGGTAATCCCGCTTCCTATTTTATGGGAGTCGCCCTTATCTCTGGTAAAGAGGCTTTAAAGGGAAATGAAAGCTATATTGCGCGTAAAACATCCGCCAATACCTGGGCAACCTCTGGTGTTGCCCGTAATGAAGGGTGGCACAAACTGGTCTGGGAAGTAACATCTAGTGGCATTAAAATGTCTATTGATGGAATTTCTGTCAATGAGGAGAGTGCCCCTACCAGTATCTCTAGCATCTCCATTTCAAATAATAAGGGTTCCTACGAAAACACGAAGAACTTTTTGTACATGCAGCACTTCCTCGACGACATCTCGGTCGTCAAAACCGGCGCCGCCGCGAAGTCCGGTACCGTCTCCATCACCATCCCCGTGGATTACACCGCGCCCGTGCTCAATCCACCGAGCATCAGCGCCCAGCCCGCCGACCAGAAAGCCGCCGCGGGCGAGAGCGCCGTCTTTACCGTCACCGCAGCCAACCCCGCCGAGGGCACGCTCTCCTATCAGTGGTACTCCTGCGCGCAGGGCGGCTCTGACGGCGTGGCCATCCCCGACACTAATACCAGCGCCAAGACGGCCACTCTCACTCTCACGGATCTAACGGCGGGAATCTCTTACTACTACTGCGCCGTCACAAACGTCAACGGGCCGGTCAACACCCGTGTAGCCAAGCTCACTGTGCTCACTGCCCGACCTGAGACGCCCGCCGCCCCCTCCGTGAATGACGACGGCTCCGTCATCTTCGCTTACAGCGGCAACGGGACCACCGATTTCCGCCTTACCATCTACCGCGGAGCGGAGGCGACCGCGGCCAGGACTGTCGACAAAACCATTGCCCTCAACAACAGCAACTGGGCCAATACCAATTTGCTCGCCGAGCTGCGCGCTCTGGGCGTGGGCACCTATTTCATCACCGCTCAGCGCCTGGGCGGTGCGGACAGCCTGGACAGTCTCATAAGCGCGAAGTCCTCCGCCGTCGTGCTCGCCAAGCTTAATGCACCCGTTATCAAGGGCTGGCAGGGCAGCAGCATCACATGGGAGCCGGTCTCCGGCACCAAGAGCTACCGCGTGCAGCTCTATAAGGACGGCAGCGTCTCCGGCAGTGCGGTCACTGTGAGCGCCCCCGCCACCAGTGCGGCTCTGGCCGCCACCGGCTCGGGGAGTTTCACCGCCACCGTCGTCGCCGTCGCCGATACCGCCACCCTGAAGTTCGACTCCGCCCCCTCCGCCCTGAGCGAGGTGAAATCTCAGGCCCTCCGCCTGACCGTGGACGGCGGCCTCCATAGGGGTGAGACTACCCGGGTCTTTCTCGAGGGCGACAACATCGGCATCGAGGACTTTATCTACTCCCTCTCCGGCGTGCTAGCGGACAAGGTGACCATCGACCCGAAGACCGGTGAGATTGCCATGAAATCCGGCTACACCCCCCAGGCTGGTGACACCGTCACGGTCGAGGCCCAGGTCAAATACTACCCCTTCGACAAACTGCTCTGGACTGAGAATATGGAAAGTCCCGGCAGCCTAATTCCGGCAGACACTGTGTACAGCCTGTCCCATTCTCCGGCCCACTATCGCGCCGGGCGGCTGGCCGGTACGCCCGCCGCCACAGTTAAGAATGGCATGTTCTCCCCCAACATCAATAATACCGGAACACTGGTCTTCTGGTACTACGACCCCGCCACCGAGGAGGAGATGACCCGCGATTACGCCGACCAGGCTAAATTCGGCATGATGATCAACGATTACCCCCAGCTCTTCTTAGGTGTTGGCATTCCCTCCACCACTGGAGATAAAGGGCCGGAGGGATCCGTTAACCTGACCAGCGCGCAGCGCGCGGAGTACCGCACCACTTATACCTATCGCGCATACGACAGTGCTGTCAGCACCGGCCGCTGGTACCGCACCAACATCGAGCGCACCCCCGGCTGGCACAAGTTCGAGATCAAGGTGGCCGCAGGCGGCAGTACCCTCTTTATCGACGGCAAGCCCGTCTGCCAATACGGTAGCGAGACACCCGTCACAGTCACGGGTGTGAAGTCCATTACCAAAGCCATCTTTGCCACCAACTGGGGCGATAAGGCTGATATGCTGCTCTATGTGGACGGCAAGCACTTCATCGATGATGTGTACATTCTCGCCCCCTCCACGACCGTCAGCGATCTCATTACGGAGACCAAGAGCGTCACCGTCAGCCTCCTGCCCACTCTGTACAGCTTTACCACAGAGCGGGGCCTTTTCGACCTCAATGAGCCCGTCGATCTCACTGTCGAGGTCTCCCCCAACCTGAATGATCTCACTGCCGTGACTTTAAACGGCACCCCTCTGGCCTCCGGGCAGTACTCCGCTGTGGGCAAGCTCCTCACCGTCAGAAAGGAGGCTTTAGTGGGCCTAACCACCGGGGTCCACACTCTCTCCCTAACTCTCGAGGGCACGGCCTATCCCTTTCCCGTCGACGTCGTTTCTTCCGGGCGGGACTACTATGTCTCCTTCCTCTCTGGTGACAACAGCAATGACGGCCTGACCAGTTCCACCGCCTGGAAGACCTTCGCCAAGCTGAACGCCACGACCTTCCGCCCGGGTGACAGGATCTATCTGGACGCCCAGAGCACCTGGAACGAGCAGTTAATCCTCAGGGGAAACGGCTCAGCCAGCCGTCCTATTCTTCTCACCCGCTATAACGAGAACGCCACCCACCCACGCCCTGTCATCAACGGCAACGGCACCGTGGGTACCGTCCCCTCCTATATCGTGGAGGGTGCCCATGGCGGCAGCTACAAGTTCAGCGGTGCCGTGGAGCTGTGGAACTCCGGTTACTGGGAGATCAGCTGGCTGGAGGTTACGAACCTGGGTACCACCTCCAAAAACGGCAACGGCCGCTGCGGCATCATGGTTATGAATGAGTGGGCCTATGAGGGCGACACGACCCAGCAGACCAAGAATTTCTACGGCAGCCGCAAGGACCACGTCTATATCACCGACTGCTATGTCCACGACGTCAACGGCCTGTTCCAGGGTGCCTCGGACATTAACGGAGTCGGCGGTACCAAGCACTCGGGCGGCATCATCGGCTACGGTTACCTGGCCGACTTCCAGGTGGAGCGCTGTCGGATTTCCAAAGTGGACATCGAGGGCATCCGCACAACCCTCTTCCATCCCCAGGGCACTCAAAACGCCGCCTCCTACCCCGCCGATCTGGCCACCAACACCGTTTTCCGTAATAATTTTATCGACAAGCTCCATGGCGACGCTATGGTCATCGCCGGCGGCGTCGGATCTGTAATGGAGTATAACGTCGGCACTACCCTGGGTAGAAGCTATGTGAGCAAAAAGGATAACTCCAATTATGTGCCCGGGGAGGAGCCCGTTAACCTGGATACCAGCAAAAATTTTGCTGCCATCTGGTTTATGGGCTGCAAAAATTCTCTGGCTCAGTACAACGAGTGCTACGACACCCAGTACTTTACCCCAAACGACGGTGAGGCATGGGACATTGACATGCAGTCCGACAACTGCGTCTACCAGTATAACTACTCCCACCACAACGCCGGCGGCTGCATCCTGTTTATGAACAGCGGCTGCACCAACAACATCTTCCGCTATAACCTGAGCATCGAGGACGGCGGCACCGACTACAATCCTCACACCCTTTTCTTCGTGGTCGCGGGTGGCAGCAGTTCGAGCAACTATCCCCTTGTGTACAACAACATCTTCACAATTTCCGAGAAGGTTAAGGCCCTGATCGACGGCAGCAACAGAGAGACCAAGTTCCTGCACTTCCAGAATAACATTATTCTGGCTGCCGAAGGTATTACCAACCGTCCCAAGTTTTACGACGCTACCTATCCCGGCACCGCATCGGGGGGCACCTCCAACAAGATCTCCGGCGGCGAGTTTACGAACAACATCATCTGGCCCCAGAGTCTGTATGACAGCTTTGCTCCTGATTTGACGAAGGGTGTCCTGAGCGAGAGGAACCAGGTCATCGACCCGGGACTGGTCAGCACCGACCGCACCGCCATTCCTGTCCTCGCGCAGGCATGGCTCAACGCGGGCAAGGAAGGCGACGTAGTAGGCGTGATTCTCTCCGACAACAACTGGTTTGACGAGAATGTCAACAGCGTTCTGGGCGGCTACAAGCTCAAGCAGGACTCCCCCGCCATCAACGCAGGTGTCAAGGTGCCCTACTGGCCCGGCGTGAAGGCGGAGAACCGATTCCCCCTCACCCGCGACTTCTTTGGCAACGCAATTGATGAGGCCGACCCCGACTGGACGCCCGACATCGGCATCCATGAATTCTCTCCCTCCGTGCCCGAAGGCTCCTTTAAGGTAACCTTCCATAAGAATGGCGGCGACACCGAGGCCACCCCCTCCGCCCTCGTCGTGGAGAGCGGAAAGACCGTGGCCGAATTACCCGTCGCCCCCACCCGCCCGGAGTATATCTTTGACGGCTGGAACACAAGGGAGGATGGCAGCGGCAGCGCCTTCACGTCAGAGACTTCCGTTGTGGCCAACCTCACCGTCTACGCCCAGTGGAAGCCCCTGCACTATACCTATATCGTCACCTTTGATAAGAACGGCGGCGACACCGAGGCAAACCCCGCCACCAAGGCCATTTCCGAGCCCGCCACCATTCTGGGTTCCCTGCCCGCAGCCCCCACCCGCGCCGATTACGCCTTCGCCGGCTGGAACACCAAGGCCGACGGCTCCGGCAGCGTTTTTACCGTCAGTACCAAGGTGACCGGCAGTATTACAGTCTACGCTCAGTGGAAACCCATCGGCGCCTTCACCGTCGTCTACGACAGGAACGGCGGCGACACCGAGGCAAGCCCCACCTTCCAGATCGTGGCACCCCCCAACACTACCGTGGGCACGCTGCCCTCCGCCCCCACTCGCGATGGATACAGCTTTACGGGCTGGAACACGGAGAAATTCGGCACCGGTGCTGCCTTCAACGCGAATACTACGGTGACAGCCAACTTCACTGTCTACGCCCAGTGGCGTGTGAAGACCACCGAGCCCACCGGGCCCAGCGAAACCACCGGGGGCTCCACCACACCCAAGCCCACCGAGAACCCCAACATCAGCATCTCCTCCAGCGAGGGGGGCCAGGCGAAGTCCACCCTCAATAAGGATGGCAGTACGACCTATACTTTCACCGCCGAGGCAGGCAAATCTCTCCTTTACCTCCGCGTGAACGGTCTCCCCGTGAACGCCGTGAGCTACACTGTGCCCAAGAACGCTGCGGCCTCCATCGTCGCAATATTCGGCGACTCCGGCACCGACCACACCCAGAATTACGCCGATACCGCCGATCTGCCCGACTATCAGGCCAGCGCGGTGAACTACGTGGTAGGTTCCGGCCTGTTCCAGGGCCTCAGCGACGGTGCCTTCGCTCCCCAGAGCAGTATGAGTCGGGCAATGTTCGCTACCGTAGCGGCCCGCCTGTATGGCGCGGATACCTCCAAGCACACCGGCAGCTTTAGCGATGTGGCGGACGGAGCCTGGTATGCGGGCAGCGTGGCCTGGACCACCGAGATGGGTTTCACCACCGGCATAAGTGCCACCAAGTTCGCCCCCGAGCGCGACATGACCCGTCAGGAGCTGGTGACCCTGCTCTACCGCCTTGCTCACAAGGCGGGCGCGGACATGACCGTGACGGGAGACCTGACGGCCTTCTCCGACGCGGGGAATGTAGCCGCTTGGGCCTCCGATGCCATGGCCTGGGCCGTGGGTCTCGGCCTCGTCAAGGGAAGAGGCGATATGCTGGCCCCCGGCGGAACCATTACCCGTGTAGAGGCCGCCATCATTCTGGAGCGTATGTCCATTCTGCTTGTCAAGGGCTGACCGAACAAGAACAGAAGAGCGCGGCGTCACTTGACGCTGCGCTCTTCTGTCTGCAGGGAAAGTACCGTTCTTCCCCATGGGCTGTCTCCATCGCTGCGTCACTCCTGGGCTGCCAGGTTCTGATACTCCGTCGGGGTGACTCCCATGTAGCGCTTGAAGACCTTAGTAAAATAATAGGCGTTGTCGTACCCCAGCATATGAGAGATCTCATAGACCAGGTGCTGGCCGCCGCGCAGCAGCATACAGGCGTGTTTGACCTTGGTGGCGTTGACATAGTCGATAAAGTTCTGCCGCAGCTGCCGCTTGAAGAGACTGGAGAGATAGTTTGGTGTAATTCCGATGGCCGTTGCCACATCCTGAACCGTGACTCGCTCCAGAATATGGCTCTCCACGTAGCGCTTGGCCGCCTCCACATAGTCGGTGCGAACGATGAACTGGGAATACTGGATCATACTTCTGGGGCTGATGGTGAACTCGCTGCGTAGTGCGGCAAGCTGACCCTGAAGTTCGGTCAACCGCTTGCCGGACACCAGCTCGGTCACCAGAAGGCTGATCTGCATCTGGGAGAGCTCACCCAGGGTAGAGCTAAGCTTGGCTTGGAACCGGCTGAGCAACTCAAGGCTGTCAAGATTCCAGAGGTAGAGCAGCGCCCCTGACCCCCCGGAGACTAGGACGTAGCCCACGTTGCAGAACAGTTTCCGCGCCACGTCCTCCGCCAGCTTGTAGTGAAAACTGAAGAGCCGTTCCCTCTCCTTGGCGTTAAAGACGGCAATATTAGGGATGTGGGATGGGTCCAAGATCAACTCGGCCACTGCGCAGCGGGAGGCCGCTCCCCGCTTCTCCAGGCCCGCTAGAGCCAGCTCCACGTCCCCGTCGCCGGGGGTGAGGAGGTTTTTCACGTATTTCCCGATAAGATCGGCGGGCGAGACCTCTTCATAGCCGTCCGCCTCCCTCCCCCGGGACAGCCTGCCCCGTTTCATGCACTCATCAATGGCTCTGGCGACGGAGGCTGCCAGCTTTTCCTCGTCCAGGTCGATTTTCAGCAGATAGTCTGCCGCGTGGCAGCGCAGGGCCTCCCGTGCCATGTCAAAGTTCTCGTGGTTGGTGAGCATGAGAAAGATAATCTCGGGGAAGAGCTCGGTGCAGCGGCAAATCAGCTCCAGGCCCGTAAGTATCGGCATGTTAATGTCACAGATAACGATGTCGGGCCGGTACTGCCCGATAAACTCCCAGGCCTGCTCTCCGTTGCGGGCGGTGCCGGCGATGGTGCAGTCATGCTCCTCCCAGTTCAGCATGGACTGGAGCCCCGAGAGGATGATCGGCTCGTCGTCAGCCAATAGAATACGGTATATCTTCCTCACCTCCTTCCTTTAAGATGCGCACTGAGATCTCGGTGCGTACGCCCTTCTCGCTCAGCACCGAGAGCCCACATTTCTGGCCGTAGACCAGCTTGAGCCGCCGGTGCACGTTGGCGACGCCAATGCCGTTCATAGAGGTCCTGCCGGGCCGCTCCTCTTTTCTCAGCAGTCCGCGGGCCTCCTCTTCCGTCATTCCCACACCGTCGTCGGCGACCGTGATGATGAGATACTCCCCATCTTCCCGTGCGTCAATGGTTATGGTGCCGAAGGTCCCCTTCGGCACCACGCCATGAAATATGGCGTTCTCCACCAGCGGTTGGAGGGTAAACTTGACGATCCTGTACGCCTTCAAGTCCTCACTCACGCGGCACACATAGTCAAAGGCCCCCATATAGCGCATGGATTGGATATTGATATAGTCGTTCAGCAGGGACAGTTCCTCGGCCAAAGTTATCTTATCTGAGACTCCCTTACTCACGTTCTTGAGGAGATTCACCAGGCTGCGGACCATCTTCTCGATGCCGGGATTCTTCTGCACAACAGCCATCCAATGGATGGAGTTGAGTGTGTTATAGAGGAAGTGGGGATTAACCTGGCTCTGAAGAAGGGCCATTTCGATCTCGCTTCGCTCGTCGTGGAGGGCAATTGTCTCCTCCAGCAGCCGCTTGGTGCCTATACTCAGCTCGTTGAGCCGGGCGCCCACCTCTCCCATCTCGCCGTCCATCTTCTCAAGCTCGGGGTCGTAGGAGTAATCGTTGAGGGAGATGCGGTTTATCTTCTCCACGATACGGCCGATGGGGACGGTGATATAGTGGGTCAAGATCACCAAAATAAAGGCAGTGATCAGTGTGATCATCAGGATCACCGTGACCGCGGAGAAAAGGATGTCGTGGTTACTGGTCTGGAGCTGAGTCTGGTTGACGCAGCTGACCAAAGTAATGGCCCCCGCGTTCAGGGAATGGCGCTTAATGGAGTAGAGGCTGCCGCTGTAGCGGAAGGTCGCGTCCTGCTCGGCTGCTTCGGGCAGGACGTCCCGCAGGGCGGCGGTGGCAGGCGCGGTAAGCCGGTCCCCCTCCTCCGTCTCGAGGAAAAAAAGGTTGAGGGCATTATAGGGGGCAAGAATGTCGCTGACCAGAGCGGTATCCAGCTCGATATAGACATAGCCCACGGGGGCGTAGGTTCCCATCGAATAGACCTTGCTCAGCAGGGCAAAGCAATCCTCCCCGTCAGCTTCCAGAGAGGGGAACACCCCGCCGAAGACCTCCCAGTCTCCCTCCGCCCAGCGGCAGTACTGCTCGGACTTGAAAATATTCTCGTAGTCCCGAGGGGAACTGAACCGGGCCGCGATGGCGTTAATCCACACACCGTCATTGTTGAAGATCATCAGCTTGTTGACATAGCCGTCTATCTGGGAGGTTCGCAGGTAGGAGCTCATGGTGTCCTGGGCAGTAAGGGCGGCATTGAAGGCGCCCGTGCTGTTAAGTCCGCGATAGCGCAGGGCGGCGGCCACCGGCGCAGAGTTCACGCAGTAATACTCAAGCGCGAGAGCCCGCTCCAGGTTGTAGTCCAGTCTGGCGGCCACTGTAGCGGCGTAAAGCCCGTCAATATGTTCCACCTTCTCCGTGATGATGCCCTGCATGTATTGGTATAGAAAGAGATTGCTGAAAAATCCCACTGCGATAACGCAGAGAATGGTGTAAAAAATGATTTTTACACGGATACCAACATAATGCGGTTTCTTCACTGCTTTTTCTCCTTTTTTATGTCAGTATACTCTATTTTTTCTGCCCGCGCAATCTTGGGTGTAGAATCGTATAAGATTCGAGAATTTTCCAGGTTGGGCTGTTTCCAAGCTCAAACAATAGTAATAGCCCTTTGTAGAAAAGACATTTTACATGATGGGAAAAAGCGGCTAGAATGGTGACACAGCAAACTTCCCCCCTGCGCCGTATGTTACCCGCCATCAAAAATAAGGAGTGGAATTTATGAAGAAAGTCCTGTCTCTTGCCCTTGCCGGTGTGCTCACACTAGGCCTGCTGGCTGGGTGCGCTCCGGTAGCCACCAGCCCCTCCCCCTCCGCGAGCGGCTCCCCTTCCGCCGCCCCCTCGGTCGCTCCCTCTGAGAGCACTCCCGCCGCCCTCACCGGCACCCTGAAGGTTTCCCTCTGGGACATGGCATCTCAACCCGCCTTCGGCGCCACCATCGACGCCTTCGTGGCCGCCAACCCCGGTGTGAAGATCGACCCCATCGACATCCCCTCGGCCGACTATGGCACGAAGCTCTCCGTCATGCTTAATGGCGGTAGCGAGGTGGACGTGTTCTGGATCAAGGATGCCGACACCATCTACCCCATCGCCCAGCGCGGCCAGATGGCCGACCTGAGCTCTTACATCGCTCGCGACGGCGTGAAATTGGCCGCGTACAACGGTCTGGCGGAGAACTTTTCCATCGACGGCAAGCAGATCGCCCTTCCCTTCCGCACCGACTACTACACCCTCTTCTACAACAAGGACATCTTCGACGCCGCCAAGGTAAATTATCCCTCCAACGACATGACCTGGACCGAGTTTGAAAGTCTGGCAAAGAAACTCACCAGCGGGGAAGGTGCCGAAAAGAAATATGGCGCTCACTTCCACACCTGGCAGGCCTGCATCGAGAACTGGGCCGTCCAGGATGGCAAGAACACCATTATGGCCACCGACTACAGTTTCTTCAAGCCGTACTATGAGATGGCGCTCCGTATGCAGAACGTAGACAAGTCCGTTATGGACTTTGGCACCCTGAAGACCGCCAACCTGCACTACAGCAACGTCTTCGCCGACGGCTCCGCGGCCATGATGCCCATGGGCACCTGGTTTGCCGCCACCATGATCGGCAAGGTCAACAAGGGTGAGAGCAAGGTCAACTGGGGCATGGCTACTTTGCCCCACGCCGAAGGCCTGGCCGCCGGCAACGTGGTCGGCTCCACCACCCCCATCGCGGTGAACGCCGCCAGCAAGAACCAGGATCTGGCCTGGGAGTTTGTGAAATTTGCAACCGGCGCTGAGGGCGCCGCCGTCGTCGCCAACCTGGGTGGCATTCCCGCCCGTCTGGACGACGCCATGCTCAAGGTCGTCACCTCCGTTCCCGGAATGCCCGAGGGCGCGCTCGAAGCCCTTCAGGTAAAGAACATTGTCCTCGACCGCCCCATCGCCGATAAAGTCTCCGAGGTCAACAAGGCCCTGGGCGATGAGCATGGTCTCATCATGCTGGGCGAGGTCTCCATCGACGAAGGCCTGGCCGCTATGGCCGAGCAGTCCAAGACCATCCAGGGCAAGTAAGCGTTCGCATCCGAGGGGGGAGGGGGCAACCATGTCCCCTCCCCCCTCCAGTATTTTCAGTATAGAGAGGAGAGGGAGGTATCCCTATGCCAATCAAAGAGCGCTCTGCCCCTCAGCGCGAAAAGGAAAAAAAGACCCTCCGCCTAGAGACCCGTAAGACCTTAGTGGGCCTCTCCTTCATCACGCCTAACTTTATCGGTTTCTTTGTCCTCATCTTCATCCCCGTTCTCTTCACCTTCTGGCTCTGCTTTAATAAGTGGGACGGATTTAACCCCATGCAATTCATCGGATTGGACAACTTTAAGTACATCTTTGGCGACAAGATCTTCCGCGCGGCCGTGGTAAAGACTATCATTTATACCTTCTTTACCGTCTTCGTCACCCTGTTCCTCTCTTTGGGGCTGGCCGTGCTCATCAATCAGAAACTTAGGGGCATCGGCATTTTCCGAACCGCCATCTTCTTCCCCTACGTGGCCTCTGTGGTGGCGGTGGCTGCTGTGTTTCAGATGCTCTTTCAAAAGGACATGGGCCTGGTCAACGAGATGCTTAAGTTCTTCGGCGTCACCGACCTGCCCGGCTGGTTCGCCTCTACAAAATGGGCACTCCCCGCCGTCATCATCGTCAGCGTATGGAAGTTCATGGGGTACTACATGATCGTTTATCTGGCCGCTCTTCAGGACGTGCCCACCTCTTTGGTAGAGGCCGGCATGATCGACGGGGCCAACGCCTGGCAGCGGTTCTGGAAGATCAAGTTCCCCCTGCTGGCCCCGGCCACCTTTTTCGTAGTTATGATGCTTACCATCAACAGCTTTAAATCTTTTGACCTTATCTACGTCCTCACCGAGGGCGGTCCTGGCACTGCCACCACTTTGCTCTCCCAGTACATTTACAACCAGTCCTTTATCTCCTGGGACTACGGCCGGGCCAGCGCCGCGGCCATGGTTCTCTTTGCCGTGGTAGCTTTGATCACCCTTGTCCAGTTCAGGCTGGAGAAGAAATTCGTCGACAACTGAGAGAGGAGGAATCAACCATGGTAACCAGACAGTCCCCCCTAAAAAAGGCCGCCCTCTACGCCGGTCTCACCGTTATCTGCATCATCACGCTGATTCCCCTGCTCTGGATGCTCAGCGCATCCCTCAAGCTGGACAAGGATGTATTTAAAATCCCCTTTGAGTGGATTCCCTCTAACCCCGCCTGGAGCAACTATCAGCGCATCTGGGAGCAGGTCCCCATGCTCCGCTTTACTTTCAATACCTTTAAAATCACTGCCATCACCACCGTTATCCAGGTCTTTACCTGCTCCTTCGCGGCCTACGGTTTCGCCAAGTGCCAGTTTAAGGGCCGCAACCTGCTTTTTCTAATCTACGTGGCCACCATCGCCGTGCCGTGGCAGGTCTATATGCTGCCCCAATATAGCATGATGAACGCTGCTAAGTTGGTGGACTCCCACGCCGCCCTCATTCTACTCCACGCTTTCGACGCCTTCGGCGTCTTCCTCCTGCGACAGTTCTGCATGACCATCCCCAATGAACTGCTGGAGGCCGCCCGGATCGACGGCCTGAGCGAATACGGCATCTACGCCCGCATTGCTCTGCCCCAGATGGGGCCGTCCATTGCCACGCTGGTCATCTTCACCTTCGTGACCAACTGGAATGACTTTATGGGTCCCATGATCTACCTCAACAGCCAGAGCAACAAGACCATCCAGCTGGGTATCCGTATGTTCATGGGCCAATACTCCACCGAATATGGCCTTATCATGGCGGCCTCGGTGGTCTCTCTCATACCGGTGCTCATTGTTTTCCTTATCTTCCAGAAATCCTTTGTTCAGGGCGTGGCCACCAGCGGCCTGAAGGGGTGAGCGGCGTGAGACATGATTTCTCCACCGCCCCCACGCTGACGGAGGACTTTATCCGCCGTGAGCTGGCGTCCTGCCGGGCGCGGGTAGACGCCCTCCTGCCCCGGTTCTTCGACTGTTTCCCCGCGGCCAACACCACGGCCCTGCGCTACCAGCCCGAGTACGAGAATATCGAGTGGACCACCTCCTTCTTCTCGGGAATGCTGTGGCTTCTCTACCAGCACACAGGGGACGAGATGTATCTCCCTACCCTGCACCGCCACCTGGAGAGCTTTTATGACCGTGTGGAAAGACCGGGCGCGGTGGACACCCACGACCTGGGCTTTCTCTACTCGCTGTCCTGTTACCCTTCCTGGCTCTTGGAGGGCAACGGGCGCTCCCGCGCCTGTTTCCTTCAGGCTGCCGACTACATGGGTGCGCGCTATTTCGAGGCGGCGGGTATCATTCAGGCCTGGGGCGACCTCAAAGACCCGGCCAACCGGGGCCGCATGATCATCGACTGTCTGCTCAACCTGCCCCTCCTCTACCAGACCAGCCGCCTGACGGGGAACAAACGCTATTACGACATGGCCTGCCGCCACGCGCACCAGGCCCAGAAGTACCTCGTCCGCCCCGACAGCTCCACCTACCACACCTACTACATGGACGTCGTAACCGGAGAGCCCCGGTTCGGTAAGACGGCCCAGGGTTACAGCGACGACTCCTGCTGGGCCAGGGGCCAAGTCTGGGGGGTATACGGCTTTGCCCTGAGCTATCGCCACACAGGGGACCGAACCTTTCTGGACACGGCCTGCAGCCTCCTAGACTACTACCTGGACCGCCTCCCTGAGGACTATGTGAACTATTGGGATCTCGTGTTCACCTCGGGGGCCGAGGAGCGGGACAGCTCCTCCACCGCCATCGTCTGCTGTGGGATTTTGGAACTGCTGAAGCACCTGCCTCTGGTCTGCCCCAGGCGGACTGTCTATGAAAATGCCCTCAAGCTGATGATGGACTCTCTGGCGAGAAATTACAGCACCCGCGATCTGCCCGATGCCGACGGGCTCCTGCTCCACGGGGTGTACTCCAAGCCCAATGGCCGGGGCGTGGACGAGTGCATGATCTGGGGGGACTACTTCTACATGGAGGCCCTGTACCGGATGCTCTGCGGCGACTGCGAGTATTGGAGTTGAGACCCTTGAACATTTGTGGCCGCGCCGACGTGGCGCAATTGCTGCACCGCCTTCTGGAACCGGTGCTGCCCCGCGCCACCGCGGGGGATGCCGGGTTCCATCTGGGAGACTTCGCCGCCCACTACGGGGAGGGTTCCGCCCACATGGAGGCCTTTTCCCGTATGCTGTGGGGGCTGGCCCCCCTCTGGGCCGCGGGGGAAGGGCGGGAGTATCTGCCCGTCTTTCGGACCGGGCTGGTAAACGGCGTAGACCCCCGGCACCCCGCCTACTGGGGCGACCCCTTTGACTACGACCAGAAGATCGTGGAGATGGCCGCTGTTTCCCTTACGATTCTCCTGTGCGGGAGAGAACTGAAGTTCAGCGAGGAGGAGACCGCCAACCTCCACACTTGGATGGGCAAGGTCAACGGGGCCGACATTCCCAAGAACAACTGGTTCTTCTTCCGGGTGCTGGTCAATGCCGCCTTCCGCAGAATGGGCTGGGCGTGGGACGAACTCCAGGTGACGGCCGACTTGGCCCGGATCGACGGCTGGTATCTGAGCGGCGGCTGGTACAGCGACGGCCCGGCCACCCAGATGGACTACTACATCCCATTCGGGATGCATTTCTATGGCCTGATCTATGCATCGTGCATGGAGGACCTGGATCCCGGGCGCTGCCGCGTCTTTAAGGAGCGGGCCGCCGCCTTTGCCCCCGACTTCCTCTACTGGTTTGAAGACGGCGGACGGGCCGTGCCTTTCGGCCGGAGCCTGACTTACCGCTTTAGCCAGTGCGCGTTCTTCGCCGCCCTGGCCTTTGCCGATGTTGAGGCCCTGCCCTGGGGGGTGCTGAAGGGCCGGGTGCTGGGCAATCTGCGGGACTGGTTCGCCCAGCCCATCCTCACCGACGGCGGGCTCCTCAGCGTGGGGTACTCCTACCCCAATCTCTTTATGAGCGAGAACTATAATGCCCCAGGCTCTCCCTATTGGGCCTTCAAGGCCTTCCTCTGCCTGGCCCTACCCGAGGAGCACCCCTTCTGGACGGCGGAGGAGGTCATCCCCTCCCTTGCCGGACAAAAGGCCCTCCCCCAGGCCCGGATGCTGCTGTGCCGCGACGCCCGCCAGGTGCAGATGTTCGTGGCGGGCCAGCACTGCGTCAATCAGCTGGGCAACTGCGCCTCCAAATATGAGAAGCTGGTCTACTCCACCCGGTTCGGGTTCTCCATCCCCCGGGGCGAGAGTCTGGAGGAGGGGGCCTACGACAACGGCCCCGTCTTTTCTGAGGCAGGAGAGGGACGCTACCGTATGGCCCGCGGCTTTTCAGACTGGGCCGTGAGCGACACCTCCGTCTCCCGTACGTTCTCCCCCCTGCGCGGGGTGGAGGTCACAGTCACCGTCACCCCCGACTTTCCCCGTCACCGGCGGGAGTACCGCGTCACCACCGACCGGCCCATCGACATGGCTGACGCCGGGTTTGCCATCCCCGCCGAATGGGAGGGGCGGCCCTACACCCCTGACATGGTGACGCTGACCGACCGGGCTGTTGCCGCCCGCTTCCCCTGGGGTACCAGCGCGATCCACTGCGAGGCGGGCCGGTGTGAGCCTCTGCTGGTCAAGGCCTACCCCAACACCAACCTTTTGTTTCCCCTCACCCGCATCCCCACGCTGCTCTTCCGCCTGGAGGCTGGGACGCACCGCATCGTCACCGTCGTGACGGGAGATGTACCCACATAAGTTTCAAAGCAGGCCAAGGCCTGTCAGCCCGCGCGGCGCCGCCGGGATAAAGGTCCGGGCGCCGCATTCAAATAATAAGGAGGTCGTTTCAACATGGATATCAGATACAGCACCGGCCCGCGCGACGTCATGCGCTACACAACGCAAGAGCTCCGGGAGGAATTCCTGATTCGGGACCTCTACCAGCCGGACAGCGTACAGGCGGTCTACTCCCACGTAGACCGGATGGTGACGCTGGGTGTCATGCCCGTGCATGAGGCCGTTCCCATTGACAAGGGCATCGACATTTGGCATAACTTCGGCACCGGATATTTTCTGGAGCGCCGCGAAGTCGGTTTCTTCAACCTGGGCGGCAAGGGCGTATGCACCGTGGACGGTACGGCCTACCCCATGGGGCATAAGGACTGCATCTATATCACCCAGGGCTCCCGCAGCGTGATCTTCTCCAGTGACGACGCGGCGGACCCCGCCAAGTTTTATGGAATTTCCGCCCCTGCCCACTGCGCCTATGAGACCCGGCTCATCAAGCTGGCCGACGCGGCCAAGAAACCCCTGGGCGCGGTGGAGACCGCCAACAAGCGCGTCATCAACCAGTTCATCCATCCCGATGTGCTCAAAACCTGTCAGCTGTCCATGGGCATGACCGTGCTGGAGCCCGGCAGCGTCTGGAACACCATGCCCGTCCATACCCACGAACGGCGGATGGAGATCTACACCTATTTTGACATTCCCGAGAACAATGTGGTCTTTCACATGATGGGCCAGCCCACCGAGACCCGGCATCTGGTGATCCAGAACTTCGACGCCGTCATCTCCCCCTCCTGGAGCATCCACGCCGGCTGCGGCACGGGGAGCTACACCTTCATCTGGGCTATGGGCGGCGAGAACCAGGCCTTTGACGACATGGACGCCGTGCCCACCGCAGAGGTGCGCTGAATGCTGCTGACCATATCCATCACCGGGCCCGGCGGCAGCCTGAAGGCCAGTGCCCAAGGCGAGGGGGAAGTCACGCTGGTATATGCCGCCCCCTATGAAGACGGGGACATGATAACCGTGTTCTCCGATCACCCGGGCTATATCTCCGCCCTGCTGGAGGACAGCATGGCCCGCACCCACGGATATCTCAACGGGGAATTCCGGCTCATGATCCCCTTTGGGGAGAAACGGGTGAGCTACTCCCCAAAGAGCTTTACAGGGGAGGTCCATCTTCTCACCGCCCGGGTGGCCACGACCGATGAGATCGCCGCACGGCGCGACCTCTGCCGCAACGTGCTGGACAGCCACGACAACGCCGGTCTCTTCCCACACGCGTATGCCAACGTGGAGACCCGGGGCGAATCGGTCTTCGCGGCGCGCAACGCGATCGACGGGCACTACGCTAACGAGGGGCACGGCCCCTGGCCCTACCAGAGCTGGGGCATCAACCGCAACCCGGACGCCGAACTCACCGTCGACTTTGGGCGGGATGTGACCATCGACACGCTGGTCGTCACCCTCCGGGCTGACTTTCCTCACGACAACTGGTGGAAAACCGCCCTCTTCACCTTTTCCGACGGGAGCGAATTTGCCCCGGAATTTGTCAAGACGGGCCGCCCCCAGAGTTTTACCATCTCTCCCAGAACTGTGCGCTGGCTCAAGCTGAGCAGGCTGATCAAGGACGAGAGCGATCCCTCGCCCTTCCCCGCCCTCACGCAGCTGGAGGCCTGGGGCACAGAAGCCAACCATCTACTTTAAGGAGGTACTACTATGGATATGAACGCATTTTCTCTGGAGGGCAAAGTAGCTCTGATCACCGGAGCTTCCTATGGCATCGGTTACTCCATTGCCACCGCTTATGCCGCCGCGGGCGCCACCATCGTCTTTAACGATCTTAGACAGGAGATGGTGGACAAGGGCCTGGCGGCCTACGCCGCCGATGGCATCAAAGCCCATGGCTATGTCTGCGATGTAACCGACGAACCCGGTGTAATCGATATGGTCCGGAAAATTGAGACCGAGGTGGGCGTGATCGACATTTTGGTCAACAACGCGGGCATCATTAAGCGTATCCCCATGCACGAGATGTCGGCCGCCGATTTCCGCCAGGTCATTGATGTGGACCTGAACGCCCCTTTCATCGTCTCCAAGGCCGTCATTCCCTCCATGATGAAAAAGGGCCAAGGCAAGATCATCAACATCTGCTCCATGATGAGCGAGTTGGGCCGGGAGACCGTCTCGGCCTACGCAGCCGCCAAGGGCGGACTGAAGATGCTCACCCGCAATATCTGCTCCGAGTACGGCTCGTTCAACATCCAGTGCAACGGCATCGGCCCCGGCTATATCGAGACCCCCCAGACAGCCCCCCTGCGGGAGCGGCAGGCCGACGGCTCCCGCCACCCCTTCGACCAGTTCATCGTCTCCAAGACCCCCGCCGCCCGCTGGGGCACCACCGCGGATTTGACAGGGCCGGCCGTGTTCCTCGCCTCCAGCGCCTCAGACTTCGTTAACGGTCACATCCTCTACGTCGACGGCGGCATCCTCGCCTATATCGGCAAGCAGCCCTGAGTCAAATCAAGCAAGAGGCAATCCCGAGTTTTGTGTAAACCTTCGATGTGGTGTAGCATAGAAGCACCACATCGGAGGTTTTTAATATGGCCCGAAGAAAACGAGCGCAGAGGAATAATAGCCAGCGGGCCGGACTTTGCGGCCGCCACCATGGACAAGAGGAGAACCCTTGCGGGGAGCGCAACCCTCTTTCCTAAATTGTGTACCTCATTTAACTGACGCGTGAATCCTGGGGCCGGCCACAGATTGATGCGGCAAGGAATTCATATGGAAAGTTTAGGGCAACACCGCACAGAAAAAGCGGGTACGAAATCTGTGCTATATATGGTAAAATAAGCGTATGGATAAACAGATGAGCCTGTCCGCTTTGAGCGATAAACTGGCGCGGGTGGGGACAAAGAAAAAAGAATTTCTAGCGCAGATGGAGCGAATTATACCGCCGTGCTGCTACAAAGGAGAGCGCAGAAATAAGCCCTACCCGCTGGACCATATGCTGCGGTTTTCCCAGCAATCAGGTGCCCGACGGCGACACGCGGGGGCGGTTTCAAACCCTTCTGGTGCGCAATGTGATGTTGCCATGACACCGGAGCTGCTGACGGGGCAGGAGGAAACAGTCCACGGCGACAGCGGCTATCTGGGTGCCGAAAAACGTGGGGATGCCATAGTACGCACCCATCAAGGCAGAAAGATCAAATATCGAGTCAACCGCCGCCCGTCTCATCTTTCCCTGTCCCCCTCCGGCTCTCCAGTTTTTGTGGAGGGCCAGAGGGGTAACACGGCATACAAATAGCCTCCGCAAAAAATTTTATTCTCACTCAGGCTTGCGAAATTTGAACATAATCTCTATCTGCTTATTCCCTAAAAAGGTATTTATAAAAAGCTTGAGCTTGGCTGACTCAAAGGG
This sequence comes from Pseudoflavonifractor sp., assembly GCA_047637855.1. Taxonomy (GTDB): domain Bacteria; phylum Bacillota; class Clostridia; order Oscillospirales; family Oscillospiraceae; genus Pseudoflavonifractor. The sequence continues at coordinate 4,178 of JBLJBF010000190.1, read as the reverse complement.
ATAATCATAAAATATATTATATCGCCGAGTTCATTCCCGACACACCTGAGGGTATTATTCTGGAAAGCGTAATCGAGGGCATGGCGGCCTACTACTCCGAGCAGCTTTCCCAGAACATCCGGCGTGGGCAGAGAGCCAGCGCATCCGAGGCGCAGAGCACCGGCGGGAACCGTCCGTTGGGCTACAAGACCGGGCCGGACAAGCGGTTTGTCATTGACCCGGAGACAGCCCCTACCGTGAAAAAGGTCTACGAGCTTTACAGTAAAGGCTGGACGATGGCGGAAATCATCCGCCATCTCAACGAGCAGGGGCTTCGCACTCTGAAGGGCCGGCCGTTCACCAATAACAGCCTGCGGATGATGTTGAAAAACAAGAAGTACATCGGCGTGTGTACATACAAGGATGAAATTCGCATTGAAGACGTGATCCCGCCCATTGTGGAAAAGGAGATGTTTTCCAAGGTGCAGGAAATGCTTCGGTATAACCAGAAGGCCGCCGCACATAAAAACACCGTGACCGATTACCTGCTGACGGAAAAGCTCTTTTGCGGCAAGTGCGACAAAATGATGGTCGGTGTCAGCGGCACCAACAAGACGGGAACCCGTCATTACTATTACTACTGCACGGAGCAACGAAAAAAGAGCTGCACCAAACGGCCTGTTCGGAAGAACTGGATCGAAGGGCTCGTGCTAGAATATGCGATCAAGCTGGTTCAGGACGAGGTGCTTCTGGAGTTCATAGCGAAAAGCACCTGTCGGTATTATCTTGAGCAAAATACCGACAGCTCCTATACCGAATCCCTTGAGGTGGCTCTGGTAGAAACCAACAGGGCGACGACCAACCTGATCAAAGCAATTGAGGCTGGGATTTTCAATAACGCGACGAAAGCTCGCATGGACGAGCTGGACAGCCGAAAGGCGGAATTGGAAGCTGCGCTTGCCGACTCAAAGCTAAAGCTGGATCTTGGTATTAAGAAGGACCAAATCCTATATTTCCTGCGCAAGTTTTCGGAGTATGACTATACGGATGAGGAATGCCAGAAACGGCTGATCAAGGCCTTTATCAATTCGGTGTTTGTCCACGACGACAAGGTGGTGCTAACCTTCAATTACAGCGGCGACAACCGCACCATCACAGTCAAGGAAATTGACGCCGGATTAACGACAGGTGTTCGCGTTCCCCGCGCCCTGGTCCACTAAACGGAAAGAGATACCCCATGGGTGTCTCTTTCCGTTTGGATGCCAGGATTATTTTATCTGCTCGGGCGGAATAAATCCGCCCGGCATCAAGGTTTTGCCCGCGGCAAAACACTTGGGATGCAGCACTTGCGGCGGGGATTTTCAGCAGCGTCTATATCGTTGCGAATGCCCATAGTAATGCAACGGTAGATGCCAAGGCCCTGTTCGGAGCGACTGGTGAGACTTGAACCCAAGGTGGGCTGTGTCGGCGTTGTCACTGTTCAAAGAACATGACAGTATTTCAACACTCTGCTTGAAAATTTTTCGGGCCCTCATACTCCGTGCTGCGTTGTGTACAGAGAATTTTAGCAGCGTATGCTTCCAAATTTTTAGGAACAGGAGAAAATAAAACCGCGACAGCATTTGCATCGCAGTCAATAAGAGGTATTTGCTCAAAAAATTGTAAGGGCACAAGCTGATTTTGGCTTGTGCCCTTACAATCGATAAGATACAATATAAATGATACAGGGTTACGAAGATCGTATTTATACTGCCGGATTGGAGCAGAAAAATGAAAAAGATATTTTGTGTCGTTTTTATAATCGCCTTGTTATCGAGCACGATTGCAGCCACTGCCCAAGCAAACCCTGATGATTTATATCATGAAATGTACGTGCTGCAAGACAACGGAATTATAAAAGGCGATCCGAGTGGCGGCCTTCGACCTGATGATGAATTGACAAGGGCGGAGTTTGCGGCCATTCTTTGCCGGGCAATCGGCGTTGATAAAATTGCTGAAACCCCTGAAATGGCTGGCAAAGACTATTTTGGTGATGTGCCGAGCACCCATTGGGCGGCGGGATATATCAACACCGCTGTGGAATTCAAGGCAATCAACGGCTTTGATGACGGAACCTTTCGTCCTGCTCTCACGATAACAAATGAGCAGGCCGTTAAAATTCTAGTGGCAGCATGGGGATACACCGATGAGGCCAAAAAACTTGGGGGATACCCTAATGGTTATATGGAAGTGGCAAAAAGATATGGCGTGACGGATGCTGTTTTATTTAATTACGGTATCGCGTCCAAACGTTGGGTTGCGTGTGCATTTGTCTACGGTGCTCTTTCTATGCCCGCCGACAAAAGCGCTGCGATTGACATATCTTTCGATATTGATCCGATAAAAACTCAGCAGGCGAGACCTGAAAATACGGGTTATGTGGATGATCCTGTGTCAATATTAAAGAGAATCACTCCCGCAAGCGCAAAATATGAGAGAACTGTATTTGAGCAATCAATGTCTGCGGACAATATTCCTTTTACATTACAAGGAAACACTTTGATATTTAACGGGCAAGCCGGTGATAGAAAAATTAAGCTCAATGTTTCTGACAGTGTCAATAAAGAGCCTCTTGCTGACGGATTTTTTAAGGATAACAGCTATCATTTATCGGATCTTGCGGCAGGCACATGGAGGTGTCAGCTTCAAATAACAGACGGAGCTGTTCGAGACACATATTTTTCCACTCTGGAACGTGAAGATTCGGGGCGGTTAAGGTTTAGCGGAGATGTCTATCGATACACGACTTTAAACGCACGGCCCGTCATCACAGAGGTCCGCCAGGAATTGAGCTTTACCAATACGCAAAGCAGTGAATTCAACCCTTTTCTATTTGAGCCTGTGACGGATGATAACAAGAATCCTGCGCTGCGCGTATCTTACCCGCTCGTTTTAGAAGAGGGCTTCCGACTCGATTTAAGTGTGAACACAGACGACGCCTCGCGCGAGCTCTATGCGCTGCCGATGCATATAGAGGGCGTGCAATATCAGGTAACCGCTCCAATCATGGGCAAGAACGCGCTTATGAAACCGGTGGTAATCAGCAAATTGGAGGTCGGGGTCAATTATCATATTCAAGTTTCTGTTGATAATGGATATGGGGATGATGTCGTTCTAAAAGGGAGTATGAACTTTTTTGAAAACAGCGGCAAACTTGACTACCGATTTAATGGCACGGTGAGAACTCTGTCCATTGACGGGTATGAAATAAAGGATTATACCTATGAAGCGTAATGTGCAAATGCCTATTTGATCCGTCTTCCGGCAGAGGAAGTCCGCCTCTCTGGCTGTGTTATTCTTGCCGGGATGCCCGGAACTTGCGCACTTCGCCAAATCTGACCGACAATCGGTATGCCAGAAAACCTTGAATTTACAGCGTCAAAACCTTATAATAGCATAACGTATACAATGAAATACTATATGCAAAATAGCATGCTCACTCGGTCCGGCTGTGACCGGGCTTGCCAATTGGCGCGCAAGGCATCTGACAGAACAGGGGGAAGCGGCAAATGGTACAGTACACGCGGAAAGCGATCAACGAGGGGTTTATCGCCCTCTTGAACGAGCGGCCCTTCGACAAAATATCCGTGGTGGATATCGCGGAGAAATGCGGCATCACCCGAAATACCTTCTATTACCACTACGCCGACATATACGCGCTGGTGGACGAGATATTTCGCAACGATACCGAACGGCTCATCAATCAGAATGTGGACTGCAATACATGGCAGGAGGCGGTCATACAGGCCACAGACTTCGCGCGGGAGAACAGGCACGCAATCTTTCACCTGTATCATTCCATCAACCGGGACCGTGTGGAAGAATACCTGTACAATATTGTGCTGATCAGTATGACCTCGTACATCCAAAGGGAGGCGGAGGGGCTTGCCGATATCAGCCCTGAGGATGTACATACGCTTGCCGTATTCTATACGTCGGCGCTGCTGGGACTCATGACCAAGTGGCTTCACGACGGAATGATATACGACGTAGAGGCTTATATCGCGGATATCGGGCGCCTGTTGGAGGGAAATATCCTAATTTCGTTGAAGCGCGGTCAGCGCCGCCCGTCATCTGACACCTGGGGCTGAATGCCCAAAAATAGGGCAGTTTCGCCCATCCGCCAAAAATTCGTACAGTTTTCATGCGCCGCGCATTTT
>JBLJBF010000189.1:0-4695 GCA_047637855.1 Pseudoflavonifractor sp. | reverse complement strand
CCAATCGGCCAGCGGCAGATACAAAATCGGCAGAAAAATCGCAGGCAGCATATTGTTCCCCGGCAAATCTTTGATTTGCCGGGGGCCCTTTCCTTTTTTTGCGGTTGGGGGAACTGAATTCCCCCAACCTGCGGCGCATCCGCGCCGTCCCCGCCTGCGCGGGGTGGGTCGGCAATATGCCATCCTACCCCATAAGCCCCGACAGCCAATCGGCCAGCGGCAGATACAAAATCGGCAGAAAAATCGCAGGCAGCATATTGCCGACCCGCAGCTTTTCCTTGGAAAGGCCCAGCATATTGATGGCGATGGCGACGATGATGGTGCCGCCCACGGCGCTCATCTCCAGCACCACCCGCTCGGGAATGACGCGCCCCACCGCGGCGAAAAGGAGTGTGAGGCCGCCTTGGTACAGAAGAAGCGGGACGGCCGAGAAGGCCACCCCCACCCCCATGGCCGCCGCGAAGGTGATACTGGTAACGCCGTCGATGACACCCTTGGAGGTGAGAATGTCGTATTTGCCCAGCATCCCGGCCTCCATCGCGCCGTTGATGGCCATAGCCCCCACGCAGAAGAGGATCGATGCGGAGACAAACCCCTCCACAAAGCGGCCATTCCCCGCGCCCCGGACCAGCCTGCGGCGCAGTACCTCGCCCAGGCCGTCCATGCGCTTTTCTATGTTGAGTCCCTCTCCGAGCAGCGTGCCGGCCACCATGCATAAGATGACGCAGAGGGTATTTTTTGTTGCGATAGCGCCCGATATGCCGATGCCCAGCACACACAGGCCCAGCACGGCAGTGACCGCCGAGGAGAACCGGGCGCTGAGGCGGCCCCGGAGAAAAAGTCCCAGCAGACTGCCCGCCAGAACCAGAATGACGTTGATGATGGTAGCTATCACTGGCAGTACACTCCCACTGTTTCTTTTGGTAGAATTCTGTAAGTATGATACCTTTTTCCCGCGCGTTTGTAAAGAAAAACCGAGGCCGGCGCACCTCCTTCCTCAAAATCTTTCACAAGGCTCTCATGTCCTGCCCGTCCCGGGAATATAGTCCAATAGACCGACAAGGGGAGGGGCTTTTTTTGAAATGGAACCGTTCGTCCGCGCTGTACGGCACGCTGGTGTTGACCGGCACCGGCATCGTGTCACAGCTCTTGGGCTTTGTCTACCGCATTTTCCTCTCCCGGCTTATCGGGGCCGAGGTAATGGGCCTGTACCAGCTCATTATGCCGGTGTATTCGGTCATTATCGCCCTGACGGCGGTGGGGCTGACCGTGTCGGTCTCCAACCTCTCTTCCCGCTACCACGCGCTGGAGAACCGGCGGGCCATCTACCAGGTCGTGCGGCGGTGCCTCATGGCTTTCCTGGTGCTGTTTGCCCTGGCGGCCGCGGCCACCGCGCTGCTGTACGACCCCATCTCGGTCTATCTTCTGGGTGACGCCCGAACCCAGGCGGGCCTGCTGCTGCTGCTCCCGTGTATTTTGCTCACGGGGGTGGAGAATCTGCACAAGCACTACTTCTACGGCACGGGCAACGTCCGCCCCGCCGCCATCACCGAGCTCGCCGAGCAGTTTATCCGCACGGGGGCCGTCCTGGGCCTACTGGTGGCCTTCCTGCCCCAGAACCCGGAGTGGACGGTGGCCCTCATCGTCATCGGGATGTGCTGCTCGGAGATTTTCTCGGCCGTCGCGCAGACCGTCCTGTACCGCTGCCACATGGGCCGCCCAAAAGGGCTGACCGGACCGGGCGAGACCCCTGAGGTGCTGAACAGGGCCATCCGCTCTATCGCCCTCCCCATCACGGTCACCTCCCTGTTGGGCAACCTGATGGCGTCGGCCAACGCGGTGCTCATCCCCCAGCGGCTGGTGGCGGCAGGGATGGGTGTGTCGGCCGCTATGAGCGCCTTCGGCGTCATCTGCGGTATGACGGTGCCCATGCTCTATCTGCCCACCGCCTTTATCGGGGCCCTGGGTCTGGTGCTGGTGCCCAAGCTGGCCGAGAGCTGCGCTCTGGGCCGGATGGACCAGGCCAGGCGGCGCATCCACAAGTCCCTCCTCGCCACCAGCGTGCTCACCATGCCCTCCATGGCCCTGATGGTGGTGCTGGGCCCCACCATCGGCGTCTACCTCTTTAAGGAGCCTACGGTAGGGGGCTACATCGTGCCCCTCTCGGTGGGGGTTCTGCTCTCCTGCTATGAATCTGTGCTCGGGGGCGTGCTGAACGGAGTGGGCAGGCAGGCGGCGGCGGCCCGCACCTCCCTTCTGTGCGGGGCGGTGCAGCTCGCCTGCACTTATGTGCTCATGGGTATCCCCGGCATGGGCCTGAAGGGATATGTGGCCGGTTTTGTGGCCAGCTCCGCCCTGGGGGTCGTTCTCAGATGGTTCCAGGTGCGGAAGGCCACGAAGGTAAAGCTGCGCCTCTTCCAGTGGGGCACCGCCCCCGCCCTCTCGGCCCTCCTCATGGGGCTGGTGGTGAACCTGCTGTTCCACTTCCTCCTGGGCAGCGGGCTGGACGGCGCAATCGCCTGTCTCTCCTGCATTCTCTTCGGCGCGGTGCTCTATCTGGCGGCCCTCAGCGCCCAGGGTGTGCAACCCGTGGCCCTGTTCCGCCTGCGATAATGTGACGATTTTCTTACACCCGGCCCCGCCCCCTGTCGAAACCGCTTTCCGCATGGTATAATAGCCGCAAAGCGGCTATTATACACGCATATGGGCACTGCATATCCATATGCAGCTGTTCAGCGGTAAAGCGGAAACGGCGGGAGGCACGGACGATGGCGCACAGAAGAAAAAGGCGTGGGCAGATACTGCCCCGGGCCCTGCGGCTGCCTGCCGCTCTGGCGGCCGTACTGCTCTTGTCCGCCGTGTGGCTGTTGGTCTCCAGGCTTCGCACGCCTCCGCCCGCGGCGATGGCCCCCGACTGGGTGATCCAGGCCCTTCTCCCTGTAAACGAATACTCCCGCCCCGGCGACGCGCTGGACGCGGTGAATGGGATCGTCATCCACAACACGGGTAACCCCGGCACTACGGCGACCCAGAACCGCAGCTACTTTGCCGGCCTTGCCCACAGCCGCGAGACCCACGCCAGCAGCAATTTCATCGTGGGGCTGGAGGGCGAGGTGCTTCAGGCCGTCCCCTCGAATGAGGTTGCCTACGCCTCCAGCCAGCGCAACTACGACACCCTCTCCATCGAGGTCTGCCACCGTGACGACACGGGGCAATTCGGAGACAAGACCATGGACAGTCTGGTGGCGCTGGTGCAGTGGCTGGTGGATTCCTATAAGCTGGATCGGAATCAGGTCATCCGGCACTACGACGTGACGGGAAAGGAGTGTCCGGTCTGGTACGTCCGGCACCCTGAGGACTGGGAGGCCTTTCTCAATCGGCTTGACTTTTCCCACAGCGGGCGCTGAAGTACAGCAAGGCCCCCGGAGCGACTGCTCCGGGGGCCTTATTTATCTCGTCAATTCTCCAAGCAGCCCCTCAAATTGTACGCCCTCCAGCACGGGGGTGCCCAAGGCCAAAGTGCGGCGGACGCTCTTGCTCACGAAATCTACCGCGGCAGCGGCGGCCGACTGCAGTCCCTCTCCCGCCAGAAGGGACCCCAGCAGGACGCTGGCGAAGAGATCCCCCGTGCCGGGGAAACTCCCCTCCTCCCGCCGGGCCATGGCGAAGAAAATTCGCCCGCCCGCCCGCTCGATGCAGGCCGCCCCCAGCTCCGCGGGCGTGGTGGAGATCCCTGTGATCGCCACCGAGCGCCGCCCCTCCAGCGAGAGCCGCTCCAGCCAAGCGCGCAGGGTGGCGGCATTCAGGTTCTCCCGGTATGGTTCTCCCAGCAGGAAGGCGGCCTCGGTCAGATTCGGGGTAATCACATCGGCCTGAGCCGCCAGCTCGGCCACGCGGGCGCGCAGATCGGGCGTGCAGGTGCGGTAGGCCCTTCCGTGGTCCCCCATGACGGGGTCCACCAGGACGATGGTTCCCTCCCTCCGAAAGCGGGCGAGGAAGGAGAGGAGATAGTCAACCTGCCGGGCCGAGCCGAGAAACCCGGAATAGATGGCGTCCAGCTCCACCCCCAGCTCCGACCAATGGGAGGCCACGCCGGGAAGCTGCTCGGTCAGATCGTGAAAAACAGCCCGCCCGCTGTCGGGAAAGCCGGTGTGCGCTGAGAGATAGGCGGTGGGCACTGGGCAGCACTGCCCGCCCATGGCCGCCAGTACGGGCAGCGCCACCGTCATGGAACACCGCCCGAACCCGCACATATCATGCACTACCGCTATCTTAGGCGCTCTCTTCATGCCAGCGTCCCCCTCTCGCAGAACATTCCTCTGTTAAACTGCATACCATGCAATTGTCCATATCTATTATAGCCGCTTTCCTCCCGTGATTCAATTGACATTTTCTCGATAGAATGCTAAGATATTTTTCATCGCAAGCCTAACCGTGCGGGCATGGCGGAATTGGCAGGCGCGCGGGAGTTGGGTTCTCGTATTCGCACAAGAGCATATGTGGGTATGGCGGAATTGGTAGACGTCTTGGATTTAGGTTCCAATGCTTTACGGCGTAAGGGTTCGAGTCCCTTTACCCACACCAAACGAAAAGAGACACCCTATGGGTGTCTCTTTTCGTTTGGATACCGGGATTATTTTATCTGCTCGGGCGGAATGAATCCGCCCGGCATCAAGGTTTTGCCTGCGGCAAAAC
>JBLJBF010000188.1:0-19204 GCA_047637855.1 Pseudoflavonifractor sp. | reverse complement strand
CCCCGGCGGGTGTTACCCGTTATCCTTGCCCTGTGGAGCCCGGACTTTCCTCACGCATGGGCCGTTGGGCCCAGGCGCGCGGCTGTCCAGCCTACTTGCGGAATCTATTTTAACCGATGTCACGCGCCTTGTCAAATGGAGTTATTTTTTGCCCGGAAGAAGAGCAAGATTAGAGCGCGTTCCAATTGAAATTTATTCCTGGGCGGTATATAATGTTATACTAGTTGACTAGGGGAGGGATCCGCTTTGCGTTCTACCATACAGGAGTATTTGGAGGGCCTGCGGGGCAAGCGCGTGGCCGTCATCGGAATCGGCGTCTCCAACACGCCGCTTATCAAGCTGCTGCTCCGGGCCAATCTCTGCGTCGCCGCCTGTGATAAGAGCCCCCGCGAGAGCTTCGGCGGTGTTATCGAGGCGCTGGAGAGCCTAGGCGCCGAGGTCTTTCTGGGAGAGGACTACCTGGACCACCTGGAGGGCTGCGACGTGATCTTCCGCACGCCCGGCCTGCGGCCCGACGTACCCCAGCTGGAGGCCGCCAGGGCGCGGGGAAGTGTCGTCACCTCAGAGATGGAGGTATTCTTCCGGGTCTGTCCCTGCGAGATCATCGGCGTCACCGGCAGCGACGGGAAGACCACCACCACCACCATCATCGCCGAGCTGCTGAGAAAGGCGGGCCTCAACGTCTATGTGGGCGGTAACATCGGAAAGCCGCTGCTGTCCGAGGTGGTCAATATGGAGCCTGATGACATGGTGGTGCTGGAGCTGTCCTCCTTCCAGCTTATGACCATGACCCTGAGCCCCGACATCGCGGTGGTCACCAATCTGGCCCCCAATCATCTGGATATGCACAGGTCCATGGGGGAGTATGTGCAGGCCAAGAAGAACATCTTCCTCCACCAGGAGAGCGAGGACCTGGCCGTCTTCAACTACGACAACGACATCACCAAAAGCTTTGCCCGGGAGACCAGAAGCCGGGTCACCATGTTCAGCAGGAAGACGGTGCTGGACAGGGGGGTCTACGTGAAGGACGGGGTCATCTGGTGCACCGACGAGGAGGGCAGTCGGGCCGTCCTGCCGCTGGGGGATATCTTGCTCCCCGGCGAGCACAACATTGAAAACTACATGGCAGCCATCGCGGCTGTGGACGGGCTGGTCTCCGACGAGTCCATCCGGGTCTTTGCCCGCAGCTTCGCCGGTGTGGAGCACCGCATCGAGCTGGTACGCACCTTCAACGGCGTGCGCTATTACAACGACTCCATCGCCTCCAGCCCCTCCCGCACCATCGCGGGGCTGAAAGCCTTTCAGGAGAAGGTCATCCTCATCGCCGGCGGATACGATAAGCATATCCCTTTCGACGAGCTGGGCCCTGAGATCATAAAGCATGTAAAGGTACTTGTACTGACAGGCGATACCGCCCCCAAGATCCGCGCCGCGGTGGAGAATTCCCCCGGCTACGCGGAGGACGCGCCCCCTATCACCGAGTATGACGACTTCCACCGGGCGGTCATGGTGGCCGCTGGGGTGGCCCGGCCGGGGGACGTGGTGATCCTCTCTCCGGCCTGTGCCTCCTTTGACAAATTCAAAAACTTTGCGGAGCGGGGCAACCGTTTTAAAGAAATTGTGCGCGACATGGAATAAAATTAGGATGTGAAACTATGCTGGAAATCAAATCTGCTCTGGAGCGGCTGTGTGCGCTGGGCGCGCCCTCCGGATTCGAGCGCCCCGCGGCCGTGGCCGCGGCCGAGCTGCTGCGCCCGCTGGTGGACGAGGTAGAATTTGACCGCCTGGGCAATGTCATCGGGGTGCGCCGCTGCGGAAAGCCCAGGGCCAAAAAGCTTCTGCTGGATGCCCATCTGGACGAGATCGGCCTTATCGTCATTGGCATCGAAGACGGCTTCCTCCGCTTTCGGGCCATCGGCGGGGTGGACCCGCGTATGCTGCCCGACCGGGAGCTGACCGTTCTCACCGACCCGCCCTTGTTCGGGGTGGTGTCCTGTCTCGCCCCCCACGTGCAAAAACCGGGGGACTCGGATAAGTCGGTGGCCATCAAGGACCTCTTCGTGGATATCGGCATGGGCCAGGAGGAGGCCGTCAAGACTGTGCCTATCGGCACGCCCATGGTCTACCGGGGGGGCTGCTTTGCCCTGGGTGAGGACTCCATGTGCGGCAAGGCCATGGACGACCGGGCCTGCTTCGTCACTCTTTTGCGCGCGGCCGTGCTGCTGAAGGACAAGACGCTGGACGTTGACCTCTATATCATGGGCAGCACCCGCGAGGAGATCGGCGGCTCAGGGGCCAAGGTGGGCACCTTCGCCGTTGACCCCGACTGGTGTGTGGCGGTGGACGTGACCCACGGAAAGACCCCCGACGCCCCCAGCCCCAAAGACCGCACTCTGGAGTTGCGGGGTGGCCCGGCCATCGGCGTGGGCCCCAACATGACTCGCTGGATGACCGAGCGCATGGCCGCCAAGGCCAAGACCAACGAGATCCCCTATCAATTTGAGGTCATGTCCGGCAGCTCCGGCACCAACGGCTGGGGGATGCAGATCAGCAGGGAAGGGGTCGCCACCTCGGTGCTCTCCCTGCCCCTCAAGTATATGCACACACCCATCGAGGTGCTGGCACTGGAGGATGTGGAGGCGGTCGCCAAACTGCTGGCCGCTTTCACTGAAAACCTGGGAGAGGAGGCCGGTCAGATATGCTGATGGAAACCATTCAGGAGCTCTGTCTCCTCAACGGAGTCTCCAGCTATGAGGACGAGGTGCGCGCCTACATCAGGGAGCAGGCCGCGCCCTATGCCGACGAGATGCGTGTGGACGCCATGGGCAGCCTCATCGTCTTCAAAAAAGGGAGAAAGGCCACGGGGAACAAGCTTCTCCTGGCCGCCCACATGGACGAGGTAGGCCTCATGATCCATCGGGTGACCGACGACGGCTACCTGAAGTTTGACTGTGTGGGCGGCGTTGACCGCCGGGTCCTCCTGGGCAAGAAGGTGCTGGTGGGCAGGGACAGAGTGCCCGGCGTCATCGGGCTGAAGGCCATACACCTGACCACGGCGGAGGAGCGGGAAAAGCTCCCCAAGCTGGAGGAATTTTACATCGACATCGGTGCGAAGGACAAGGAGACCGCCGAACGGCAGACCTTTATCGGCGACTTCGCCGCCTTTGAGAGCGACTGCGTCCTCTTTGGGGACGGGCTCATCAAGGCGAAGGCCCTGGATGACCGTGTGGGCTGTGCCCTCATGCTGGCGCTCCTCAAAGAGGACCTGCCCATGGACTGCACTTTCGCCTTCACCGTTCAGGAGGAGGTGGGCTGTCGGGGCGCCCACGGCGCGGCCTTCTCGGTGGCCCCCAAGATAGCCCTGATTCTGGAGACCACCACCGCTGCCGACCTGGCCGGCATGGAGGGGCACAAGCAGGTCTGCGCCCCCGGCAAGGGGCCGGTGGTGCCCTTTATGGACGGCGGCTCGGTCGCCGACCGGGGCCTTTTCGAGCTGCTGCGCGACCTGGCTCAGAAAAACGCAATCCCTTGGCAGACCAAGCACTTTATTGCCGGCGGCAACGACGCCTCGGTCATCCAGCGCAGCAGGGAGGGGGTCCGCACGGTGGTCATGTCGGCCGCGGTGCGCTATCTCCACGCCCCGTCCAGCGTGGCAAGCCTGCGCGACTTCGACCATATGCTCACCCTGGCCAGGCTCTTTATCGACGCGATTTCCCAAGAGGAGGAAGAATAATGGATATTTTAAGTACGCTCCAGGCCCTCAACGCCTGCCACGGCCCCTCGGGGGACGAATCCCAGGTGGCTGCCGCCATCCGTAAGCTGGCCGAGTCCTACGCCGATGAATGCCGCACCGACACCATGGGCAACCTGATTGTCCGCAAAAAGGGCAGCGGGCCCAAGGTCATGTTCGCCGCCCATATGGACTCCATTGGGTTCATCGTCACCCATATCGACGAGAAGGGCTTTCTCCGGTTCGGCAAGCTGGGCGGCCTGCACGCGCCCGACGTCCTGAGTACTCCCGTGCGCTTTAAAAACGGGGTCAGGGGCGTGGTGTGCCTGGACAACAAGGTCAAGGCCAAGGACATGACCCTGGAGGACCTGTACATCGACATCGGCGCCAGGGATGCCGATGAGGCAGGTCGCATGGTCCATGTGGGCGACTCCGCGGTGTATGACGCCCGCGCTTTCACCGCCGGGGATAAGCTGGTCTCGCCCTATATGGACAACCGCATCTCCTGTGTGACCTTACTGCTGGCGCTGGAGCAGATCAGGGAGAGCGAGAACGACCTCTACTTCGTATTTACCGTCCAGGAGGAGCTGGGCCTGCGCGGCGCAAAGACGGCCGCCTTCGGTATCGGCCCGGACTACGGCCTCGCCGTGGATGTGACCTGCTCTGACGACGAGCTCAACGCCGCGCATATGGGCAGCAGCGTTGCCGGCGGCGGCGCTGCCATCAAGGTCATGGACGCCTCGGTCATCTGCCATCCCCAGATGGTGGCCCGCCTGGCGGCGCTGGCCGAGGAAAAGGGCATTCCCCATCAGCGCGACGTCCTCCTCGCGGGAGGGACCGACGCGGGAGCCATCCATGTCAACGGCCTTGGGGTACACACCGGCGGCATCTCCATCCCCTGCCGCTATGTCCACTCCCCGGTGGAGATGGTAGACCGCCGGGATGTCGAGGCCTGCGCCGCTCTGGTGGTGGCCTTCGCCGAGGCAAAGCTGTAAATACTTCATAAGCAAGGATTGAAAAGCAATATGCCTTTACAGATAAGCGAGCGTGTAGCCGCCCTCGCAGCTCAAGCTCAGGCCGACCTGCGGGAGCAGTTTGCCCGCATTGACGCCGTGGCCGAGGAGAACACCCGCAAGGTGCTGGCCGCCTTTCAAAAGTACCGGGTGGCCGAGGGGTACTTTGCCGGCACCACCGGCTACGGCTACGGCGACCAGGGCCGGGACAAGCTGGACGAGATCTACGCCGAGCTCTTTGGCACCGAGGACGCGCTGGTGCGCATTCAGTTCGTCAACGGCACCCATGCCATCACGGCCGCCCTCTTCGGTGTCCTCCGGCCCGGGGATGTGCTGGTCTCGGCCATCGGCGCACCCTACGACACCCTCCTGGGGGTCATAGGCGTGGTGGACAAGGGGCCGGGCTCCCTCAGGGAGTACGGCGTGGGCTACCGCCAGGTGGACGTGACGGCCGACAACAGGCCCGATCTCCCGGCCATCGCGGCCGCCGCGGGAGAGCCGGGGGTCAAGGCGGTGCTCATCCAGCGCTCCAAGGGATATTCCACCCGCGCCTCTCTGAGCGTAGAGGAGATCGGGGCCATCTGCGCCGCCATCCGGACTGTGAATCCCGGCGTCAGCATTCTGGTAGACAACTGCTACGGGGAGTTCGTGGAGACCATAGAGCCCACCCAGGCGGGGGCCGACCTGGTGGTCGGGTCCCTGATCAAGAATCCGGGCGGGGGGCTGGCCCCCACCGGGGGCTATATCGCCGGACGGCGGGATCTGGTGAAGGGGGCCGCCATGCGGCTCACCGCACCCGGTATCGGCAAGGAGTGCGGCGCTACCTTAGGCAGTAACCGCAGCCTCTATCAAGGGCTTTTCCTTGCCCCCCATACCACCGCCCAAGCCGTCAAAACGGCGGTCTTTGCCGCCCGGATGATGGAGCTGCTGGGATACGCTGTGGAGCCCCCCTCGGGCGCGGTACGGCACGACATCATTCAGATGCTTCATTTCGGTGCGCCCGAGCCTCTCAAGCGCTTTTGCAAGGGCATCCAGTTCGGTGCGCCGGTGGACTCTTATGTGACCCCGGAGCCCTGGGATATGCCGGGGTACGACTGTCAGGTCATCATGGCCGCCGGGGCATTCATTCAGGGGGCCTCTATCGAGCTGTCCTGCGACGCCCCCATGCGGGAGCCGTACACGGCCTATCTCCAGGGCGGTCTGACCTATGAGTCGGGCAAGCTGGGGGTCATGCTGGCGGTGGAGGAGCTTTTGCGGGGCGAATAGGTCAAGGACTGCCCCGCATAGTATCTGCATAGGGGGGTGACCTTGTATGCAGAAACTGCGGCGGATTTGGCCCCGCATTCGAATGAGGGGGAGGACAGGCGGCGGGAGAGGGGACTTCCTGCTCTCGGCGGTGCTGGGGATCGGACTGGCCTTGCTGGCCATCTATCTCTTCGACGCCAGAGTGCGCCCGGTGGTGGCCGAGCTGGCCGAGACAAGCGCCCGCAACGCCGTCACCCGCATCGTGAACGAGGCGGTGGAGCGCATCCTGGCCGCCGAGGCGGTCTCCTACGACGACATGATCACCCTTCAGAAGGACACCGCCGGGCAGATCACCGCTCTTACCAGCAATTCGGTGGAGATGAACCGGCTGCGTGCGGAAATTCTGAATGATGTTGTAGCGCAAGTGGATATACTTGACAGCAAGGAGCTGGGCGTCCCTCTGGGCCACCTGCTGGGTCTCACCACCCTGTCGGAGAGCGGGCCGCGCCTGCCCGTGCGGGTGCTTTCGGTAGCCTCGGCCGGGGGGAACCTGCGCAATGAGTTTACCTCCGCCGGTATCAACCAGACCTATCACCGCATCATGCTGGACGTGACGGTAGATATAAGGCTCCTGATCCCCGGCGGCAAGGTGGAGACAACGGTCTATACGGTGGTCAATCTGGCCGAGACCGTCATCGTGGGCAAGGTGCCCGACGCTTATTTGCAGTTTGGCGGACAGGGCGGGTAGAAAGAGAGACACGCATGGGGTGGTATCTTCAGATCACATGGGACTATATCCGGCAGATGCTGCCCTGCGCGGCCCTCGGCGCTGCGGTATTTTTCTGCCTGCGCCCTTTGCGGAAAAAGAGGTTGGCCGTCAGGAATCTCAGGAGCGGCGCGGGCAGAGAGACCGCGCTTTTCTTCTTCGTCCTTTTTTCCGCCGGTCTGTCGGCGCTGACCCTGTTCCCGGCCGGTTTTTTCGAGCAAATTTTTCTGTATTTCCGGTACGGCTGGGAACCTAATCTCTCCTGGAGGACTGGACAGGGTTTTTATTGGAAGATCACTCTGCTCCGTGATTTCTTCGGCAGAGGTCCCTGGACCAGCTATATGCTGCTGGGCAATTTGGTCATGTTCATGCCCTTCGGCTTTTTCCCCTGCCTTTTGGGGGACAGGCCCCGCTGGTGGAAGATACTGCCGACTGGGTTGTGCGTCTCGGCTTTCATCGAGGTGACCCAGCTCTTCGTCGGCCGCAGCAGCGACGTCAACGATATCATTTTGAATACCCTCGGCGCGCTCGGCGGTTTCTGGACTTATCTGCTCCTGAACCGTCTCGCGCCGCGCTTTGTTTTAAACTTTAAACTGCAAGCAACGGAGGCGCGCCATGGATGAGATACGGGAGATAGACCGGCTCCGCAAAGAGCTGGATGAGGCCGGCTACAGGTACTATGTATTAGACGATCCCACCATGTCCGACTATGATTATGACCGGCTGCTCCGCCGCCTGGAGGAGCTGGAGGCCGCCCATCCCGAGCTGATTACCCCCGATTCCCCCACCCAGCGGGTGGGGGGGAAAGCCGCCGCCGGTTTTGCCCAGGTGGTCCACGACGTGCCGCTGGAGAGCCTGCAAGACGTCTTCTCACCGGAGGAGCTTGAGGAGTTCGGCCAGCGGATCAAGAGTGCTCTGGGAGAGGACACCGAGTTCGACGTGGAGCCGAAGGTGGACGGACTCTCGGTGGCGCTGGAGTACCGCGGCGGCGTCTTTTTCAGGGGCGCCACCCGGGGCGACGGCAGAGTGGGGGAGGATGTGACCGAGAACCTCAAGACCATCAAGTCCATTCCCCTGCGGCTCCCCGACGCTCTGCCCCGGCTCATTGTACGGGGCGAGGTTTTCATGCCCAAAAAGAGTTTCGCGCGGCTCAACGAGGAGCGGGAGCTCTGCGGCGCGGCCCTCTTTGCCAATTCCCGCAATGCGGCGGCAGGCTCTATGCGGCAGCTTGACCCTAAGATCGCCGCCGCCCGTGGGCTGGACATCGTGGTGTTCAACATCCAGCTCTGTGAAGGGAAATCCTTTACAACCCATACTGAGACGCTGGACTACCTGGAGAGCCAGCGGTTTAAGGTCATCCCCCGCGGCCTCTGCCGGGACATGGGGACAGCGACCCGGATGATTGCCGAGATCGGTGACACCCGCGAAAAATACAGCTACGACATTGACGGTGCCGTTGTAAAGTTAAACAGCCTGTCAGACCGCACGGTGCTTGGCTCTACAGCTAAATTCCCCCGTTGGGCGGTGGCGTATAAGTATCCACCCGAGCGCAAGCCTTCCAAGGTGGTGGACATTCTGGTGCAGGTGGGCCGTACGGGGGTGCTGACCCCTAAGGCGGTGGTGGAGCCGGTCCGTCTGGCGGGGACCACCGTCACCAACGCCACCCTCCACAACCAGGACTTTATCACCGAGAAGGACATCCGCATCGGGGACACGGTGCTGGTGCAGAAGGCAGGAGAGATCATCCCGGAGATCGTGGAGGTGGTGCTGAGCGCACGCCCCGAGGGCACCGTGCCCTATCGGCTGCCCGAGCATTGCCCGGTCTGCGGTGCGGAGGTGCGGCGGGATGAGGACGGCGCCCACATCCGCTGTACCGGGGCCGAGTGCCCCGCCCAGCTCCTGCGCAATCTGACCCATTTCGCCAGCCGGGACGCCATGGACATTGATGGGCTGGGGCCTGCGGTGGTAACCGCGTTGGTGGGGGCCGGGCTGGTGAAAATCCCCGCCGATCTCTACCGGCTGGAGGCCGAGCCGGTCTCCGCACTGGAGCGCATGGGGAAAAAATCGGCGGAAAATCTGATTGCCGCCATCGAAAGGTCCAAGAGCAACGACCTCTCCCGGCTGCTCTTTGCTTTCGGGATCCGTCAGGTAGGGCAGAAGGCGGGGAAGGTCCTGGCGGCCCGTTTTGGTACTATGGACGTCCTTCTGGCCGCCACGGAGGAGGACTTCACCGCCGTGCCCGATATTGGAGGAATTACGGCAAAGAGTCTCTTCGACTGGCTGCACAGCCCCCAGAGCGGGCATCTGATCGCTTCGCTCCGGGATGCGGGAGTCAACATGGCGAGCACCGAGCCGCCCCCCGGGGACAAGCTGGCAGGGCGCACCTTCGTCCTCACCGGCGCGCTGGAACACTTTACCCGCGAGGAGGCGGGGGCGCGGATCGAGGCCCTGGGCGGCAAGGTTTCGGGTTCGGTCTCAAAAAAAACGAGCTATGTGGTGGCCGGCGAAGCCGCCGGCTCCAAGCTCCGCAAGGCGCAGGAGCTGGACATCCCGCTTTTGAGCGAGGAGGAGCTTATTGCAATGCTGGAGGAGCCATGAGCAGGCAATAAAGAAACTGCGCTGCCCTGTCGGGCGGCGCAGTTTCTTTTGCTGTACTCCTCAGCCTATTTATTATTTATAGGAAATGGCGTTCTTCATTTGCCGGACATAATCCCTGACGTAGGGGACGCACGCCGCGCCGTACTGGGCGCAGAGCTTGACGATAGCGCTGCCCACAATGACCCCGTCGGAGACGGCGGCCATGCTTGCCGCCTGCTGTGGGGTGGAGATGCCAAAGCCCACGGCGCAAGGGAGATTTCTTGTCACCCTGACCTGATCCACCATAGCGCCCACATCGGTGGTGATCTCGCTGCGCACACCGGTCACACCCAAAGAGGAGACGCAGTAGACGAACCCGTCGGCCTCACGGGCGATCTGTGCGGTGCGCTGGTGGGAGGTGGGGGCGATGAGCGGAATGAGGTCCAGACCGTACCGACGGCAGGGCGCCGCAAATTCCTCACGCTCCTCCAGCGGTACGTCGGGGAGGATAAGCCCGTCCATGCCGAGGTTCGCGGCGGTGGAGAGGAAGTTCTCGGTGCCGTAGGAAAAGACCACGTTGGCGTAGGTCATAAAGACCAGCGGGAGGTCGGTGCGCGCGCGGATGCGGCGCACCATGTCAAAAACCCGGTCGGTGGTCACGCCACCGCTTAGCGCCCGCAGATTGGCGCCCTGGATCACCGGGCCCTCGGCTGTGGGGTCGGAGAAGGGGATACCCAGTTCTACAAGGTCGGCTCCCGCCTCCTCCATGGCGCAAACCAGTTCCTCGGTGACAGCCAGGGACGGGTCCCCACAGGTCAGGAAGGGAATAAAGGCCTTGCCGTGGTCAAAGGCGCGGGAAATTTTACTCATGGATGTCCACCCCCCGATAGCGCGCGATTGCCGCGCAGTCTTTGTCCCCACGCCCCGAGAGGGTGATGACAATAATGTTATCCTTACCCATAACGGGGGCCAGTTTCCGGGCGTAGGCCACCGCGTGGGCGCTTTCCACCGCCGGGATGATGCCCTCCAGGCGGGAGAGGTACTCGAAGGCGTCCACCGCCTCCGCGTCGGTGACGGGGACGTACTCGGCGCGGCCCAGGTCGTGGAGATGGGCGTGCTCAGGCCCTACGCCGGGGTAGTCCAGCCCCGCGGAGATGGAGTAGACCGGCGCAATCTGGCCGTGGGCGTCCTGGCAGAAATAGGACTTCATGCCATGAAAAATACCCAGTCGCCCGGTGGCGATGGTGGCCGCCGTCTCGGCGGTGTCAACCCCGCGGCCCGCCGCCTCGCAGCCGATAAGCCGAACGGATTTGTCGTCGATAAAGTGGTAAAAGCTGCCGATGGCGTTGCTCCCGCCGCCCACGCAGGCCATGACCACATCGGGCAGCCGCCCTTCCTTCTCCAGCATCTGGTCCTTGATCTCCCTGGAGATGACCGCCTGGAAGTCACGCACCATGGTGGGGAAGGGGTGGGGCCCCATGACCGAGCCCAGTACATAGTGGGTGTCGGCAATGCGGCCGGTCCACTCGCGGAAGGTCTCGCTCACCGCGTCCTTCAGGGTGGCGGTGCCGCTGTCCACGGCGTGTACCTTGGCCCCCAGCAGACGCATCCGGTAGACGTTCAGGGCCTGGCGCTCGGTGTCCTCGCGCCCCATATAGACCTCGCACGCAAGCCCCATAAGGGCGGCGGCGGTGGCGGTGGCCACGCCGTGCTGGCCCGCGCCGGTCTCGGCAATGACGCGCGTCTTGCCCATCCGTTTGGCCAGCAGCACCTGCCCCAGCACATTGTTGATCTTGTGCGCGCCCGTGTGGTTTAAGTCCTCTCTTTTGAGGTAGATTTTCGCGCCCCCCAGGTCCTCGGTCATCCGCTTGGCGTAGTACAGCCGGGAGGGCCGCCCGGCGTACTCGTTCAAAAGCTCGGTCAGCTCACTCTTGAAGTCCGGGTCGTCCTTGTAGCGGTGATAGGCTGTCTCCAGTTCGAGGACAGCGTTCATCAGGGTCTCGGGGATGTACTGTCCGCCATGGATGCCAAAGCGTCCTACGCTCATGTCGTACTCCTCCTCTCGGTTTCTCTCACGGCGGCCACTGCCGCCAGAATTTTTTGCCGGTCCTTGCGCCGGTCGGTCTCCACGCCGCTGCTCAGGTCCACACCATAGGGGGCAATCTGGGCGACGGCCTGGGCCAGATTGAAGCAGTTCAGCCCCCCTGCCAGGAAGAAGGGACGGGCCGCGCCCCCGGCCAGGCTCCAGTTAAAGCACGTCCCCGTGCCGTAGCCATTGTCCAGAATAATCTGGTCGGCTGAGGATGAATTGGCCGCCGCCAGGTCGGCGGTGGCGCGCACCCGAAACGCTTTCCAAACCGGCTTTCCCCCCGTCAGTGCCCGGAGCGCGGCGAGATAGCTCTCGCCCTCTCCTCCGTGGAGCTGGGCGGCGGCGACGGTGCCGTCATTCAAAAGGGCAGCCACCTCCTCCGCCGGCCGGTCTACAAACACACCCACAGGGGTGACAGCCGAGTCTAAATTCCGCACCAATTCCCGTGTCTGGTCCGGACTGACGTTGCGGTGGCTCTTGGGAAAGTCGATGATAAAGCCGCAGTAGTCGGGCCTTGCCTCGTTGACATAGTCCACGTCGCAGGGGCGATACAGCCCGCAGATTTTGATCTTTGTCACCGCGCGTCCCCCTTTCGCATAGCGGTCAGCATGGCCCGCCTGTCCCCGGCCCGCATAAGGGCCTCGCCCACCAGCGCCGCGTCGGCCCCGATGGCCCGGAGGACCGCCGCGTCCTCCGGACCGGTCACCCCCGACTCGGCCACATAGAGCACATGGGGCGGGATGGCGCTGCGAAGCCGGGCGGCGTTGGAGAAGTCCACGTCGAAGTTTTTCAAATTGCGGTTGTTCACCCCGATGATGGCGGCTCCCGCCGACAGGGCGGCGGCTATCTCGTTTTCGTCGTGGGCCTCCACAAGGGCCGAGAGGCCCAACGTCCCGCATAGCTCCAGATACCGGGCGACTGTCCGCGTGTCCAGCAGGGCGCAGATGAGGAGCACCGCGTCGGCCCCCATGGCCCTGGCCTGATAGATCTGGTACTCGTCCACCGTGAAGTCCTTGCGGAGCATGGGAGTGGACACGGTCCCCCGTATCTCCTCAAAAATTTTGTCCGACCCAAGAAACCACTTGGGTTCGGTCAGGCAGGAGAGGGCGTCGGCCCCCGCCGCCTGATAGTCTCCTGCGATGTCCAGATAGGGGAAGTCGGGGGAGATGAGGCCCTTAGAGGGGGAAGCCTTCTTCACCTCGCAGATCAGGCTCATCCCCGGTCTCCGCAGGGCACGCTCAAAGGCCCCGTCTCCCCGCCCCATGGCGCGGCACCGCTCCTTGAGAAGCTCCAGGGGGTGGGCGGCCCGGTCGTGCTGCACCCTCTGGCGGGCGTAGGCGGCGATTTCCACCAAGATATTCATCGGTTGCTCTCCCTGACGAATTGCTCCAGCTTTTCCCTGGCCGCTCCGCTGTCCAGCAGCACCTCGGCCAGGCGGACGCCCTCTTCAATCGTGGCCCCTCGCCCGCCGATGTAGAGGGCGGCCCCGGCGTTAAGACAGACCGCCTGCCGTCTTGCGCCCCGCTCGGCCCCGTCCAGAACGGCTCGGGTGATGGCGGCATTCTCGGCAGGCGTGCCGCCTGTCAGCGCGGCCTTGTCCCAGCGGGGATAGCCGAACTGCTCGGGGGTGATCTCGTAGGACTGGAACCAGCCGTCCCTGATCTCGCACACCGTGGTGGGAGCGCTGACGGATATCTCGTCCAGCCTGTCCTGCCCGTAGACCACCATGCCCCGGGTGACGCCCAGCTTGGTCATGACCTGAGCCAGAGGCTCTACCAGAGCCTCCTCGTACACGCCCATCAGTTCCATGTTCGCCCCGGCGGGATTGGAGAGGGGGCCCAGAATGTTGAACACGGTGCGGATGCCCAGCTCCTTGCGGATAGGGGCCACGTACTTCATGGCGATGTGGTAGTTCTGAGCGAAGAGAAAGCAGATGCCGATATCCTGGAGGAGCTGGGCGCTCCGCTCGGGCGCTATGGTGATATTCACACCCAGAGCCTCCAGCACGTCGGCCGCGCCGCTCCTGGAGGAGGCGGCCCGGTTGCCATGCTTGGCCACCGGCACGCCCCCGGCGGCCACCACCAGCGCGGAGGTGGTGGAGATATTGAAGGAGTTGGCCCCATCTCCGCCGGTGCCCACGATCTCCAGCGCGTTCCTGTCGTGGAGGAGCTTGACGCAGTGGGCGCGCATCCCGGCGGCCGAGGCCGTGATCTCATCAATGGTCTCCCCCTTGAGGGAGAGTGCGGTGAGATAGGCCGACATCTGGACAGGGCTTGCCTGGCCGTCCATGATCTCGTTCATCACGGCCTCGGCCTGGGCATAGCTTAGGTCCTTCTTCTGGGACAGGGTGATGATGGCTTCGCGGATCATATAAAATCCCTCCTATAAAAGACTGGCAAAAAAGTTTTGCAGGATGGCCCCTCCCGCCGGGGTCATCACCGACTCGGGGTGGAACTGGACGCCGCAGACCGGGTAATCGGAGTGCTCCACGGCCATGATCTCGCCGTCTTCGGTTCGGGCCGTGACCCGCAGCATGGACGGCACCGTCCCCTCCGCCGCCGCCAGGGAGTGATACCGGGCGGCAGGGAAGGGGTGTTCCAGGCCGCGGAAGAGGCGGCTGTCCCCCTCGGTGCGGACGAGGGAGGTCTTGCCATGCATGAGACGCTTGGCGTAGGTGACCGTGCCGCCGAAGGCCTCCACAATGGCCTGATGGCCCAGGCACACACCGAAGATGGGCACCTTGCCCGCCAGAGCGCGGATGGCCTCCTCACAGATGCCGGCCTCCGCCGGGCGGCCCGGGCCGGGGGAGAGAAAGAGCGCCTCGGGCGCCATGGCCTCCAGCTCGGCCACCATACACGCGTCGTTGCGGATCACCCGGATATCGGGCCGGATGGAGCCGATGAGCTGATACAGGTTGTAGGAAAAGCTGTCGTAGTTGTCGATCAGAACGATCACGTTAATCCCTCCTCGGCCAGCTCCAGAGCATGAATTACCGCCCGGGCCTTGTTGACGCACTCGTTGAACTCGGTCTCGGGCACGCTGTCGGCCACGATGCCCGCCCCAGACTGGACGCAGACCCGGCCGTTCTTTTTGTAGACCAGGCGGATGGCGATACAGGTATCCAGGTTGCCGGTGAAATCGAGATACCCGATAGCCCCGCCATAGATGCCCCGCTTTCGCCCCTCCAACTCCTGAATGATCTGGCAGGCCCGGAGCTTGGGGGCGCCGGAGAGGGTGCCTGCCGGAAGGATGGAATTCACGGCGTCCACCGCGTCCTTATCGGGCCGAAGCTGCCCCGAGACGGTGGAGCCGATGTGCATTACGTGGGAAAACCGCTCAATACTCAGATACCGCTCCACACGGACGCTGCCCAGCGTGCTCACCCGGCCGACATCGTTGCGGCCCAGGTCCACCAGCATATTGTGCTCGGCCAGCTCCTTCTCGTCGGCCAGCAGGTCTTCCTCCAGCCTTTTGTCCTCCTCCTCGGTGGCACCGCGAGGCCGGGTACCCGCCAGAGGGAAGGTGTGGAGGGTACCGTCCTCCAGCTTTACCAAAGTCTCGGGAGAGGCTCCGGCGAGCTCCACGTCGTCGCTGGAGAAGTAGAACATATAGGGGGAGGGATTTTCGGTGCGGAGCGCCCGGTACACATCAAAGAGGCTGCCCTCCGCAGGGGCGGTCATGGGGTCGGACAGCACCACCTGAAAGATGTCCCCCTCCCGGATGTAGTGCTTCGCCCGCTCCACCATGGCACAGTAGTTTTCTTTGGAGAAGGCAGGGGAGAGGGGGGCGCTCAGCCGCAATGGCTTGAAGTCGGCCCGCGCGCTGCTGCCGAGCAGTCGGGCCATCTCGTCCAGCTCGGCCTCGGCCTCGGCGTAGGACTCCTCCAGCCGCCCGGCGTCCGCTCCCGCGATGAGGATGAGCTTCTGCCGTGCATGGTCGAAGACGATGACCTTGTCAAACAGCATCAGATCCATGTCGCGGAAGTCGGCGTCCGGTCCCGTGGCCAGGCGGAGGGTGGGTTCGGTGTACTTGATGTAGTCGTAGGAGAAATAGCCCACCAGGCCGCCGGTGAAGGGGGGCATCCCTTCCATCTTGGGGCTGCGGTATTGGGCCAGCAGCTCCCGTATCGCCTGGCCGGGGTTGGCATCCTCCGTCACCCGCTCTTCCCGAGCCCCCTCTCCGGTCACCGAGCGGAGCGTGAGCACGCCGTCGGTGCAGGTGAGCTCAAGGGTGGGGGAGTAGCCTAAAAAGGAGTAGCGGCCCCACTGGTGGCCGCGCTCCGCGCTCTCCAGGAGATAGCAATGGCGGCTGGCTGCGCGCAGCGTGCGCATAACCTCCACCGGGGTAAAGCGGTCTGCCATCAGTTCCCGGCCTATGGGAATGCGCCGGTAGTCGCCGGTTTCAGCAATTTTTTTAGCCTGTTCCAGGTTAGGGTACATTAAAAAACCTCCGTTTCAGCTGCCAAAGACGACAAATACCCGCCCTTGACAGAAAAATACATTCTGTCAAGGGCGGGTACAAAAATACTCCCGCGGTGCCACCTTGATTCACGGGTCTCCCCGTGCGCTCGTCGAGATGCCAACACATCTCCGGCAACTGACGTATGCCAACACGTCGCAGAATACTTGGCATAAAGCCGTTCCCTGCGCCCTCAGCGGTCCATTTGGCAATCTGCGTTCGGCCCGGCTCACACCCTCCCGGACTCTCTGTGCGTGCACGACTGCTTTGATCTCCGCCTCTACGGTTTGTGGTATAAAATTGTTGGTATGATTATAGCGTTCTTATCCCCGCTCTGTCAAGTGCTATTTTATGCGGACAATCCGCCACCCGGACGTGGGCGCCGGCGGGAGAGATACGGAGGGACGGGGGGACCATTCCATCGGATGGCCGCGCGGCTTGCTTAACTTTGTCACATTACTGGATATTTACAAACATTTTACACAGGATTTTCATCATTTGCACAAGCCGTTTGCCGCCTGCGAGAATTAAATCGCCGGGAAAATGTATACCTTGCATTGTTTTTCATATGTTGTCTATGGTTGAATACCGGGGCGCCAGATTAGAAAAATCCGGATACGTTTTGGGAGGTACGCAATGACGATAATTATCCTGCGCAAGAGGCGGCTGAAGATAGCCGCTCTCGCATTTTTTTTGTTCCTGGGGCTGCACGGGCTGGGTAAGCTGTATGCGAGCTCTCCGGTGCCCGTTTCCGCGCAAGCGGGAGTGCCGGTTCCGATTCTCATGTACCACAGTATCTATGAGGACGCGCAGAACAAAAACAAGTTTGTGCTCTCGCCCAAAGTACTGGAGGAGGACTTAAAATATTTACAGGATAACGGGTTTGAGACCGTCCTGATCAAAGACCTGATTGCCTACGTGGAAAACGGCGTCCCTCTTCCGGAAAAGCCGGTGGTTCTTACCTTTGACGATGGGTATCTCAACAACAAGACCAATGCGCTGCCTTTGCTGGAAAAATACAATATGTGCGCGGTAATCTCTGTGGTGGGGGAGTTTACCGATACCTTTTCAAGGACGGCGGACCTCAACCCCCGATATGCCCACATAACCTGGGACGATATTGCCGCGCTGGGGGAGACGGGGCGCATCGAAATCGGCAGCCACACGTACTGCCTGCATCATGACGGAGCACGGCAGGGCGCCAAGAAAAAGTCCGGCGAGAGCGCACAGGCCTATCAGAATATGCTGAGCAGGGATCTTCTTGCTTTGCAGCAGGCCCTCTCCGAAAAATCAGGGGTGGTCCCTGTTACGTTTGCATATCCATACGGACATGTGAGCGAAGAGTCCCTAGAAGTTGTAAAACAAATCGGGTTCAAAGCCAGCCTGTCCTGCTATGAAAAAACGAACTATATCACGCAGGACGCGTCCTGCCTCTACTTACTCGGACGCTACAACCGCGCCTCCGGCATCAGCACGCAGGCGTTTATGGAAAAAGCGCTGCGGTAGCATACATTTAATTGGGGCTATCCGCCCGTGAAAGAGAAGGGGGTTGCCGGGATTTTATCCGGCTGCGGCGCCCCCGCTGCGCCACGTCCACCACAGCGCGCGAACGTAGTCCAGCACGCCCTGCTGGTTTTGAATCCGAACCACCGCATAGAGCATCGACAGGTCGGGGATGCGCGGCAGCCATGCGTAATAGCCGGGCAGCCACTCGGTCGGGCTGTAGTTCTCCTTTGCGCGGTAGAGGTCCTTAAAGCCGTAGCAGCCGTTCAGATGCTCATATACAAAATTCAGCAGCTTTTCTACGCTGTTTGGGCGCTGATCCGGCTCCACCAGATTCGCCAGCGGTGCGATGCCCATGCTGACGCTCTCGACCCCCTCCTGACGGAACACCTCAAACGCCTCATACATGATCTTTTCGGTCACACCGCCGGGCGCGCGGTGCGTACGGCGCGTGATATCGGCCATATAGCCCTTCTTCCCGTTGTAGGGGCAGTATACGTTAAACCCGCAGATATTCCCCGCCCCGTCACGCGCATAGAAATAGCGCCTGTCCAGCGGGTCTTCGAGTCCCACGGTGCCCATGGTAAAGCTGAGCAGCCCGCTTTTCTTGCCGGCCAGCCACTCGGCGGTGATATGCTCCATCGCCGCTTCTACCTCGGGCTCTCTCTTTTCCAGCGGTCGATACTCCATCACAGTCACGCCCGCCTTGGTCGCGTGGTTGATGTTCATCCTCATTTTCGCGCCCTTTTTCCCGGAAATATCATAGCTGTTGAGCACAAACCGCGCCTCTTCGCCGCATTTTGCGGTGCCAAACCCCTGCTTTTTGTATTCTTCCAAATATCGCTCCGTGATACTGAGGAAAAACAGCTTGTGGTCGCTCTGCAGGCAAAACGCTCGGAACTCTGCCAGAAATGCCGCAAAATCCGCCGGCGCACAGATGGGGTCGCCGTTGACGATGACAGTGTTGCCCACAATGCCGTAAGGCAGCACGCCGTCTACGGTTTTTCCAAAGTAGAGAAACTTATCCTTTTCCAGCGTCAGATAAGAGGCCGGGTTTTGACCATACGCAAGCACCAGCTCCCGTGCGCGGCTCATCGCGTCCTCCGTCCAGAAGAAGCGGGCGATCCACGGGCGCAGCGCCAGCAGCATGGCCAGCAGCATACATACCCAGCTGAACCAGAACAGGACGTCTTCAAATCGTCCCAGCGGCGTACCGGGCGCACTGCCCGCGTTGACGCCAAACAGAATACCGCATGCGTCCGCAAGGCTGTCCCAGATGGCCGCGCCGCGCGGGATACCGGGCGTATTGAGCCGAACCAGGTGATAGCTGATTCCGGCATTGACCAGAATTCCCACAAGCGCCAGGCCCAGCATCCGCAGACTGCGCGGCAGGGTGCTGCGCGCGGAGGGACAGCAGAAATCGGCACGGAAATAAATGAGCAGCGCGAGGCAGATCAGTTCCGGTACAGCGGCGCCCAAAAACAACGCCCTGGCCGGCGGCAGGACATGCCGCACCGTACTGAGCGCGATCAGCACGACGGTCAAATACCACGCGGCTTTCTTGCGCCGGTAAAGATGGTACAGCAGAATCAGCAGTACTACGCCGAACAGCCGCGCAGTCATCTTTTTCACTTCCATGATCTCCAGCAGCAGGCCGGGAAAACGCGCGGAGGTCAAAAAGCTTGCGGCGACCATGCCGGCGCTTAAAACGCCGAGACAGGCAATTAAAATATTTTCAGCCAGAATACGCCGATGTTTTTGCGTTTCCATGAAGGCTCCCTTTCCGTAGTTCCGCCCTCGCAAAAGCGACAAAGGCTTACGTT
>JBLJBF010000187.1:0-2018 GCA_047637855.1 Pseudoflavonifractor sp. | reverse complement strand
CGTGGCGGTGGACGGCGTGGCCATGAAGGCCTCCGACGTGGTGCGCAAGCTCAATGTGCTGGGCGGTGCCAACGGCATCGGCCTGCTGGACGTGGTGGAGAACCGGCTGGTGGGCATGAAGGACCGCGGCGTCTACGAGACCCCCGGCGGCGCCATCCTCTACCGGGCCCACGAGGTGCTGGAGATGATCACCCTCGACAAGGACACCGCCCATATGAAGAGCAAACTGGCGGTGGACTTTGCCGACCTGGTGTATAACGGCAAGTGGTTCAGCCCCCTGCGGGAGGCCCTCACCGCCTTCGCCACCGAGACCCAGAAGCACGTCACTGGCAGCGTAAAGCTTAAGCTCTACAAGGGCAATCTCATCACGGCCGGCGTCACCTCCCCGGAGACCCTGTACTCTGAGAGCCTGGTTACCTTTGAGGAGAGCGATTATGACCAGAAGGACTCCAAGGGCTTTATCAACCTCTGGGGGCTGCCCGACACGGTCCAGGCGCTGCGGGAGCAGGGCAAGCTGAAATAAAGGGAGCTAAAACATATGAAACTCTGGGGTGGCAGATTTCAAAAGGAGACCGACACACTGGTCAACGACTTTAATTCCTCCATTGCCTTCGACGCGCGGATGTACCGGCAGGACATCCAGGGCTCTATCGCCCACGCCGTCATGCTTGGCAGGCAGGGCATCATCGAGGCGGGGGAGGCGGACAAGATCGTCGCCGGGCTGCAGGCCATTCTGGCCGAGATCGACGGCGGGGGTGTGGAGTTCTCCCTTGAAAACGAGGATATTCACATGAACATCGAGGCTATGCTTACGGCGCGCATCGGCGACACGGGTAAGCGCCTGCACACCGCCCGCAGCCGGAACGACCAGGTGGCGGTGGACTTCCGCCTCTTCGTAAAGCAGGAGATATCGGGCATCATCGCCCTCTGTCTCGACCTGGAGAAGGTTCTTGTGAAAAAGGCCGAGGCCCACCTGGAGACTGTCATGCCAGGGTACACCCACCTCCAGCGGGCGCAGCCCACCACCTTTGCCCACTACATGATGGCCTACGCCAACATGCTCCGGCGGGATGTGAAGCGCTTTGAGGACTGCCTGGAGCGCATGGACGAGTGCCCTTTGGGCGCCGGGGCCCTGGCCGCCTCCACGTACGATGTGGACCGGTTCGCCACCGCCGCCGCGCTGGGGTTCCGCCAGCCCACCGAGAACTCTCTGGACTCGGTCTCCGACCGGGACTTCGCCATTGAGTTTCTGTCGGACTGCTCCATCTTGATGATGCACCTCTCCCGGTTCTCCGAGGAGATTATTGCCTGGTGCTCCTGGGAGTTCAAGTTTGTGGAGTTGGACGACGCCTACTCCACCGGCTCCTCCATCATGCCCCAGAAGAAGAACCCCGACGTGGCCGAGCTGGTGCGGGGCAAAACCGGGCGGGTCTACGGCTCTCTCATCACCTTGCTCACCGTCATGAAGGGGCTGCCTTTGGCCTACAATAAGGACATGCAGGAGGACAAGGAGCCGGTCTTCGACGCCATCGACACGGTGCGTATGTGCCTGCCCGTCTTCACCGCCATGCTGGACACCCTCACCGTGCTGGATAAAAATATGCGCGCCGCGGCCTCGGGCGGGTTTATCAACGCCACCGACTGCGCCGACTACCTCACCAAAAAGGGGATGCCCTTCCGGGAGGCCTATCTGGTGGTGGGGCGGCTGGTCTCCCAGTGCATTAAAGCGGGGGAGACGCTGGACACCCTGCCCCTCAAGGATTTCCGCGCCGTCTCCCAGGCCTTTGAGAGCGACGTGTACCAGGCCCTGGAGCTCAAGACCTGCGTCAACGGCCGCAAGGTCTATGGCGGCCCGGCCAAAGAGGCTGTGGAAAAACAAATAGAAAGTATCAAGGAATTTATCTCGGCACGCGGCTGAAAGGCTGGGCGGCCATAGGCCGCCCCTACGCCGCGCCTATGTAGGGGCGGTCTCCGACCGCCCGCCGGAAGAGATCGGAAGAGCACACGTCTGAACTCCA
>JBLJBF010000186.1:0-2264 GCA_047637855.1 Pseudoflavonifractor sp. | reverse complement strand
AGTGCCTCGCGCTGCGGCGTTTTCGCCAAGAGCGACATCCAGCCCATCCTCAACCAGGGCGGACAGAAGGAGGACGTAGCCGCCTCCATCTTCCAGGCCGTGGTGGACCAGACGGTGGCGGGGCTGACCCAGGGCCGGGAGCTCAAGGGCAAGATCGTCTTCCTGGGCGGGCCGCTCCACTTCCTGAAGGGCCTGCGGGCGCGGTTCGTGGAGACGCTGCATCTGGACGAGGCCCACGCTGTTTTCCCTGCCGACGGGGACTGCTTCGCCGGGATCGGCGCGGCCCTCTGCTCGGGGGAGTACGAGCCCCGGCCCTTTGACGAGCTGCTTAAAAAACTGGAGAAGAGCGTGGACGCCACCAGCACGGTGGACACCATGCCCCCTCTCTTCGGCGGCGCGGAGGAGTACGCCGCGTTCCTCGCCCGGCACAATGCCAAGCGCCCCCCCGAGGCGGACGTTGCCGCCTACACGGGGGACGCGTACCTAGGCATCGACGCGGGGAGCACCACCACCAAGATGGTCCTGATCGCCCCTGACGGCGGGCTGCTCTATACTTACTACCACTCCAATCAGGGCAACCCCGTGGCCATCGTGCTGGAGCAGCTGAAGGAGATCTACAGGCTCTGCGGGGACCGCATCCGCATCAAGGGCAGCGCCGTCACCGGGTATGGGGAGGAGCTCATCAAAAACGCCTTCTCCTGCGACCTCGGCCTTGTCGAGACCGTGGCCCACTACAACGCCGCCGCCCACTTCGAGCCTGACGTGGACTTCATCATCGACATCGGCGGCCAGGACATGAAGTGCTTTAAGATCAGGAACGGCGCGGTGGACTCCATCATGCTCAACGAGGCCTGCTCCTCGGGCTGCGGCTCCTTTATCGAGACCTTTGCCAAGGCCCTGGACTACTCCATCGCCGACTTTGCCAAGATCGGCCTCTTCTCCCCCCGGCCGGTGAACCTGGGCTCCCGCTGTACGGTGTTTATGAATTCCTCGGTCAAGCAGGCCCAGAAGGACGGCGCCGGCGTGGAGGACATCAGCGCGGGCCTCTCCATCTCCATCGTGAAAAACGCGGTCTACAAGGTCATTCGGGCCGCCAGTGCCGACGATCTGGGCAAGCACATCGTGGTACAGGGCGGCACCTTCCTCAACGACGCGGTGCTTCGCGCCTTCGAGCAGGAGCTGGACCGCAACGTGACCCGGCCCACCATCGCCGGGCTGATGGGGGCCTTCGGGGCCGCTCTGGCCGCCCGGGACGCGAGACTGGAGACCTCGTCCCTGTTAAGCCTGGACGCTTTACAGAACTTTTCCCACAGCGCAAAGCCCGTCACCTGCAACCTCTGCACCAATCACTGCTCTCTCACCGTCAACCAGTTCGACGGATCGCGGCGTTTCATCTCGGGCAACCGCTGCTCCCGCCCCCTGGGCAAGGAGAAGACCGAGCTGCCCGACCTGATGAACTACAAATATAAAAAGCTGCGGGCCATGAATGGCAGGGGGAAGGGCACCGGCCTGCGGGGCAGAATCGGGATCCCTTTCGGCCTGAATATGTATGAGAATCTCCCCTTCTGGTTCGAGTTTTTCACCGCCCTCAACTTTGAGGTGGTCCTCTCCCCCGAGTCCTCCCGCAAGCTCTACATCAAGGGCCAGCACACCATCCCGTCGGACACGGTGTGCTATCCCGCAAAGCTCCTCCACGGCCATGTGGAGGCTTTGGTGGAGGACCAGGTGGACGCCGTGTGGTATCCCTGCATGTCCTACAACAGCGACGAGGGCATCGGCGACAACCACTTCAACTGCCCCGTGGTGGCCTACTACCCCGAGCTTTTGGCCGCCAACGTCCCGGCTCTGAAGAATACCAAGTTTTTAGACCCCTATGTGGGCCTCTGGCGGCGCAAGGACTTTCAAAAGCGTATTACTGCCCTCATGGCCGAGGAGTTCGACGTACCGAAGCGGGAGAGCGCCGCGGCCGTGAAGGCCGCCTACGCCGCCTATGACGCCTACATGGCGGACATTCGGGCAACGGGCGCCCAGTATGTGGCCTACGCCAGGGAGCACGGTCACAACATCGCGGTGGTCTGCGGCAGACCCTACCACATAGACCCCGAGATCAACCACGGCATCAACGACCTCATCACCTCCTTCGGTTTCGTCCTGTTGACCGAAGACGCCCTCTCGGGACTGGTCGGATACGAGTCCCGAAAGGTGCTCAACCAGTGGACCTTCCAGAGCCGGATGTACAACGCCGCCCGCTATGTCTGCACCCA
>JBLJBF010000185.1:0-11411 GCA_047637855.1 Pseudoflavonifractor sp. | reverse complement strand
GAAGCCCGGCTACTTCTGGCACCTCAAGTACCCCGTCCTGGGCGTGCCGGGCCGCTTCGTCGTGGTGGCCACCACCCGGCCCGAGACCATGCTGGGCGACACCGGCGTGGCCGTGAACCCCAATGACGCGCGCTATAAAGACATCGTGGGCAAGACCTGCATTCTCCCCCTGATGGACCGGGAGATCCCCGTGGTGGCCGACGAATACGTGGACATGGAGTTCGGCACCGGCTGCGTGAAGATGACCCCCGCCCACGACCCCAACGACTTTGAGGTGGGCCTGCGCCACAACCTGGAGTCCATCCGGGTGCTGGACGACAACGGCGTGGTCAATGAGAACGGCGGCAAGTACCAGGGACTGGACCGCTATGAGGCCCGCAAGGCCATTGTCTCCGACCTGGAGGCCATGGGCCTGCTGGAGAAGATCGAACCCCACACCCACAACGTGGGCACCTGCTACCGCTGCTCCACCGACGTGGAGCCCCTCATCTCGGCCCAGTGGTTCGTGAAGATGGAACCTCTGGCCAAGGAGGCCCTGCGGGTGGTCAACGAGGGGGAGACCAAGTTTGTCCCCGAGCGCTTCTCCAAAATCTACACCAACTGGATGGAGAACGTCCACGACTGGTGCATCTCCCGCCAGCTCTGGTGGGGGCATCAAATCCCTGTATGGTACTGCGCCGACTGCGGCCACATGACGGTGAGCGAGACCGACCCCACCGAGTGCGAGCACTGCCACGGCACAAAGCTCACCCGGGACGAGGACGTGCTGGACACCTGGTTCTCCTCGGCGCTCTGGCCCTTCTCCACCTTGGGCTGGCCCAACGGGGAGAGCGAGGACTTCAGGTATTTCTACCCCACCGACGTGCTGGTGACGGGGTACGACATCATCTTCTTCTGGGTGGCCCGGATGATCTTCTCGGGCTGCGAGCACACGGGGAAGACCCCCTTCCACACGGTGTTCATCCACGGCCTGGTGCGGGACGACAAGGGCCGCAAGATGTCCAAGAGCCTGGGCAACGGCATCGACCCTCTGGAGATGGCCGAGCAGTTCGGGGCCGACGCCCTGCGCTTTAACCTCATCACCGGAAACTCGCCCGGCAACGATATGCGGTTCTACACCGAGCGCTGCGAGGCCATGCGCAACTTTGCCAATAAGATCTGGAATGCCAGCCGTTTCCTCATGATGAACCTGACCATCGAAAAAAACGAGCTGCCCGAGACCCTGGAGCTGGAGGACAAGTGGATTTTGTCCAAGCTCAACTCGATCATCCCCCAGATTACCGAGAACATGGATAAGTACGAGCTGGGCGTGGCCGCCCAGAAGGTGTACGACTTTATCTGGGACTCCTACTGTGACTGGTATATCGAGCTGTGTAAGTCCCGCCTTCAGGGGGAGGACGAGGTCGCCAAGGGGAACGCCCAGAAGGTGCTGTGCTATGTCCTCACCGAGACGCTCAAGCTGCTGCACCCCTTCATGCCCTTCATCACCGAGGAGATCTGGCAGGCCCTGCCCCATGAGGGTGACTTCCTCATGCTGGCCAAGTGGCCCGAGTACCGGGCAGACCTGAGCTTCCCCGAGGAGGAGGGGGCCATGGAGCTGATTATGGAGGCCATCGGCGCGATCCGTACCCGCCGGGCCGAGATGAACGTACCCCCCTCCAAGAAGGCCCACGTCACGGTGTCCGCCCTGCGTCAGGACGTGTTCCGGCTGGGCATCCCCTTCCTCAAACGCCTGGGCTATGCCAGCGACGTGACCGTCACGGACCTTGCCGAGGGGGGGAGCGACGAGGAGCAGAGCGCCAAGGGCATGGTTACCGTGGTCACCCACGCGGCCCGCATCTTCATCCCCCTGGCCGAGCTGGTGGACATGGAGAAGGAGAAGGCCCGCATGGAGAAGGAGCTGGGCAAGAGCCGGGAGGAGCTTGCCAAGCTGGAGACCAAGCTGGGGAATCCCGGTTTTGTGAACAAGGCCCCCGCCGCCGTGGTGGAGGCCGAGCGGGACCGCTGTGAGAAATTGAAGGCGCTTATCCTCCAGCTGGAGGAGTCGGCAGCGGCCATCTGACAAAAAGAAGCAGAGAACCCGCGGCGCGCTCAGGCGTGCCGCGGGTTTTGGGCGAATGGTGCGGGAATTTACAAAAAACGCTTGATGTCAGGGGGAAATCGTAGTATGATATCAAGCTGAACAGATATCGCAGTTTAGAATTGAGGAGGTGCGGTGGTGAAAAAAACTGCCGCCATCCTGGTGGTCCTGTGCCTGTTTCTGCTCTCGGGCTGTGTCAAAACCGGCCCCGGCGGGATTGGGACAAAGCCCCCCGTCCAGACGGGGGAGCCGTCCCAGACGGTACGCCCCACGGCAAGCGAAACGGGCCAACCCCAGGGTTCTGACAAGCCCCAGCAGACGGTGGAACCCAGCGAGACCAGTCCGCCCAATCAATACCTTTCCGCGGAGGAGCTGTCCGCCCTCTCGGTCCAGTGGTGCGAGACCTATGCCGCCCGTTTCGCGGGCTACGGCACGGTGCGCATCGGCCGGGAGTATTGGTTTGCCGAATATACCGGCGCGCCCGGCGAGGTGAGCTTCACCGCCGCCGACGGGCAGGACGGCCGGGTGTACTTCCTGCCCAATGCCGACGGGGCGCTGTCCGCCGACGGGGCGGCGGGCCAGATGCTGGGCCAGGCCGCCGAGCATCTGATTTTGGTGGATCGGGGGCGCGAGGTGGAGGAGCTCTCCCAGCGCATGGCCGCCATGGCCGGGGAAAACCTGACCGAGGAGCGCGCACTGGACGCCTTCCTCAAGAGTGCCCAGTACACCCCCGCGCTGCTGGAGGATATGTGGTACTGTGTCAACGTGGACGATACGGGCTATATCCTCATGGCCTATCAGGGGGCCTACCGGCTCCAGCGTATGGCCGCCATGGACGACTACGCCGCCAGTCCCGAGTTCCAGGTGCGCATCGCCTTTGGAGCGGCCGCGGAGGCCTACGGCTGGCTGTTTCGCGCGCCGCTGCCCCTGGACCGGGATACCACCGCCGACCTGGGGACCGGGCAGACCTGGTATCGGGTGGACTACCCCGGCATCTCCTCTATGCTGGAGCTGCGCACTTATCTCAAGACCCTGTTCTCCGACGAGATCGTGGATAATTTGCTGCGGGTGGGCCGCTATGCCGATGTGGACGGCGTGCTCTACGCCTGTGAGTTTGCGGGCGACCTGCCTGTCCCGCCGGGGCCGGGGACGGTGCGCCGGGAGAGCGCGAC
Organism: Pseudoflavonifractor sp.; assembly: GCA_047637855.1. Classification (GTDB taxonomy): domain Bacteria; phylum Bacillota; class Clostridia; order Oscillospirales; family Oscillospiraceae; genus Pseudoflavonifractor. The sequence continues at coordinate 8,159 of JBLJBF010000185.1, read as the reverse complement.
CAAGGTGATCTACCACCTGAACGCCGACTGCGCCTACGAAAAAGTGGGCGATCGGTGGCTGTTTACCGAATTCTCCTTGACCGGGTAGCCGATTCGACAGAAAACACAGACGAAACCGCGATATAATTGCCGCATACCATTTTATGGTATGCGGCAATTTTTTATGGCTTTAGGAGGGACAAGCAATGGCAGTGACCAGTGCCGGAACAGGCCGGGAGCTCACCCTCTCGGTGACGGGCGAGGTGGACCATCACGCCGCCGGGGTCATCATGGCGGAGCTGGATCGGCAGATGGAGGAACGCCTGCCCCGCAGGCTCACACTGGACTTGGGGGGTGTGACCTTTATGGATTCGTCGGGCATCGCGGTGGTGCTGCGGGCCTACCGCCGGGTGGGGGAGCTGGGCGGCTCTTTCACGGTGCGCAGTGTACCCGCCCAGGCCGCCAAGGTGCTCCGCGCCGCGGGGCTGGAGCGGATGGTTCACTTCGAATAGGGCGGGGGAGGCCCCCCGCCGCTTATAAAAGGAGGTTTACATACATATGAAACCCATAAACGAGACCACCGTCACCTTCATCAGCCGCAGCGCCAACGAGGGCTTCGCCCGCACGGCGGCGGCCTGCTTTGCCGCCCAGCTCGACCCTACGCTGGACGAGGTGAACGACATCAAGACCGCCGTCAGCGAGGCGGTGACCAACTGTATCGTCCACGCCTATCCAAGTACCCTGGGCAAGGTCTCCCTGCGCCTGCGCATCTTTGCGGACGGCTCGGTAGAGATCGTGGTGCGGGACTGGGGGGTGGGCATCCCCGACGTGGATAAGGCCCGCGAGCCCCTCTTCACCACCGGGGACGCCTCCCGCTCGGGGATGGGCTTTACCATCATGGAGAGCTTTATGGACAAGCTGAAGGTCCGCTCCACCCCCGGCAGGGGCACGGTGGTCACCATGCGCAAACGGGTCTCCCGCCGCATGGGCGGCGCGCTCTGATATGACGGACACACTGACGCTGCTGGAGGCCGCCAGGGACGGGGACAACGACGCCTGTACCCGGCTGGTGGAGGAGAACGCGGGGCTGATCTGGAGCATCGTCAAGCGGTACTACGGCAGGGGCGCGGACCCCGACGACCTGTACCAGCTTGGGTGCCTGGGGCTTTTAAAGGCGGTGCGGGGCTTTGACCCCACGTTGGGCTACCAGTTCTCCACCTATGCCGTGCCCAAGATCGCGGGGGAGATCCGCCGCTTTCTGCGGGACGACGGCTCTGTGAAGGTGAGCCGGGGCATCAAGGAGCGGGCGGGCAGCATCCGCATGGCCCGGGGCAGACTGCAGACCCTCCTGGGCCGCGAGCCTACCCTGAGCGAGCTGTCGGCCGAGACCGGGCTGGAGCGGGAGGATATTGCCGCCGCCGAGACCGCCGCCGAGAGCGTGATCTCCCTCCAGGCCGAGACGGGGGACGGGTTTGCGCTGGAGAACGTGCTGGGCACCGACGGCATCGAGGACGGCATCGTGGAGCAGGTGGCCCTTCGCTCCGCCGTCGATGCGCTGCCCCAGCGGGAGCGGGCCGTGGTCCTCCTGCGCTATTTCAGGAACATGACTCAGGACAGCGCCGCCCGGGTGCTGGGGGTGAGTCAGGTGCAGGTCTCCCGCATCGAAAAGCAGGCCATGGACCGGCTGAGAAAGAGCCTGGAGGAGAGTTGAATCGGCAGCTTGTCAAAGGAGCTTTTGACAAGCTGCCGTACTTTTTGAAAGGCCGGCTCACCGTTCGCAGCGAATCTGGATGGACAAACCGGGCAAGCTGTCCTATAATAGAGACCAATGAGGTGAGCGTATGAACGAGACTCTTTATATTGTAGTTCCCTGCTATAACGAGGAGGAGGTCCTGCCCGAGACCGCCAAGCGCCTGAAGGCCAAATTGGAGGGCCTGATGGCGGCGGGCGAGGTCGGCAGAGGCAGTCGGATCCTCTTTGTGAACGACGGCTCCAAGGATGCCACCTGGGCGGGCATCGCCGCCCTCCACCGGGAGGACCCCATTTTCTCCGGCGTGAACCTGACCAGGAACCGGGGCCACCAGAACGCCCTCCTGGCCGGGCTGATGACGGCCAAGGACCGGGCCGATCTGGTCATCTCCATGGACGCCGACCTCCAGGACGATATCGACGCGGTGGACGCCATGGTGGGCAAATTCCACGAGGGCTGCGACATTGTCTACGGCGTGCGCTCCTCCCGGAAGAAGGATACCTTCTTCAAGCGCTTTACCGCCGAGGGGTTTTACCGGGTGATGAGCTTTCTGGGGGCCGAGACCGTCTTCAACCACGCCGACTACCGGCTGATGTCCAGGCGTGCGCTGGAGGGTCTGGCCGAGTTTGAGGAGGTGAACCTCTTCCTCCGGGGCATCGTGCCCATGATCGGCTACACCACCGCCACGGTGGAGTACGAGCGGGGCGAGCGGTTCGCCGGGGAGAGCAAATACCCCCTCAAAAAGATGATCTCCTTTGCCATGGAGGGGGTCACCAGTCTGTCCACCAAGCCCATTCGCTATATCACGGGGCTGGGCTTTCTGATCTTTGCCATCTCCATTCTCATGCTCCTCTACTCGGTGGCCCGCTGGGCCACAGGGTCCACCATCATCGGCTGGGCCAGCGTCATCTGCTCGGTCTGGGCCATCGGCGGGCTGATCCTCCTCTCGTTGGGCATCATCGGCGAGTATATCGGAAAGATCTACCTGGAGACCAAGGCCCGCCCCCGTTTTCTCATCAGGGACCTGCTGGACGGGGAGTAATGGAGGAGGAGGCATGGGGAAGCGGATTCTATCGGTGCTCCTGGTCCTGGCGCTGCTGACGGCCCCCGCCCGCGCGGCGGGGACCGCTGTGCGCGTCCTCACCAAGGACGGGCCGGTCTGGCTGGCGGTGCGGGAGAGCGGGGACACGGCCGAGCTGGTCTACTCCGCAAACAAAGGTAAGACCTGGAGCGCGTCGGAGCTTGACGGCTTCGGAGCGGGAAGCATCCAGGACATCCAGTACACCGGGCGGGACTATTTCCTCACGGGTTTCCGGGGCAAGTTCGCCTATGTCTCCGGGGACGGTGTGCATTGGAGCGTTCTGTCCGATGAGGGCACGTGGTGGTTTTCTGAAAACGCGTCCCATATCACCAGCGGACTGGCCGGCGGGAAGTACCAGCTCCTCTGGACGGGGGGCGAGTACATGATGTGCCAGAGCGTCAAGGGAGACCCACGGGGCACCCATAATTCGCTGGGGGACAGCCCCCGCAACAGGATGGTCATGCTGCTGGACCAGTCCTACCGAATCATCGGCGAGGTGCAGTTCGACGGCGAGGTGCAGAGCGTCCGCTATGCCGGCGGCGTCTATTACGCCACCGTGGGCGGGACGGAGCACAGCTTCCTCTGGGACAGGAGCCTCATCACGCGGGATTTTTACGCCGACGGAACCGTCATCCTTCGGCGGGAGACCGACGGGCAGGGGAGAGGCAGCATCTCCAGCTCCCGCGACGGGCGGACCTGGCAGGCCGTGCCCAGCCAGGAGGCGCGCGAGGACGGGCTGAGCTACGCGCCGGTTGCCGACAGTCGCGGCGGTCCCGCCATCGTGCCCACCGGGCGGGGCTTTTTCAACGTGAACGTCACCATTGAAGGCAGCCGCGCCACCGCCGACGGCGTCCACTGGTTTCCCCTGACGGGCAAAGCGTGGCTGACGGAGAACGCCGACGTATGGCCCCATTACGCGGCATGGGGGACCCGGACGTTCCAGCTCGTCTGGACCGGGAAGGAGTACCTGGCGTGTATGGACGTGCATGTGGCCGGGCCGGGAGAGCCGATTCGCAGCAAGGGCAACACCAAGGTCTTTTTCCTGGACGAAAATTACGACCTGATCCGGGAGCACGACTTCGGCGCGCAGGTGCTGGAGGTCGGCTGCTTGGGCCCCACCTATCTCGCTCAGGTGCGGGAGGAGACGGGCAACGTGGTCTATCTCTCCGATGACAGAGAGTGCTGGCAGGCCGCCGCGATTACGTCACTGGCGAAGGTTCGCTCTACACCTGGTCTGCGCGGGATACTGAAGTCGGACGATCTGTACGCGGGCGGTCACGTCCTGCGGCAGGAGGGCGATGTGCTGCGGGTGAGCGACGACGGGCTCTACTTCACGCCGCTGGAAACGGCATCAAAGTACGTGACGGCCGATGGGGAGCCCCCCCGTGTTCGGGCCTATCATGGGTCCGAGGGGGTCGTGGTGCGGTACTCCTCCGGCAATTACACGGCGGCATCGGACCCGTGGGTAAGCTACACAAATGCGGAGCTGGCCGCCGTCGTCGCCGCCGCCTTCCCCGGTCCCAGGTATTATGTCACCCTGAACGGCGCGTATCTCAGCTTTGACGCACCGCCTTACGCTCGGGCGCAGCGTCTTCTGGTGCCCCTGCGCGGGGTCTCCGAGGCGCTGGGCTTTACGGTGGACTACGATGAAAAGGGCGTCACCTGCACGAAGGGGGATACCGTGATCACGGTGGAGTTCGGCTCGGCTGAAGCCACGGTGAACGGCGTGCGCTTCCCGCTGGATGCGGGGGTAGAGCTATACCGCTGCCGCACCTATGTGCCCCTGCGGTTCTTCTCGGAGCAGATGGGGCTGGACGTGGAGTGGAGTGGGGAGACGGACACCGTCCTCCTGAAAACGAGGTGGTAGCATGGAGTATATTCCAGCCAAGCATCTGGTCCTCCGCAATCAGTCCGCCGACTGGTTCGGCACCGACTACACCATGAACATCTATAAGGGCTGCTGCCACGGGTGCATCTACTGCGACAGCCGCAGCGCGTGCTACGGGGTGGAGGACTTCGACACCGTGCGGGCCAAGGAGAACGCCCTGGCCATCATCCGGGACGACCTGCACAGCAAAACCCGTTCCGGCATCATCGGCACGGGGTCCATGTCCGACCCCTACAATCCCTTCGAGCGGGAGCTCCTGCTGACCCGCCACGCCCTGGAGCTGATCGACGCCTACCAGTTCGGCGTAGCCATCGCCACCAAGAGCGACCTGATTACCCGGGACATAGATGTCCTGCAGTCCATCAAACACCGCGCTCCGGTTTTATGTAAACTTACTGTCACCACCGCGGACGACGGGCTGGCCGCCCGGCTGGAGCCCAGCGCGCCCCCGCCCTCCCGCCGTCTGGCGGCCATCCGGGAGCTGGCCGGAGCGGGGATCTTCACCGGGGTGCTCCTCATGCCCACGCTGCCCTTTCTGGAGGACAGCGTAGAAAACGTGGTCGCGGTGGTGGAGGCCGCCGCCGACGCGGGGGCCAAATTTGTCTACCCCGCCTTCGGCGTGACCCTGCGGCAGAACCAGCGGGAGCACTTTCTGTCCGAGCTGGAGCGGCGCTTTCCCGGCCAGGGGCTGCGCGCGGGATACGAGCGGCAGTATGGGACGGGCTATCAATGTGTCAGCCCCAACGCGAAAGCGCTGTGGGCGGCCTTTACGCGGCTCTGCGGCGAGCTGGGGCTGCTCTACGAGATGGGACACATCATCTCGGCATACCAGCGCGTATATGCGCAGACGCAGCTCAGCTTTCTTTAACAGGAGATGAAACTTTGGTTAAATCTCTCGCTCCCCCCTTGCGTCTTGGCGGAAAAAGAGATAGAATTGAGCCAGAACAGAAAAATCTTGTCTGTGAACGATGATAAAGGAGGTCATATAAATGGCATTTTTCGACGAACTGAGAGATAAGGCGATGGACCTGGGCCGGGCCGGTGTGGCAAAGAGCAAGCAGCTTGCCGAGATCGCAAAGCTGAACCTGGCCAACACCAGCGAGGAGGACTCCATCAAGAAAGCGTACATCGAGATCGGCAAGCTCTACTACGCCGAGCGGGGTATGGCCCCTGAGGCGGCGTATACCGCCCTCTGCGAGAAGATCACCTCCGCCAAGATCAACATTGAGGAGAACAAGAGCCGCATTGCCGAGCTCAAGGTGGAAGACGGCCCCAAGGAGGACGACCAGCCCGTGGTGGACACGGCGGTCCCCGCCGAGGAGGGGAGCTGCTGCTGCGGCTGCGAGGACCACGAGGAGGAGTAAGCCCCTCATTCTCTCGTTAAAACAGCAATAAAAAAGGATGCCGTTTCACAAGAAACGGCATCCTTTTTTATATTTTTGTCGATGGATGCGCCAGTCTTAAATCACGTGGCGGCCGCCCACATACACGCGGGAGTAGTAGCCGGAGAGATCGTCGATCTGGACGCGGTAGGCGTTGGTGGAGGCATGAATAAACTGCCCGCCCCCTATGTAGATGCCGACGTGGGAGACCGGCTTGGAGGTATTCCCGTTGTTAAAGAAGATCAGGTCGCCGGGCTGGAGCTCGCTGGAGCCGGAGACCCGGGTGCCGTTGGAGAGCTGGTCGGTAGCGGTGCGGTTGAGGGTGTACCCGAAGTGGGCGTACACATATTTGGAGAACCCGGAGCAGTCAAAGGTGTTGGGGCCGTTGCCGCCCCAGACGTACTTCACACCCATAAAGTTCTTGGCGTAGTCCACGATCTGCTGGCCCAGGCTGACAGTCGCGGCGACAACGGTGCCGTCCCCGCGGGAACCGGCGGAATCCTTCACGGTAATCATGTAGTCGCTGCTGACATAGCCGGTGACGCCGCTGAAGCTCACCTTGTACCAGCCGCTGTCCACGCCTACGATGTCCACTACCGCGCCGTTATTCAGGGCGGCTACCTTATCGAAGCCGGTGCCTGCGCCGCTGCGGACGTTGAGGCTGGCCCCCTCGGTCTGAACCATGCCGTACCCGATGGGCACATCGGCCTGGGTCTGGACGTTGAGAAACTCGCCGGACATAAAGCCCACGACGGTCTTGTAGTCTACCTTGTACCAGCCGTTGCCCGCGTCCTCAAGGACGATGACGCTCTCACCCTTTTCGGCGGTGGCGAGCGTGGTGGCCTCGGTGCCCGCGCTTTCGCGGAGCCGGAGCTTGTCGGTGGTGGTGCCCACGCCCAGACTGGAAGCGGCGGCGCCGATAAGGAAGAAGGAGGAAAGAACCGTGCCCAGAGCAGCGACACGCAGAACCTTGGCTGGCAGTATCATCGGTGAAGACCTCCGTATAATTTGTTGAGAGAGGAGCGGGGCTTACTTGCCCGCCAGGGCCCGGTCGAGCCAGACGGCAGCCACATCCATGGCGGCATAAAGGCTTTCCTTCTCGGATTTTTTGACGACCCGGTCCCGGCTCTTCAAATCCGGGTCGGTGAGCTGAAGCTGGCAGGACACCTTGGTGGCCACCTCCAGATCGCCGGTCTTCTTGCTCTCCAATACCTGGAGCATGATAATGTATTTCTCGGCCATGCTGCCGTAATAAATCAAATTGTCCTTGCGGCGGAGGGGATGCCCCTTATACTCAAGCGGTAAACTTTCCTGTGCCATGTTGGCCTCCTTCTGTGTCAAACTTGTAACCTTCGTTTCAAAACTGTAACCAAATTGTAACACATTGCGTTTTCTCTGTCAAACAATTTTGACAGGAAAATCCTCCCACAGGGAGGTAATGTTAATTAAAATGACGAAGCGAGGTTTATACGGAGAAAAGTTAAAAATCACACCGAAATACTAAAATTAGTTGCAATTGCAACAGTAAAAATAAACCATATAAGGGCGCTGGGATATAAAAAACGCCCAGAAAATTGTCGCTGTCGCGCCAGGGGCCGCGCGGAAAAGCAGACAGAAACCAGCTTTCCGCAGAGAAAACGCCGACCGGCGATAAAACGCAGGCCGACCGGAATTTGTGACAGAGCACCTGCGCGGGCAATAAAAAAATCTGGATTTCTCCAGATAAAACGCACAAAAAAGATTGACTTAGGTGGATATCCATGGTATACTAAAACGCTTTCATGCGCCAACTGTGCGGGATTTGATTCTCCCCCTATCTTGGGTACAGGATACCACACAGAGAGGTTCCGCGCAAGAGAAAAGGGGAATATAAAAACAACTCTGCCGGGTGTATCGCGACAGAGAAAGAGAGCCCCTTTGGCGGTTTTAACGAAAAAGAGTGGGAAAAACGGCGGGAAAGCCCTGGAAAAAGGGACTGGAACTGCCGCAGTATCAGAAAACGAGGTGTTATTTCTACGATGATGCTCAAGGATGTGCACTACGGAAAGACCCTGCGAAAGAGCTACGCCCGACACGACG
>JBLJBF010000184.1:0-10294 GCA_047637855.1 Pseudoflavonifractor sp. | reverse complement strand
CCCGTCGCCGCTGCCCAGCAGTGCGATGGAGTGGTATCCGCCCGCGGCGATGCCGGACGCACCGGCCAGATAGCTGCCGGTCCCCAAGGCGTTGCCGCGGACCACCTGCAGCGGGTAGGGGCTGGAGTCCAGCGCGTCGGGGGTCTTTCCCACACCCAGCTGGCCCCTGGAGTTGTCGCCCCAGGCGTAGACGCTGCCGTCGCTGCCCCGGGCCAGCACATGGTGCTCCCCCGCCGATATGTCGTCGATCAGGTTCAGGTTGCCCGCGCCATCCGGCCCGCTGACCTGGACGGGGTAGGTAGTGAAGGGGACTTCGCTGCCAAGGGCGCCCATGCCGAGCTGACCGTAGGTATTGTCGCCCCAGGCCCAGACCGTGCCGTCCGACTTGAGGGCCACCATAAAGCCGTTCCCCACCGCCACCTTGGCGGCGGTGAAGTTATTGGAGTCCTTGACCTCAAGTGCAAAGCCGCCGGTGTAGACGGGAGAGGTGCTCACATCCTCCCGCGCGACGATAGCGCTGGAGCCGTAGCGCTTACTATCGGAGGTGTCTGGCTTCAGAAGCGCGTTGTTGTCTCCGTCCTCGGCGCTGGAATACTCGGTGGCGGAAACCACATGGGGGTCACTGGAGGTATAGCGGATATCGATGTTCTCCCCGGCCCGATAGGGCACCGACCGGTCCCGCTCGGAGAGGTTGAAGCCCACGCTGTAGAACCGGCCGATCCCCTCTTTCCATATCTTGACGAACTGCTTGTCCGTAATGGTGAGGGTACTGAGGAGCCGGGTCTCCGGGATCTTGAGGATGGCGGGGTCGGTCTCGGTGACGGTGCCGGGTCGGTCTGCATAGCGGGCCGTCAGGGCCGTGGTTATGGTGGCGGGGGTGGTGGTCTCGTCGGTCTCGGTGGTGTAGACCCACACCTTATTAAAGATCAGTTTCCAATTTACGCCCTTGCCCACGGCGATGGGGACCGCCGCGCTCTTGGTGGTGGCCGGAGGGCCGATGCCCAGCTGGCTGACCGTGTTGCTGCCCGCGGCGTGCACCGTACCGTCGGCCTTCATAAAAACAATGAAGGCTCCGCCCGCCGAGGCGAGCGTCACGCCGGGCAGATAGCCGCCGTCGCCCAGAGTCGGGTCGAAGACCGCGGTGGGGCCGGTGCCCTTCTCCCCCGCCCATACTTTCGAGGGGGTTTTGACCTCAGCAGGGGTATTGCTGCCGGTGGCCAGGCGCCCATCGTCCGCGTTATAGCCCCAGGTGTAAGCAAATCCGCCGCGTGTGATGGCCAGGGTATGATCGTAGCCCGCCGCCACCGCCACCACTCCGGCGCCAATGTCGGCCCCGCTCACGCCGCCCTCGTCCTTCCACCGGACGAGGTAGGGGGCGGTGCGCTTTGTGATAACCGTGTTGTCGCTGTTGTCGCCGATGGCGCAGTGCTGGTTGTCTCCCCAGCCCCAAACCTGGGTCCTGGGGCCCGCCGCAATGGGATAGTACCCGACCGAGCCATCGGTGGTTTCGATGGTGATGGCGGCCGCGTGGCCGTGCGTCGCTTGCGCGCCCGTGCCCTCTTCGCCGTTGGCTGCGATGCCCACGGCGGGCGTCTGCCCCTTCGCCATGATTAGCTCGGCACCGCCGCTGCTGACGCCGTGCCAGTTGTTGATGGGGGCGGCGTAGTTGCGGTAGGCGTCAGCAACCTCCTGCCCCAGCTGGCCCTTGCGGTTATCGCCCCAGGTGTAGACCGTGCCGTCATAGGCCAGGGCCATGCTGAAGCTGCCGCCGGCGGCCAGCTCTATGATGCCGGTGAGGGCGCCGCTCTCCCGGATGACCTGCACGGGGAGGAGGGACGTCTGGTTGGGGTTGTAGCCGGTGGTGGAATAGCTCTTGTCGTGACCCAGCTGGCTGAACTGCGCGTCGCCCCAGGCCCAGACCGTGCCGTCGGCTGTCAGGGCCAGGGAGTGGTTGGCCCCCGCGGTGATGGACACGACGTTTTTTAGCTCGGTGCCATAGCCCGCAGGCACGCCCTGGGGGGCAAGCACCTTGACGGGGGAGGTTCTGCTGCGGGTGTCGTTGTTGCCCAGTTGGCCGTACTTGTTGTCACCCCAGGCCCAGACCGTGCCGTCGGCCGCCAGGGCCAGCGCGTGGTTCTTCCCAATGGCCACCTGGACGATCTCGGTCAGCGGCTCCCAGGCCTGACCCACCTTGCGCATGACGACGGCGGGCTGGTCCAGCTCGCCGCCTGTGCCCGCAATCTCTCCGTTGGCGTTCTGGCCCCAACCCATGACGGTTCCGTCGGCCATCAAAGCCAACGTACTGGAGTAGCCCGAGGCCAGGCCGGGGATGGCGAATTTCTCCTCGGGGTCGCCGGCGTCGATGCTGCTGAGGGTATAGTGACCCCGCACCTCAAGCGCCAGCTCCACAAAGACGGTGCCTGCGCTGGAGGTCTGCTGGGCAAACAGTTTCGTGCGGCCCTCGACGCCGCCGCCCGCGCCTGTCACAATGCCCGTGTCGCTGACACTGGCAAGACGGTTGTTAAGGATGTAATATTTACGGTCGGGCAGCAGCGTCGCGCCGCCCGCCTTCGCCTGCATCAGGCTTTCGATCTTGGCCGAGATATCCACGCTGTCGGTGTCGGTCATGCGGATGTAATAGGTGGTGCTTTGGCCGTTGAGGTAGCTGCTGACCGGCACGGCGGGGGCCGCCGCATTCGAGAGCGGGGCAGAGGAGTGGGTCGCCCCGGTCTGGCCGGAGGCGGGCTCCGCCTCGCGGTGAGCCTCGCCGCCGCTGTCGGCGTCGGGCGTCTCTGCGTCGGTCCGGTTCTCCTGCTGGGCCAGATCCTTGAGCTGCCGGTAGAGGTCGCTGTTGGGGTCGGTCTCCTGGCTGGGCATATAGGCGGCCGCGCCGTAGACCGTAATGCCGGCGTTGCTCTTGGCGCTGACGGCGAAATAGGCCTCAACCAGTCCCAGCTCCTCGGAAAGAGAGCCCTGGCCGTGCCCGTCTTCCGTGTTGGTGGCAGGCTCGGCGCTGCCCGCCCCGCCCGGGAGCTGACTGACGCGGGTATCCCCCACCGCGGGCTTCTCGGCCACCGGCTCGGCCGACTCGGGCGCGGCAGCCTGCGGCACCGCGTCGTCGGGAATATTACTCTCCCCGGCGCGGGGGGAAACACCTTCAGCGCCGTCCGCAGCAGGGGTTGCGGGGGCGGCGCCGGTATCTTCCATACTGGTTCCGGAATTGGCGGGCATACCGCCCATCAGGTTAAAGCCGCCGCCGTCCAGGCCCAGACTGCCCAGGTCGATGGTGCTCTCCCGGGCGTCGCCGCCCGGAAGCGCGGAGAGGTCGTAGTCGGAGTTCTCCTGAGTCAGGCCCTCGGCGTAGAGCTGGCGCAGGAACTCCTGCACCTCGGGGGACTCCTGACTCAGGTCCTTGGTGCCCGTCTGCTTGGAGCCGCCCTCAGAGCTGCCGCCCAGCATGGCGGCCAGCTCCTTGTCACTGAGCTGCGGCTCTACGTACTTGACCGGCTTTTCGCCGATCCAGGTGATTTTGACGGTACAGCGAAGCATGGGGGCGTTGTCCCGGGTAGCCTCCAGAAAACGCCAGGAGATCGGCTCGATGGAGAGCTTGTCGCTGTAGTCCACCCCATCGTAAACGGCCGTCCATACGAACTGCTCCTTAATCGCCAGCTTTTGCTCGGCCTCGGCCCGGTGGGCGCGGCGGGCGGCATCGTCCAGGGTGGCGATATGGCTGCGCTGGGCGTGGGTGAGGTAGAGCGCCCGGTCCAGATCGAGGCCCATGGGGAAGAAGGAGGCGTACTCGTCCAGCGTCAGGACGCCCAGGTACTGGATGTCGGTGAGGGTGGCGGTGACCTCCTGGCTCTCGGCCCCGTTGGCAAGAAAGAAATACCCCTTATCCAGAGTCAAGGGCATGGAAATTTCGGCCTTCGCCTCGGGATCACCCTTGGAGAAGACCCGCCCGGTCCCGTCCGCCGCCTGCTCGGGACGACGGCTGACCGCCGTCGCCACTGTCTCCGCTCCCGTGGGCACAGCCCCGGTAAATAGGGACAGAATCATCGACGCCGTTAAAATTCCCGATATAACCCTTGTCAGCAGCTTTTTTTGCATGGACAATGTCTCCTCGCCAGAAGTTACGTATTCTCTGCAAACCTTCTCACAGCAGAACGGCAGCTACCATATCTCGCAGGTACCGCCGTCTCCATCACAGGCACTTGTATCAAAACATAATCATGCCACTATATATTACTTTATGTTATTATGGCATAATCTCCCGAAATTTGCAAGCGCGGCTCCCCAAAATTATGTATTTTTTTCCTCAAAACCTTTGGTTTTTTTCGTATAATTTCAATTATTTGGATGTATTTTAGGGAATTCTCTCTTTTATCCACAACATTTCCACAAAGAAATCAACATTCTTTGCCTTTTCCACTTCTTTTCCGATACAAAAACCCTGTTTTCGCTCTATTCGTCCTCTGTGTATATACGTTTGTTTTTGTATCGAGGACTTTTCGGCGGGTTATCCACCGTGTTCCACAGCTTTCCACAACTTTTTCCACAGAAAAAGCGGCCCTGATGCAACAAAATAAGAGCGGACGGCAGGTGCCGTCCGCTCTTATTTGCTTTTCTCACCGCCCGCGGGCCAGCGCCAGCCGGCCGCCACAGCGGCAGCGGTAGCGCTCCGGGTGGCGCACCAGATTGGATAATCTCGTCCGCGGGATCTCCAGTCCGCAGCCCTGGCAGACCAGCAGATAGTTCACGGGTTTTTGATCGGCAAGGCCCAGCGCCTCCCAGGTGCCGGTGCGGGCGATGTGATAGCCGTAGGCGGCATTCATCCGGACGGCATAGCTTTTCCACCGCTCGCCGTGGTCCCGGCAGCCCCGGCAGGTGTGCAGCACCTCGTGGGCCAAGGTCTCCCGCACGGCCCGCTCCCCCGCCTCCGGGAGCCGGGCCGAGATCTCGACGGAGTAGCTCTCGCCCCGCCGCACACAGCAACCAAACCGCGCCACCGCCCGGGTGTTGAGGGACACGTGAGTGACAATATTCATTGATACGGGCACCCCCAGTGCGCGCGCCTCTCCGATCACCTGCGCCAGCAGGCCGTCCACGTCCATTATCCCCACGTCCTCTCCTTGTTTTTCAGTATAGCACAACTCTCTTCGTTGTTTTAAATAAATTTTACCCCTCCCCCTTGCATTGGCATTGGCACTCTGCTATAATTAACCGAACCACGAAATCAGAATATGGACTTGTGCAGAGTTGATTGAGAGATGCGCAAAGCGGTTTTTTATAGTCGCTTTGCGCCTTTTTTATGTGCGGACAAAAGGAGGTGACGGTTTTCCCCCGGCAGCGTTTCCCAAATTGAGAGGAGGAACCATTTTGGAAGAGACCGTAGTGAAAAAGACCGGCAAAGGCTCCGCAAAGGGCGGCATACGCCTGCTCTGCATCTCCCTGGCGCTTATTCTGCTCGGCAGCATTCTGGCCAGCGCGTTCCATACCTCGCTCTTCTCGGTGAAAATTACCGAAGTGGAATTCCAGACTGAGCGCGGCACCCTCAGCGCTCTGCTTTATATGCCCAAGGGCGCCGGGGCCGACGACCCGCGGCCCGTGGTCATCACCACCCACGGCTACCTCAACACCAAGGAGATGCAGGACGCCCCCTCGATAGAGATGAGCCGCCGGGGCTACATCGTTCTGGCTCTCGATATGTACGACCACGGCGACGCCCGGTGGGCGGCGGACATCCCGGTGGGCAGTCAGTTCGGCACCTTCTGGATTTACTCCATGTTTGACGCCGCCAACTACGCCGCACAGCAGGCCTACACCAGAAAGAGCGCCGACGGCAGCCCCTATATCTCGGTCTCGGGCCACTCTATGGGCGGCTTCTCCTCCCTGGTGGCCATGTATATGGACGAGATGCAGTCACTCCAGACCGGCACGCGCAACATCTACGCCGGTATCGCCGTAGGGGCCGATTTCTCCTATGCCGCCGCCGTCGCGCCCCAGGACCAGCTGCAGGCCGCTTTGGGCAGCCGGACGGTGGGCATCATCGGCGCACACTACGACGAGTTTTTCTTTAACAAATCGGCCGACGAGAAGAGCGACGCGGAAAAAAAGGTCGCCGGTACCGTTACTTATAAGGACTTTACCGCCACCAACTCGGGCAAGGCCTTTTTGGGGTTTGAACCGGCGGGCGCGCCCGTCCAGGGCGAGTTCTACACCGTGAACTCCGGCGCGGTGGCCAAGGACGCTAACGAGCTGCGCGCGAGTCAGAGCGGTTTGCGCGTGATCTACACCCCCAACGAGACCCACCCGTGGAACCACTTCTCCAGAACAACTACCGCCGACCTCATCCGCTTCTACACCAAAGCTTTCGACGGCGTCACCTCTCCTAACCAGGCGGGGTCCGCCCTGGACGCCGGCAACCAGATCTGGATGTTCAAAGAGTTTTTCAACGGTGTGGCCCTGGTTGGCTTCTTCCTGTTTGTGGCCGCCGCCGCCGGACTGCTCCTCAAGGCTCCCGTGCTCAGGCTGGCCGTCACCGGGGAAACCGCTCCCCTGCCTGCCCCTGACACCGCCGGACAGCGGACCGCCTATTGGGCTGTTATTCTCTTCTCGATCTTTATTCCCGCGCTCCTCTTCGCGACCCTGATGGATAAGAAGGCCGGGGGACTCATTCCGCTGTGGATCGGAGCCCTCTTCCTGGTCGCCGTGGGCGTGATCGCCGCACTGGTGGGCTACAGGAGCGGCGACAGGCACTTCAAGGTGGGCGGGGCCGTCTTCGCCGGATCCTCCTTCCTCCTGTTCCTGGTCTTTTTCTTCGCCAGCAAGATCGCCCCCCTCTCCCCCTTCTTTGCAGAACCCACCACCAACCAGATCGCCTACTGGGCCATCGTCTCGGCGCTTATCGCGGCCACCCTCACGATTGGATTCCATTACGCGGTGAAAAAGCCCGCGGGCGCCACCCTCGCGCAGTACGGCATTTCGCTGCGGCTCCCCGCCATTGCGGCCAGCCTGTTGGTGGCCCTTTTGGCCATCGGGGCGGGTTACGTGCTCCTTTTCGCCGTCCAGGCCGTCCTGGGGGTGGATTTCCGGCTGTGGACCCTGGCGGTGCGCACCTTTAAGGCCGAGCATCTGCTGGCCGCCCTGCACTATCTTCCCCTCTTCTTCCTTTATTACTTTGTCAACGCGGTCTCCCTCAACGCCAACACCAGGGGCCGCAAGGGCGGATATGTCATCTCCATCCTGCTCAACATCGGCGGGCTGGTGGGCTGGATCGCCCTGCAGTACGGGCTGGTCTTCTCCACCGGCGCAGCCCTCTACCCCGCCCAGGCCCTCAACGGGATCTTGCTCTTCGCACTGGTCCCCTGCCTCGCTGTGGCGGCGGTGTACGCCCGCAAGCTCTACGAGAAAACCAACAACGTCTGGCTCCCCGCCTTCCTCAACGCCATGCTGTTCACCCTCATCTCCTGCGCCAATACCACCCTTTTCTGGAATCTGGTCAAGGTCTAATGTCTTTTGCCCGGAGGGGCCGGCCCCGGCCCCTCCGGTTTCCCTTGTGTTCTCGCGCCGCCCCGGGGTATAATAGCCATACCGCATTCCGCAATTTATTTAAGGCCCACGAAAGGGGCGTGCGCCCTTGGACAAGAGACAGCTGCTGGACCTGCTGGCCGACGGGCCGGTCATCGCGTCGGTAAAGGATGAGGAGGGCCTCACAGCCGCGCTCGGGAGCGACGCGGGGGTGATTTTTCTCCTCTACGGGGACCTGCTGGACGTGGGGGAGCTGACCCGCCGGGCCAAGGCCGCGGGGAAGGCGGTCTTCCTCCATCTGGATTTGGTGGACGGCCTGGCCGCCCGGGAGGTGACGGTGGACTTCGTCGCCCGGTGCACGGCGGCCGACGGCATCTTATCCACCAAGCCCCAGCTTATCCGCCGGGCGAGGGAATTGGGTCTGCTGGCCGTCCAGCGCTTCTTCCTGCTGGACTCTATGGCCCTGCGCAACATTGAAAAGCACCTGGCCCAGGACAACCCCGACCTGATCGAGGTCCTCCCCGGGCTGATGCCGCGGGTTATCCGCCAGCTCTCCGACGCCACGGGCAAGCCCATCATCGCCGGCGGGCTCATCGAACGCAAGGAGGACGTGGTGGCCGCTTTGGCCGCCGGGGCCGTGGCGGTCTCGGTCACGCGGTCCGAGATTTGGGCCATGTGAGAAAAATTTTTATATTTGTTTCAGAGTAGTTGAGAGTGAAACAAAGCCCGCCCATTTCCATATGGGCCAGCTTTGTTTTGCTTTTATTTTTTCTCGGGAGGGACCTCTATGTACGACGTACTCATCATCGGCTGCGGCATTACCGGGGCGGCCATGGCCTTCGAGCTTTCCAAATACAAGCTGAATATCGCGGTGCTGGAAAAGGAAAACGACGTGTCTACCGGCACCACAAAGGCAAACTCGGCCATTCTCCATGCCGGCTATGACCCTGAGCCGGGCAGCCTGATGGCGAAGCTCAACGTCCGCGGCTCGGTGCTGGCAAAGGAGCTGTGCGTCAGGCTGGACGTGCCCTATCTCCAGACCGGGTCGCTGGTACTGGGCTTCAACGAGGCCGACGGGGCCACCCTCGCCGCCCTCTGTGAGAGGGGGGTGAAAAACGGAGTGGCGGGCCTGAAGTTCCTCACGGGGGACGAGGCCCGGGCCATGGAGCCGTTCCTCTCCGACACCGTCACCGCCGCCCTCCACGCCCCCAGCGCCGCCGTCTGCTCCCCCTGGGAGTTTTGTCTGGCCCTGGCCGAGACGGCGGTGCGCAATGGCGCGGAGATTTATCTGAACACTCCCGCGGTTAACATCGAGCGCCTGCCCCACGGCTGGCGGGTCCATACGCCAAACGGGGTTTTTGAGAGCCGCTTTGTGGTGAACGCGGCGGGGCTCTCCGCCGCCCAGGTTCACGACCTGGCTGCCCCCCACGCCTACGGCATCTATCCCAGCCGGGGCCAGTACCATCTGCTGGACAAGAGCGAGGGCGCGCGGACGGGCCGGGTCATCTTCCAGTGCCCCAACGAGAACGGCAAGGGGGTGCTGGTGGCCCCCACCGTCCACGGGAATCTGATCGTCGGCCCCAATGCCGAGGCCGTCAGGGGCGAGGACACGGCCACCACCGGCGCAGGCCTTGACTACGTCAAAAAGACCGCTTGGAAGAGCATCCCCTCGGTGGACTTCCGGGCCGACATCCGCAGCTTTGCCGGGGTGCGCGCCTACGCGGACGGGGGCGATTTCATCGTAGCCGAGGCGGCGGGCGCACCCGGGTTCTTTGACCTGGCGGGCATCTGCTCGCCCGGCCTTACGGCCGCCCCGGCCATCGCCGAGTATGCCGCCGGGCTGATGGCACAGGCGGGGCTTGCCCTGGAAAAGCGGGAAGATTTCCTCTGCGCGCGAACACGAATACGCTTTCACGCCCTCACCCCCGGCGAAAAGGCCGCTCTGGTGGCACGGGAGCCCGCCTACGGGCGCGTTGTCTGCCGGTGCGAGGGCGTCACCGAGGGGGAGATTCTGGCCGCGCTGCGCTCGCCCATCCCGCCCCGCTCGGTGGACGCCGTCAAGCGACGGGTCAACGCGGGGATGGGCCGCTGCCAGGGCGGGTTCTGCGCCCCACGGGTGGTGGAGCTTCTGTGCCGGGAGCTGGGTCTCTCCCCCGGCGAGGTAAACCAGGAGCGCGAGGGGTCCCGGATGCTTTTTCACGAGACAAAGGGGGAAATCCACCATGTATGACCTGATCGTAATCGGCGGCGGCCCGGCGGGGCTGGCGGCTGCCTGCAAGGCTTGGGAGGAGGGGCTGCGCTCCATCCTTCTGGTGGAGCGGGACGACGAGCTGGGCGGCATTCTCAACCAGTGCATCCACAACGGGTTCGGCCTGCACCACTTCCGGGAGGAGCTGACCGGCCCGGAGTACGCCCAGCGGTTCGAGCGGCTTTTGGCCGAGACCGGGGTGGAGGTGCGCCTGGGCACTATGGTGCTGGAGATCACCGCCGACCGGCAGGTGCATATGGTAGGCGCCGCCACCGGCTACCGGGTGGAGGCGGCGCGGAGCATTGTCCTCGCCATGGGCTGCCGGGAGCGGACCCGGGGGGCCATCGCCATTCCGGGCACCCGGCCCGCGGGGGTCTACACCGCCGGGGTCGCCCAGCGGTTCGTGAATCTGGAGGGATGGATGCCGGGCAGGCGTGTGGTCATTTTAGGCTCCGGGGACATCGGGCTGATCATGGCCCGGCGCATGACCTTGGAGGGCGCCGAGGTGCTGGCCTGCGT
>JBLJBF010000183.1:0-6496 GCA_047637855.1 Pseudoflavonifractor sp. | reverse complement strand
ACGACGATGCGCCCCTGGGCGTCGGGCTCGCACTTGGCGGCGTTGGCGAAGAGGGGGCGCATACGCTTGGATTGGCTCATGGGCAGAGAGGCGAACTTCTCCGTGAACACATCCCAGCTCTCCTGGGGGTAGATGGCGAGACAAGCGTCCACGCCCATGGTGAGGTAGAGGGTATCCCCCAGCTCCTTGCGCAGCTGGGCGGGGATGAAGAGACGGCCCTTCGCGTCCAGGCTGTGCTCATAAGTACCGGTCGCGCTGGTCACTGTCGTCTCCCCCCACTTCATTAACTTTTGGCTCTATTTTACCCCACTTCGCCCCACTTGTGTTTTCAGTATAATTGTTATGTAACCAAAAAGCAATAGTTTTTTCACTCTTTTTTTCACTTTCTCCCCGCCTTTTTCGTGTAAAATCAAGGATTTCCGGGCTTAAAACGTATGTTCTATTGCTAATTGTAACAGAATTTTAGCCTTTTTGTAATTTTATTATGTCGCCCAGCGCCCCAGCTTGTGTTTCCTTCACAATCTACCCCCAATATGTTGGGCCCGCCCGCGCCTTATCCCCCCGGATACATAAAAACCGGGCGCACCCTTTGGGTGCGCCCGGTTTTTATAATTTCTCCGTTATTCCCCGTCAACCTCCAGATCGTAGGCGGGGCGCTGGGGTACGCCGGCCGCGTTGGCCGCCGCGCGGAACTTTCCGCGGGATTCCTTCACCTCGCCCAAGGCCTCGGCGATGGCCTCCTCGGTGCGGCGCAGGGCGTCCTCGCAGTAGTCGTTGGCGCTCTTGCGCAGGTCGCGGCTGCGCTCGTCGGCCTGGCGGACCAGCTCGTTGGCCTTCTGTCTGGCCTGAAGCAGCAGCTCGTCCTGGGCCAGCATCTGGCGGGCCCTCTCCTCGGCCTGACGGCGGATGCTCTCCCCCTCCTGCTTGGCGGAGGAGATATAGTCGGCCCGGGCGGCGATGAGCTTTTTCGCCTCGGCCAGCTCCATGGGGAACTGGGCCTTGATATCGTCCAGCAAATCGAGCGCCTTGTCCCGCTCGATGATGCACTTCTCACTGGAGAGGGGCAGATTCTTGGCCTCCTCAATCAGATCATAGAGCATATCCAGAAGTTCTTCCACACCTGTCGCCATTATCCGTTCCTCCCGCTTTTTATCTTTTCTTCCACGTCCTTGATGATCTCTCTGGGCAGAAAGTCCGTCAGGTCGGCGCCATAGGTCGCCAGCTCCTTGATGGCGCTGGAGCTTAAGTAAGTATACTGGGCGCTGGCCGGCAGAAACAGCGTGTCCAGCCTGGGGTTGAGCTTGCGGTTGATGAGGGCCATCTGGACCTCTTTCTCATAGTCGGACACGGCGCGCAGCCCCTTTACCACCGCGCAGGCCCGCCGCTCTCTGGCATACTCCGCCAGCAGGCCGAAGGAGCAGTCCACCTCCACGTTGGGAAGCTGGCCTACCACCCTGCGGATAAGCTCGACCCGCTCGTCAGGGGTAAAGAGGCCCTGGCTCTTCTCCCGGTTGCTCATCACGCAGACGACGAGCTTGTCAAAGCAGACCGAGGCCCGTTTGATCAGGTTCAGGTGTCCCAGGGTGATGGGGTCGAAGCTCCCGGGATAAATTGCCGTTCTCAATTGCCCTCACGCCTTCCGGCTATAAAGTGTGATCTTAATGTTGCCGTAGCGGTATTCCCGGCCCTTCTCATAGGGGGCGGGAAGAACAGGCAGAGGCTGGTCCACGTCGCTTTCGCACACTATTATACCATTTGCTGAAACAATGTCAATCTTCGCGGCGGCCTCCAGGGCTTTCTCCAGCAGCCCCTTGGCATAGGGCGGGTCGAGGAAGATCAGGTCGAACTTCTCCCGGCAGGCCGAGAGGAAGGCCAGATAATCGGTCTGATGCACCTTGCCCTTGTCCTCAAGGCCGCAGAGGGCCAGGTTCTCCCGGACGAGGGCGGCGGCGTCCCGCCGCAGCTCTACGAAGGTGCAGTCAGCCGCGCCGCGGCTCAGGGCCTCGATTCCCAGCTGCCCCGTACCCGCAAAGAGGTCCAGCACCTTTCTCCCCTCCACGTCGAACTGGATGGCGCTGAACAGGCCCTCCTTCACCCGGTCGGTGGTGGGGCGGGTCTCCATCCCCTCCAGCTCCTTCAATTTTCTGCCGCGGGCAGAGCCCGTAATCACTCGCATGGCTCATTCTCCTTTAAAAAACTCGTAGACCGCCCCGGCGGTGTTCTTGGGCACCGCCTCCTCCAGCTCGGCCAGAGTGGCCGCCTTGATATTCTTTACACTTTTGAAGTATTTTAGCAGCTCGGCCCGGCGTTTTTCCCCTACGCCGGGGATCTTGTCCAGCACCGAGCCCTTCATCCGCTGGCTCTGCTGCTGGCGGTGGAACTCGATGGCGAAACGGTGGGTCTCCTCCTGGATCTGGCCGATGAGGGAGAAGACGGCCTGGTTCTGCCGGATGCCGATCTCCTGCCCCTCGGGGGTCACCAATGCCCGGGTGCGGTGGCGGTCGTCCTTCACCATGCCGAAGACCGGGATGGTAAGCCCCAGGTCGCTCAGCACCCGCACCGCCACCCTGGCGTGGTTTTCCCCGCCGTCGATAAGGAGCAGGTCGGGCTTTTCGCCGAACTTCTCGTCCTCGTCCAGATACCGCCGGAATCGCCGGGTGAGCACCTGCTCCATGGAGGCGTAGTCGTCGGGCGCGTCCATGTCCTTGAGCTTGAAATGGCGGTAGTCCCGCTTGAGGGGCCGGGCGTTGTGGTATACCACCATAGAGGCCACGATGTCGTCGGCCCCCTGGTTGGAGATGTCGTAGCTCTCGATCCGCATGGGGGGGGCGGTCAGGCCCAGCAGTTTCTGGAGAAGCTCCAGGAGCTTACTCTGCCGCTCCTCCTTGGTGGTCCAGCGCGCCACCTCCTCGGCGGCGTTGGTGTTGGCCAGCTTGATGAGGTCGGCCTTGGCCCCCCGCCGGGGGGTGACCAGGTTTACCCGATACCCCGCCTGCTCGGAGAGCATACGGGTCAGCGGCACCTCGTCCTCAATCTCGCAGGGCAGCAAAATCTGCTTGGGCAGGTGGCCCTTAGGCCCGTAATACCGCTCCAGCAGAGCGGACACCACCTCGGCCTGGTCTTCCTCCATAGGTGTCTCCATCAGCTCCCAGTCCTTGGCGGCCAAGTCCCCCTCCACGTAGTGAAGCACCACGAAGCAGCTCTTGGCGGTTCCCCGGAAAAACCCCGCCACATCGGTGTCGGCCAGATTCCCGGCCACCACCTTCTGCCGCTTGCCCAGCAGCTCGATGGCCCGGTAGCGGTCCCGCAGGGCGGCGGCCCGCTCAAAGCGCAGCTCCTCGGCGGCGAGGGCCATCTCGGCGGTAAGCTCCTCTCCCACCTCTTTAAACTGCCCCTCCAGCAGCCGGACGGCCTGGTCGATCGCCTCGCCATAGCGGCTCTGGTCCATCTCGGCGCGGCAGTAGCCGTCGCACTGGCCCATGTGGTAATTGAGGCAGGGGCGGCCCTTGCCGGTGTCCCGGGGAAAAACGCGGTTGCAGGTGGGCAGGCGCAGGGCGGCGCGGAGGGCGTCGATGATCTCGAAGGTAGACCCCCGCCCCCCGTAGGGGCCGAAATAGCGGGCGCCGTCCTCCTCCGCCTTGTTCACCACGGTGAACCGGGGATACGCGCTCTTTACGTCCAGGCGGATGTAGGGATACCCCTTGTCGTCCTTGAGGAGGATGTTGTAGTGGGGCTGGTGCCGCTTGATGAGGGAGGACTCCAGCACCAGCGCCTCGAACTCGCTGTCGGCCACGATGACGTCGAAGTGGTCGATCTGGCTCACCATGGCCCGGGTCTTCTCGGTGTGGGAGGCAAGGTCCGCGAAGTATTGGGAGACCCGGTTTTTCAAAGCCTTAGCCTTGCCCACGTAGATGACCGTGTTGCTCCTGTCCTGCATGATATACACGCCCGGCTTCAGCGGCAGGGCGTGGGCCTTGCCCTTTAGTTCGTCAAACGTCATGGCGGCGCGCTTTCCTCCTCTCTTTTCCAGTTCTCCCCGCCCTGCCGCTGCGAGCGGGAGCGAGCGGCGCGTAAGCGCCGTTCAGGCGCTTTGCCAAGGAAACGCCTTGGCGCAGAAACAGTTCGCTTATTCTCTTACCAGCTAAAGAGCAGAGGGAACATGCCCCCCAGCCCATTGCTTATACTATGGGCGATCATACTGCCGCCGATGCTTTTTGATTTCCACGCGATCGCTCCAAGCATCAGCGCGCCCATCAGAACAACGAGGAAGAAGGAGTAATTGGCGCTCCCCAGGTAATAGATATGTGCCAGCATGAACAGCAGCGCCTGAAACAGCCATATCCTGCTGTCCTTCCAGCCGTGTTCTCTTAAAGCGCCCCAGAGGAAACCCCGGAACAGCGGCTCCTCTATGGCAGCGGCATTGCCCAGCTGAATAAAAATCCCCACAAGACCGACCAAAAGCATTTGGGGCATGGGCGCACCCCCTAAGCTCCGCGGCCCTCTCTGGAAATGGATGAAATAGTCCCCGGCCACACTGTAGATAAGCCCTCCGGCGACTGCTATTCCAACCCAGCGCAGCGTCTCTTTCGTGCCCCGCTTGGGCATGACCGGCCTCCAAATCAGCAGCGCGAGCAGCAGCCCAACGGACACGCCCGCGTTCACCCACGCGCTGAGCTGTACCCGTTCCCGGCCCCACAACAAATATTCGCTCACGCATACCCCGGCCGGAGCAAGGATCAACAGAGCCAGCGTAAAGCGGTCGATGTGGTACTTCTCAAGGGAATTACGTTTGAGCAAAATCATGATTGCGGTCAAAAGATACGTTCCAATTTGACAGATCGTCCGCGCGGTCTCATTGGAGATTGGCAGAAGCCCAAAGCGCGGGAGAATGCTGACGGGAAAGCGCAGAATAAACAGGCCGGCCAGAAGAAGAATAAAAATCCTGTTCAATGTCTTTTCCTTCACGGTGGCACCCGTCCCTCCTTACACGCTGTATATCAAAAAAAGCGCCGCGGCGAGCGGCGCTTTTTTTCTGCGGGTCGGTTATTCGGAGAAATTGGAGGCAATCAGCTCCACAAGGGCGTCGATGGCCTCCTTCTCATCCGGGCCGTCGGCAATGAGATTGATGTCAGTCCCCTTTACGATGCCAAGGGAGAGCACACCCAACAAGCTTTTTGCATTGACACGGCGCTCATCCTTCTCCACCCAGATGGAGCTTTTAAATTCGTTGGCCTTCTGGATAAAGAACGTGGCCGGTCTCGCGTGCAGGCCGACCTGATTATTGACCAATGCCTCTTTCATATACATTAGCGTTTCCCCCTAAAAAAGCTGCGTATGGAAACTCGCATACTTTATCTATAGAATACCAAATTTACGCGGGGTCGTCAATGACATTTTACACAAATTACGCGTACAAATTACACCCTGGAGATTATTTTAATTCCATTACCGTAACCCCGTCCTCCCGGCGCGGGCGTGTTCTGAGGAACACGCGGGTATTACCGCCGCGCCTTCCGGGGGGAACCGGTTCCCCCCGGATGCCCCCCATGCCCTGCGGGGCGAACGGGGGTTATTTTAGCTCCACCACTGTAACCCCGTCTTCCCCTTCGCCATAACGGCCGGGGCGGAAGGTCTTGACATAGCGGCTGCGCTTGAGGTGCTGACGGACGGCCTGACGCACTGCGCCGGTCCCCCTGCCGTGGATAATGGTGACAGTCTCCAGCTTGCCCAGCATGGCGTTGTCGAGAAAAAGGTCCATGGCCCCCAAGGCCTCGTCCACTGTCATGCCCCGCAGGTCCACCTCGGTGGAGGCGGCGGCCCGGAGCTGGCGCTCGGCCCGCTGGATGACCCGCTTGGCCTCCTTTTTGGTCTGATGGTCGTCCACCACCCGGACCTCGTCCTGTTTGGCGGTGATCTTCAAGATTCCGGCCTGGAGCTGAAGGGAGCCATCCTTATTCACGGAGATGACGCTGGCTCTGGTGCCCATCTTCACCAGCTCTACCGTGTCCCCCGCCGCCGCGGGGCGGGTGGGGGGCGGAGCCTCCTCCTCCGGGCGCTCGCCCAGCCTGCCTTCGGCCTCGTTCAGGCGGCGGCGCAGGTCGGCCCGCTCGTCGTTGACCGCCTGCCAGTCCTCCTCCTTTCGCTGGCGCCTGCGCATCTCGTTAAGCTCCTGAAAAACCTTATCGGCCTCGTTTCTGGCATCGTCCAGAATGGAGCGGGCCTCGGCTCTGGCCCGCTCGGTGGCCTTCTCCCGCTCCTTTTCCAGCTTGTCCCGGTATTCCCGGGCCGTCTTGGCCGACTCCTCGATCTCGGCGCGCAGCTTTCGGGCCTGGTCCTTTTCCCGCTCCATGGCCTGGCGCTGCTGGTCCAGCTGGGTGAGCACGTCCTCAAAGCGGACGTTTTCGGCGTCCACCCGGTCGGCCGCCCGGTCGATGATCTCACTGGGCAGGCCCAGCCGCTGGGAGATGGCGAAGGCGTTGGATTTTCCGGGGATACC
>JBLJBF010000182.1:0-23334 GCA_047637855.1 Pseudoflavonifractor sp. | reverse complement strand
ACATCGTGGTGGTCAAGGCCACCGAGGTGGGGGAGGACTTCAACGCCATCGGCTCCTGCCTCAAGAAGGAGTACACCTACCGCATCTACAACTCCCGGCTGGGAAACGCTTTTTATGTAAACCGTGCCTGGTTTTACCCCAAGCGGCTGGATGAGACCGTGATGCAGGCCGCCGCCAGCCATCTGGTGGGCACCCACGACTTTAAGGCCATGCAGAGCGTGGGCACCGACGTAAAGAGCACGGTGCGCACAGTCCACTACTTCGAGATAGCCCGCAGCGGGGACCTCATCGAGTGCCGGGTCTGCGCCAACGGGTTCCTCTACAATATGGTGCGGGCCATGGTGGGCACCTGCGTCTACGCCGCCGAGGGCAAATTCACCCCCGACGACGTGCCCGGTATCTTGGAGGGCCGATGCCGGACCGCAGGCGGCCCCACGGCGCCGCCGGGGGGCCTGTATATGACCAAGCTGTGGTATGAAGAGGACATTCTGTAACCCGTGCCGGGGCCGCCCGCATTTTAATATGACGTGAGGCATATACATGAAAGACAAGCAGCCGGGGAGCGGCATCCACGAGGTGAAAAAGGCCCCGGAAAAGGACGCCGCCAAGGAGCACAAGAGAAAACCGAATATTCTTCTGCGCCTGCTGGCCTTTCTGCTCACCCTGGCCCTGATGCTGGGCGCGGTGGTTCTGGTGGTCTACCGGGATCAGCTGAGCCTTGACGCCCTGCGGCGCTGGTTTTCCTACCACAGTTTGCAGAAGAACGACAGCGGGCAGGCCGAGAGTTTCCACTACGACGGCAGCGCGAAGGATTGCTTTGCCGCCGCGGGGAACAATCTGCTGGTCTGCTCCGATTCGGGCGTCCGGCTCTACTCGGGCAGCGGCACGCAGTATGCCGCCGACCAGGCCGCTATGGAGTCCCCCGTGACGGCGTCCTGCGGCCCCTACGCCGTGGCCTACGACGCGGGGGGGCGCAGCCTGTTTGTGTACAAGGCCCAGGCCGAGCGGGGCGCCGCCCCGGAGACGATTTCCGGGGATCTCCTGTCGGCCCGGGTGAACGCCTCGGGCTGGCTGGCCGTCACCACCCGGGCCAGCGGCTATAAGGGGTCGGTCACGGTGTACAGCGCCCAGCTCGCCCCCGCTCTCCAGCTCAACCTGTCCAGCAGCTTTGTCACCGACGCGCTGGTATCGGCCGACAACAAGACCTTGGCCGCCGTCACCATGGGCCAGGGCGTGGACAGCTTCGAGAGCTCGCTTGCCCTATACGGCCTGAACCGTACCGAGGCGGACACCGCCCCCGACGCCGTCTGCCCCCTGGGCGGGGGCGTGGTGCTGGACCTGGGTGAGTGCGCCTCCGGCTACTGGGCCCTGACCGACCTGGACCTTGCCCTGGTGGATCACGCCGGGGCATTGGTGAGCGACTACGACTTCGGCGGGCGCTATCTGAAGGAATTCTCTCTGGGCGGGGACGGCTTCGCCGCGCTCCTCCTGGGCAAGTACCGGGCCGGCACGATGTCCGACCTGGTGATGGTGGACAGCACGGGCGCGGCCACTACGCTGTCGGTCGGCGAGCAGGTACTCTCCATCTCGGCGGCCGGGCGGTATCTGGCCGTTCTCACCGCCGACCGGCTGAATCTCTACACCGCCGGTCTCACCCCTTACGCCACTTTGGAGGGGATTCAGGGAACCCGCAAGGTACTGATGCGCAGCGACGGCACCGCGCTCCTCATCGGCAGCAATACGGCCCGGCTCTTTATCCCGGACTGACCCAAAAATCACCCGACAGATCGGAGGCCCATTATGTCATTCACCATGCCCTTTGTCCTCTTTGATATCGCCATCGTACTGATTCTGGCTTTCTTCGTCTGGCGGGGCGCCAGCCGGGGCTTTATCCTGGCCCTCTTCGGGCTGGTCGCCATTCTGGTGGCCTTCATCGGGGCCAATTTCCTGGCCGGAGCACTCGCCCCCAAGGTGGGCGCGGCACTGGAGCCCAAGTTTGCCGCCGCCATCGAGGAGAAGCTGAACGAGCGGTTCCAGGACGCGTCTACCCCCGCCCTGCCCGAGGGAGAGACCCCCTCCTATCCTCTCAAGGACGTGCTGGGCGTGCTCAAGGGCATGGGTCTCTACGAGGACCTCATCAACGCCGTGGACAAGGCGGTGCAGGCGCGCATGGCCGAGGCCGCGGCAAGCGCAGCGGCGGCCGTGGCGGCCGCCATCGCCCAGTCGGTGGCGTACATGGTGCTCTTCCTCGTCTTCTTCGTGCTCATTCTCCTATGCTGGACCTTGCTCTCCCACGCACTGGATTTGGTGAGCAGGCTGCCCGGCCTCAACGGGCTCAATCGGATGGCCGGGGGTCTGGTCGGCCTTGTCAAGGGCTGTCTCATCCTCTTCGTGGCCGCCTGGCTCCTCCGCCTGTCGGGAAATCTGATCCCCGAGAAGGCCGTGGAGCAGACCACGCTGCTCCATTTTTTCCTGACTGTCAACCCCGTGACTTTGCTCACCGGCGTGTGACCGCCCCCTACTTATGATAAAAGAAGGTGCCGTTATGAACGTACCCAACACGCTCTCCCTCCTTCGCCTGGCTATGGTTCCCGTCTTTGCGGCGCTTTTTTTCCAGCCGTTTCCCGAGGCTCGGTACTGGGCCGCGCTGGTCTACGCGCTGGCCTTTCTCACCGACATTGCCGACGGCTATATCGCCCGGCGGTTCAACCAGATCACCCGCCTGGGCCGCATTCTGGACCCGCTGGCCGACAAGCTGATGACTTTTACCGTCATTATCTGCATCACGACCGCGGGCAGCATCCCGGTCTGGGCCGTGGTGGTCTTTTTCCTGAAGGAGGCCGCAATGGGCCTGGGGGCCATGTCTCTGCTCCACAAGATCGACGACGTGATGCCCTCCAACTGGCTGGGCAAGGTGTCCACGGGGGTCTTCTTCGTGGTGTGCGCGGCGCTGGTCCTTTTTCCCTCTATTCCCCACAGCTGGGCCACCGGCATGATCTCGGCCGCCCTGCTGCTCACGGTGTTTTCCTTTCTTTACTACCTCTGGCTTTATGTCTCCGTTGTTGGAAAGAAAAAAACCAAGTAAATTACCAGAAATTCATATGCAGTTCATAATTTAGCATTAGAATTACTTATCCAGCGGGAAGAACCCTCCAGCAAGAAGGAGCTGATACGAATGCAACCAACATTTTGCAGCAGATGTCATAAGAACGTCGCTGTTATTTTCATTCAAAAGATAGAGGGCGGAGAGACCAAAAGCGAGGGGCTTTGTCTCAAATGCGCACGGGAGCTCAACATTAAACCCGTGGAGGACATGATGCAGAAAATGGGCATATCGGACGACGACCTGGACGGTCTCACCAATGAGATGCTCTCCGCTTTCGGCGGGGCAGAGGGGGCCGATGGCCTCATGCCCCAGGAGGATGGCGACGACGAGGACGACGACGGCCGCACCGCCACCTTCCCCTTCCTCAACAAGCTCTTCGGCGGGCAGAACCCTCAGGCAGCTGCGGGCGAGACCCCCGCGGGCGAGGGCCGCGTCACCCGGGATGAGAAGAACGGCAACGGCAAGGACCGCTCGGCCAAGCGCAAATTTTTAGAGAACTACTGCATCTCCCTCAGCCAGAAGGCCGCAGACGGAAAGCTGGACGCCATCATAGGTCGGGAGGAAGAGATACAGCGCACCATCCAGATCCTCAACCGACGCCAGAAGAACAACCCCTGCCTCATCGGCGAGCCGGGCGTGGGCAAAACTGCCATTGCCGAGGGGCTGGCCCTGCGCATCCACAGCCAAAACGTGCCCTACAAGCTGCTGGACAAGGAGGTCTACCTCCTGGACCTCACCGCGCTGGTGGCGGGCACCCAGTTCCGCGGTCAGTTCGAGAGCCGCATGAAGGGCCTGATCGACGAGGTCAAGAAGCTGGGCAACATCATTCTGGTCATCGACGAGGTCCACAACATCGTGGGGGCCGGGGACGCAGAGGGCAGCATGAACGCCGCAAACATTCTCAAGCCTGCCCTCAGCCGGGGCGAGATTCAGGTCATCGGCGCAACCACCCTCACCGAGTACCGCAAGTACATCGAGAAGGATTCGGCTCTGGAGCGGCGTTTCCAGCCCGTCATCGTGGAGGAGCCCTCCATTGAGGACAGCGTGAAGATCCTCATGGGCATCAAGGGCTACTATGAGCACTACCACTTCGTGTCCATCTCCCCCGAGATGGCCCGGCTTGCCGTCACCATGAGCGAGCGGTACATCACCGACCGCTATCTCCCCGATAAGGCCATCGACCTCATTGACGAGGCCTGCTCCGACGTGAACCTGCGCAACAAGTCCCTGGCCCGCCAGGCCGAGGTCCGCAAGGAACTGGAGGCTCTGCACCGGGACCGGGACGCGCTGGTGGCCACCCAGTCCAAGGCCGACCAGTCCGCCGAGGCGGTCGCCAAGGAGTACGAGCAGCTGGCCGCCCTCAAGAGCCGGGAGCTGCAGCTCCAGCAGGAGATGGACAAGCTGGAGGCCCAGAGCGCACCGCCCCTGACGGTAGAGCACCTGGCCCACGTCATCGAGCTGTGGACCAAGATCCCCGCCAGCCAGATCCAGGAGGCCGAGTACGCGCGCCTGGCCCAGCTGGAGGGCCGCCTGAAGGAGCACATCATCGGCCAGGACGAGGCCGTGGCCGCCGTGGCCGCCGCCGTGCGCCGGGGCCGGGTGGGCATCGCGTCCAAGCGCAAGCCGGTCTCCTTCATCTTTGTGGGCTCCACTGGCGTGGGCAAGACCGAGCTGGTGCGCCGCCTGGCGCAGGACATGTTCCACTCCCCCGAGTCCCTCATCCGGCTCGATATGTCCGAGTTTATGGAGAAATTCGCCGTCAGCCGCATTATCGGCTCTCCCCCGGGCTACGTGGGGTATGACGAGGCGGGCCAGCTCACCGAGAAGGTGCGGCGCAAGCCCTACTGCGTCATCCTCTTCGACGAGATCGAGAAGGCCCATCCCGACGTGCTCAACATCCTGCTCCAGATCCTGGACGACGGTCACATTACCGACGCCCAGGGCCGGAATGTGAACTTTGAGAACACCGTCATCGTCATGACCAGCAACGCCGGGAGCGATTCCAAGGCGGCCGGTTCTCTGGGCTTTGGCCGCACGGCCAACGAGCAGGGCAAGGAGCGCACCATGAAGGCTTTGGAGAGTTTCCTCCGGCCCGAGTTCATCAACCGGGTTGACGAGATCGTCTACTTCAACAAGCTGACCGAGGACAACTTCAAGTCCATCGCCGCCATTATGCTGGAGGAGTTGAAGACTGTCCTGACCGACAAGGGGATTACCTTTACCTATGACGAGGGTGTGCTGGACTACCTGGTGAAGAAGTCCTACTCCCTCACCTATGGCGCCCGCAACCTGCGCCGCCAGATCCAGAAGGATCTGGAGGACCCCATCGCCAGCAAGCTCATCGACAGCTACAAGGTCCCCGTTCAGGAGATCAAGGTCTCCTCCGACGGAGAGCGTGTCACCGTGGAGAGCCTGTAAATCAACCCATAAGAAAACGCTGTACGCGGCTCTTTCTGCCGTGTACAGCGTTTTTTTATCGATTTTTCCTCTCTCCCGCGACCCCTTAGTGGGTCAGCCCCTCCACCGCCGCGATATCGGAGCTGTTTTCGGCAATGGCCACGATCGCCGCCTCAATGCCGCGCGCCATGTCGCCCATACTCATGCTGGGCGTGGGCGCGGGGATGCCGACTGCCTGGCTGGGCGCAAAGGGCACGTGCATAAAGCCGCCGCGCACGCCGGGGTATTTTTTCTCCAGTGTGTAGAGAACGCCGTACATCAGGTGGTTGCACACGAAAGTACCCGCGGAGTTGCTGACGCTGGCGGGAACCCCGGCCTCGCGGATTTTCGCCACCATCGCTTTGACGGGCAGGGTGGTAAAATAGGCGGGCGCGCCGTCGGCAAAGACGGGCACATCGATGGGCTGGTTGCCCTCGTTGTCCTTGATGCGGGCGTCGTCCACATTGATGGCGACACGCTCGGGGGTCAGGTCGAAACGGCCGCCGGCCTGCCCGATGCACAGCACGACATCCGGCCTCTCCCGCTCGATGGCGAGCGCCACAACGTCGATGGATTTATGGAACACGGTGGGGACCTCGACCTTAACCACCGTCACGTCGCCGATCTGGTCGGCCACCAGCTTGACGGCTTCCAGCGCCGGATTGACGGCTGCGCCGCCGAAGGGGTCGAACGCGGTAAGAAGCAGTTTCATGATAGATCTCCTCGCCTTGTCTTGTTAAGGGCGCAGGGAACGGCCAAGGCCGTTCCCTGCACGCAGAATCAGAATGCCAGCGTGTACATCAAAACGATATGGATAAGTAGCATGACCAGTGC
Source organism: Pseudoflavonifractor sp. (assembly GCA_047637855.1). Classification (GTDB taxonomy): domain Bacteria; phylum Bacillota; class Clostridia; order Oscillospirales; family Oscillospiraceae; genus Pseudoflavonifractor. The sequence goes on along the minus strand of JBLJBF010000182.1, from coordinate 16,958 downwards.
CACAGGCAGCTGGGCGAAGATGATGGCGTATTTGCTCTTGGTCTCCAGCAGGGCGGCGGGCATGATGTTGAAGTTTGCCGCCATGGGGGTCATCAGCGTGCCGCAGTAGCCGGCGGTCAGGCCCAGCGCGCCCACGACCACCGGGTTTGCACCCTGCGTGATCAAAAACGGGATGCCGATGCCCACCGTGATGACCGAGAACGCGGCGAACCCGTTGCCCATAATCATGGTAAACAGCGCCATGGCAATGCAGTAGACAGCGCAGGCGACCAGGCGGCTCCCCTCCGGGATCAGGGCGGAGACGCCGGCGGCGATCACGTCGCCCACGCCGGCCGCGGTGAACAGGGCGCCCAGCGCGGCCAGGACCTGCGGAAGAATGCCGGTAGTACCCACGTTGTCCATCAGGCGGGTGCCGTCCTTCACCGCGTACACAGGCTTGGGCCGGAACAGGATAAAGGCCAGGGCCAGGGCCACGATGGCGGAAATGCCGATGGCGTTGTTCGCGCCCAGCTTGGTGATGAAGGTGGCCACCAGAACGGCGGTGATGGCCAGCGTCAGGGCGGGAGCAAAGACCTTATAGCCCTGCTTGTCCGCGTTGGCGCGGGTGGTCTCGGCGGACGGCGTGTCGCTCTTGCTCTGCTTGACCTTGCCCAGAGCAGTGAGCGCCGCCATCACGATCACGCATACGCCCACGACCCACTGGGGCACATAGGGGCCCACGATGAAGGTGAACGCCAGAAGGAACCAGAACGCGGCGGTGAAGTAACGGGGCCCAAGCTCGCTGTCCTTCAGGGCCTTGAGCCCGTTCAGGATGAACACGATACCGATGATACAGTAGAAAACCTCAGCAACAATCGCACTGATCGTCATGTTACTTCGCCCCCTTCTTCGCCTTCGAGGCATAGCGGCGCTTGAAGATCTGATCCCAGATCAGGGCGTAGGCGACGCCGACCACCACGGAGATCACCGCGACGGGGACCGACTGCCCGGCAATCTGCAGCGCGTCCACCGGATAGCCCTGCTCAGTCAGGGTGGTGACGATCAGCAGTGTGCCCGAAGCGCCCATGAAACAGTTCTGCGCAAAGAAGTTGCCGTAGTTCTCCGTGCCCGCCGACAGGCCCTTGATCTTATCCTCGGTGGACTCGTCGATCTCTCCATACTGGGCCACGGCTGCCGCCTGGGCCATGGGGTTGATCAGGGGGCGAATGAACTGGGGATGGCCGCCGACACGCAGCGAAAAGGCGGATGCGACGGTACGAACAGCCTGCCACACGGCCAGCAGGCGGCCCGTGGTGGCGTTCTTCATCGACTTGATCAGATCGACCGCCTTGTCCTTCAGGCCGTAGCGCTCGCACAGGCCGATGACCGGCAGGGTGAGCACGAACAGCGTGGCGGTCCGGTTGGTGATAAACGCCTTGCCCAGGGTACTCAGGATCGCCATCGGGTCCATGCCCGCGACCAGGCCGGTGGCCAGACCGGCAACCACAACGACTGCAAGGGTATCGAGTTTGAGCACAAAGCCGACGATCACGATCAGGACACCAACGAGCTTGATAACTTCCATAAGAACTCTCCCTTTTGCAAATTTAAAGACGCCGTACTCGGCTGCCCACACATTCAGCAGGATACAGCGCCTCCATTTGTATTAAAGTAGCACAAAAAACAAAAATCGGCAATATCTTCTTTCACTTTAATACATCAACGCGGAGAATTTGGTAATTTGTACAAAAATCAACTTCCTCATCTGTCACATTTTCCCTTCAGAAACCAGCCGAGCGCGCCCCGGCAGGCCACGCCGTCCTGCATGATGGGCGCGCCGTCGGCGTAGATGGTAGGGGCATGAGATACGATGTCAAAGTGCCCGGCCGAATCGTGTGCGCCGCCCAACGCCAGATTGCGCCCCAGGCCGATGTGAAAGGTGCCGTAGGCCGACTCGTCCTCCACATAGGAGGCACCCCTGCAGCGGGACAGCTCGTTCAGTCCGATGCCGAACTCTGCGGCGCAGTACATCTCAGGGTCCTGAAAGCCCTGTAAGAATTCCCGCAGGCGCAGGCCGCTGGGAGTGTCCGGGATCTCGGTCAAATATCCGCCGCGAAATTCCAGCCGCAGCGGCTCGGTGACGAGCCCGATGTAGCCCATGGAGCCGTCCAGTACGATCACGCCGTTCGTCTCGTGCTCCACGGGCGGTATGTACACCTCAAAGCTGGCCGAGGCGCACACGCCCGGGCGGGCCGCCACGCCGTTGAACAGCCCTGGCCTGCGCCCCCGTACGGACAGCGTCAGGTCGGTGCCCGCGGCGGTGATGACGCGGATATGGGCCGCCGACCGCAGCGCGAACAGGAGCGGGCGGGCCAGCCGGGCCGCGCGGCGGGGGTCCATCTGCAAAAACTCCTGCTCCAGCAGAGAGGAGCCGTCGTTGGTTGACAGGGGCAGAGACAGAAACTTCGCCCCGTGGCGCAGCGCGTAGTTCACGGCGTTGGTCGTAATAAAAGAGACGTCCGTAGCCCCCACGATGGCGGTGGCATAGGACATGATATGGCGCATCTCCTCAATGCTGTCCCCGGACTGTATTGAATTGGCCTGCAGCACCGATATCTTGGGCATCGCACCGCAGGCCTCGGAGGCGGCACGAAAGGCCTCCGCCTCCCGCAGCTTTGTCTCATCCGTGATAAAGTGCAGCACATCCTCCGGCTTCGCCTGTATCCAGCGCTCCACGATGATGCGCGCACCCTGCTCGATTCTCATGACACCTATCCCCTTCTGCCTGTTTCGTCTTTATTTTACCTTATAGTATAACGCCCACCCCCCTCCGCCGCAAGTCCTATCCGGGAGAGCGCCCCGCCGGGCGCGGCAGATTCAGAGCCTGGGCAAAAAAAAGCGCCGACCTGACCCACCCGTGCGGGCAGGTCAGGTCAGGCCAGGGCCAGCGTTACGATCTCCAAGCCCTTTTTCATGGCGTAGGCCAGGGTGTACATGGTGCCGCCCAGCAGGCCGTCGTAGACGACGATGAGCATGGAGGAGCGGTCCACCATGTAGCGGTTGCGGCGGAGCATACAGCCCCTGTCATAATGGTGCTGGACCATGGTCTCATAGTCACAGTCCTTGACCAGCCCGAAGTAGCGGTTCCGGTCACGCTCGCTCCAGCGGGCTGCCTGCTCCTCGCAGGGGATGGCGGCCTCCACCGTCACGCCCGGATACCTGCGCCGCAGGTCCAGCGCCGCCTCGCAGAAGTAAATATCCGCGCCCAGAGCCATGCCGCAGATAAAGTGCCGCATCCCCTTCTCATAGGCCGCCTCCAGGGCGGCGGCGACCCGCTCCTTCAAATCTATACAGCGCGGGTCCCCCTCGTCCGTACCCCAGGGCAGCTTATCGGGCCGATGGCCCGTAAAACAGCAGGTGATATCTTGTTGCACGCGGTCTTGTCCCCCCCGATGGAAACTTTGTTTTTTCTATTGTAGTATATCCCGAGGGCATAGTCAATGTGTTTTTTGGAACATTTGTGCTAATTCGAGGTTCCTTCTGATTTGGGCTTGCATTTTTCCGCCAAAACGCTATAATAGAGAGGAAACAATCGAATAGATGTCTTCAGGGCAGGGTGAAATTCCCGATCGGCGGTAAAGTCCGCGAGCCATAACGGCTGACCCGGTGTAACTCCGGGACCGACAGTGACGCGCCATATGGCGCCAAGTCTGGATGGAAGAAGATGTGTTAATGCGCGCACCTCCTTATCGATATTAACACCTGGAAGGCATTGCTTTTCGGGTGTTATCTTGTCCTAAGGAGTGTTTTTTATGTCCGAATCGTCCGTGTCCTTTCCCCGCAGGCGGTCTAAGATCCTCACCACCAACTATATCGTCAAGATTGCCGTTATGGCCGCGGTAGCTTGGGTAGTCATGCTGCTGGAGTTTCCGCTGCCCATGTTTCCCGGCTTTCTCAAGCTGGACTTCTCCGATCTGGTCCCCCTCATCGGTGCCCTGGCCATGGGGCCGCTGGCCGGGGTTCTCATCGAGCTGGTAAAGTGCCTTATCCACCTGATCAATTCCACCACCGGCGGCGTGGGCGACCTGGCAAACTTCATCGTCGGTGCGGCCTATGTCTGGTCGGTGGGGTTCTTCTACCAGCGGCACAAGACCAAAAGGGGCGCCGTGCTGGGTCTCTGCGTGGGCATTCTCGCCATGATCGCGGCGGGTGCGCTGATAAACTACTACGTGACCATCCCCCTCTACGGTATGGTCATGGGCTGGAGCGAGGAGATGATCGTGGGCATCGGTACCGCCATAACCCCGGCCATCCATGACAAATTCACGTTGATTTTAATCGCCTTCTGCCCCTTCAATCTGATCAAGGGGATTCTTCTCACTCTGCTGGCGCTGCCTCTGTACAAAAAGGTCTCCCCCCTTCTGCACAAAGGTCTGATTTAAAACAAAAACGCCCGGCCGATCGGCCGGGCGTTTTTCAGCCTGTCAAAGAAGTCCTACGGAACTTCTTTGACAGGCTGAAAAACTTTTTGAAACACCGTAAGAGGTTTCAAAAAGTGGTTTTCCTGCACGCGAAAGGGAACCCTGACGGTTCCCTTTCACACTATCCCTCCCTCCGAGACTTTCGGTTGAGCGTTTTTTATTCCCTGGAATAAAAAGGCGCGAACAATATAGAACAAACGTTTGACAGCGGGAGGGAGATATATTATAATAGTGGCAGAAAACCACCGGGGGAGGGCTGGGGATGGACAGGATCATACTGCACTGCGACCTGAACAGCTTTTACGCCTCGGTGGAGCTGCTCTCTCTCCCCGAGCTGAGGGCCAGCGGCAAGCCGGTGGCCGTGTGCGGCGACCCCTCCTCCCGGCACGGCATCGTCCTGGCCAAGAACGAGGCGGCCAAGGCCTGCGGGGTGAAGACGGCCGAGACCGTGTGGCAGGCGCAGAAAAAGTGCCCCGAACTGGTGCTCCTGCCCGCCCACCGGGAAGCGTACAGCAGATGGTCCAAGGTGGTCAACGGCATCTATAACCGCTTCACCGACCTGGTGGAGCCCTTCTCCATCGACGAGAGCTGGCTGGACGTGACCGGCTCGGCCCATCTGTGGGGCGGGGACGGGAAAACCGTGGCCGATCTGGTGCGGGAAACGGTGAGACGGGACACCGGGCTCACGGTATCGGCGGGGGTATCCTTCAACAAGGTCTTCGCCAAGATGGGGAGCGACTATAAAAAGCCCGACGCCACCACCGTCATCACCCGGGGAAATTACCGGGACCTCCTCTGGCCCCTCCCGGTGACCGACCTGCTCTTTGTGGGCCGGGTGTCGGCCGAGCTGCTGCGTGGGTATGGGGTCCACACCATCGGGGACCTGGCCCGCTTCGGCCGGGAGCCGCTGGTCACTTTGCTGGGCAAGCAGGGGGCCACCCTCCACGACTACGCCACCGGGGCCGAGTGCGAGCCGGTCTCCCCCGCCGCCGCAGCCGCGCCCCCCAAGTCGGTGGGGAGCGGACTCACCTTCAAGCGCAATCTTCTGGGGAAAGAGGACCTGCGCACCGGCGTGGCGGCCTTGGCCGACGAGGTGGCCGCCCGCCTGCGGGGACACGGGCTGCGGTGCGCCACCGTCCAGGTCACCATTCGGGACCCCAATTTTAAAGACATCTGCCGCCAGAAGCCGCTACCCGCCCCCAGCTACACCGCCCGGGAGATCGGCGGGGCGGTCATGGAGCTCATCGCCGTGTCCTGGAATATGAAAAACCCCATCCGCGCCCTCACCGTCACGGCACAGAACCTGGTGGGGGAGGATGAGGTGTCCGAGCAGCTCTCCCTCTTCGAAGAGGACGCCGCCCCCCGGCGGGAGCGGCGCGAGCGTCTGGAGCAGACCATGGACAAAATACGGGCCAAATACGGCGGGGAGGCCATCACCTTCACCTCGGCGGTCAAGGACGCGCTGGGGCTTGCCGGCGACGGCAGACTGCCGCCCCCCGATGGGGAATAGGGCGGCCTACCGCTCCCACACCACCAGGAGGGTCCCCTCCTCCACCGCCACCCGGGCAGGTACGCCGAGGAAGGAATTGCTCACGCCCAGGGGAAACTCGCAGGTGAGGTCCGCCCCTGTCAGGGGGTACTTCAGGCCCTCCAAGGTCACGCCACGGGCGGTGTCCCCCTGACAGAAGACCGACACCGTGCCCCCCGTCCGCCCCTCCAGGCGCAGCTCTCCGCCCGACACCGCGCTGGCGGCCCAACCCTGGCCGTAGAGGGTATTCCCGCAGCCCCGGCGGGCCAGCCAGGTCAAGATCTGCAGGTTCGCCAGGGTGTGGTCGAACCTGCCCCCCGTGCCGCCGTAGATATCAAAGTGCTGGCAGCCCCGCTCTATCCCAAGGCGGGCGGCGGCCATCATGTCGGTGTCGTCCTTCTCGACGGGTAGGCGGACGACGGCGGGCCCTGCGGGGATCTCTCCCAGAGAGTCGAAATCCCCCACCAATAGATCGGGTGCCATCCCCAGTGCGGCGAGCCAGGCCCCGCCGCCGTCGGCGGCGATGACCAGGTCGCCGGGTCCGGGCGTCGGCCGGTCCTGCGTGCGCTCCCCCGCGCCCACGAGATAGCACCGGGGGCCGCCCCCCCTGTCGGTATTCCTCATGTCCCTTCCCCTCCCGCAGTTCTTTCAGGGAATAGGATACCACAAATGCACCCCGCGCGCGAGGGTTTTGCATTTTTTCTCCTCAGCCCCGCTCTCCCATGGCCTCCTCCAGTTTTTTGAGCGCCTTTTTTTCGATGCGGGAGACATAGGAGCGGCTGATGCCGCACTGGGCGGCAATCTCCCGCTGGGTGAGGGGGTGGCCGCCGTTCAGGCCGTAGCGGAGGGTGATGATCAGATTCTCCCGCCCGGTGAGTCGGTCGGCCACACAGCGGCGGACCCGGATGCAGGAGTCCCGCGCGTCCAGATCGTCGAGCATATTGTCATCCACACTGATGACGTCCATGAGGGAGAGCGCGTTCCCGTCCCCGTCGGCGTCCAGGCTGTCGGACAGGGAGACCTCGCCCTGGAGCTTGCGCTGGGAGCGGAAGTACATCAACACCTCATTTTCAATGCACCGGCTGGCATAGGTGGCCAGGCGGACGTTCTTGTCGGGCTTGAAGGTGGTGATCCCCTTAATCAGCCCGATAGTGCCGATGGAGATGAGGTCGTCCTGATCGGCGGTCTGGGTATAATATTTTTTCATGATATGCGCCACCAGGCGGAGGTTGTGCTCGATGAGGATATTGCGGGCCTCCATGTCCCCGGCCTGAAGGCGTTCTATGTAAAGCCTCTCCTCGTCAGCTTTCAGGGGACGGGGAAAGGAGCCGCTGCCCCCCGAGAGGCGAAGGGTGACGAAGAGACTGTGGAGCATCAAAAGAATCCAGGACGGTATCACATACATTCCCTCCAAACAGACGCTGATGCTCTATTCTATTCGGGCGCGGCAAGTCCCTATGTGTTCCCCGCGCCGCCGGGAGAGGGAGAGTTCCTGATTGTTTTTTACGGTTCCATCTGATAAAATAGTAGGAGGTGCTCTATGGGAACGGAAAAAAAGGAATTACCAATTGACCGGCGGCAGGCGCTGCTGGACGTTTTAAAGGCCCGCTTTGAGGAAAACGGCGGGCGGCACCAAGGCATACCGTGGTCCAAGGTACAGGAGAGGCTGGAGAAAAGCCCGGAGAAGCTGTGGTCCCTCAACGAGATGGAACGCACCGGTGGGGAGCCGGACGTGGTGGGCACGGACGGGGAGACGGGCGCGTATCTGTTCTATGACTGCGCGGCCGAGACCCCGAAGGACCGCAGGAGCATCTGCTACGACCGGGAGGCCCTGGACTCCAGGAAGGAGCATAAGCCGGAGACCAGCGCCGAGGATATGGCGGCAGCCATGGGCATCGAGCTGCTGACCGAGGAGCAGTACCGGGCCTTGCAGCGTCTTGGCGCCTTCGACACCAAGACGTCGAGCTGGATCAAAACCCCGCCCGACATCAGGGCCCTCGGCGGAGCGCTGTTCTGCGACCGCCGTTACGGTACCGTCTTTGTCTACCATAACGGGGCCGAGTCCTACTACTCCGGCCGGGGCTTCCGCGGCCTGCTGAGGGTCTAGCGGGCAGAGACAACAGGACGCTTTGCGTCCGCAGCCTGTTTCATCACTTTAAAAAAGTGATGAAACAGGGTTTCCCTGCACGCGAAAGGGAACCCTGACGGTTCCCTTTCACATTATCTCTCCCTCCGAGGCTTTCGGCTGGGCGTTTTTTGACAGTTTGAGGACGCTTTGCGTCCCGGTCACAATAGATAACACAAGCTAACCGCGCGGGCGGGACCCTTTGACTGGGGTCCCGCCCGCGCGGTCTGCCCTATATGAAGTCCGCGTCGGTCAGGCGGCAGTAGCTGATCCCGTTCTCCTCATAGGTCTGGAACCCGCCGACCACGGTAATCTCGGTCCCCGGTTCGGGATAGTCCCGGGGATAGGTGTGCTCCCCCTCCCACACGAACTCGATCCCCTGGGCGCAGCAGGCCGCCGCGTCCGAGATCACGACGGCGAAGTAGAGATTTCCCGTGCTCTTATCCTCATAGACTGAAAACCGGCCCTTCATTTTCACCTGTTTCCCGACATACTGCTCCGGGTACATCATCATGTTGTAGACCTCGGAATAGACCATCGTGCTGCTCAGCTGGGTCAGGTCCACGTCTATGCCCCCGGCGGAGGGGGACGGAACGGTCCCGGCCGGGGTCTGCTCTACGGCCGGGGGCCCTCCGGCATCGGGGACCCCGGAAGGTCCCCCGCAGGCGGACAGGGCAACGAGCAGCGTGAGCAGCGACAGAAAAACACGCCAAGTCCTCATGCCGCACCCCCTCTCACGGCCAGACCCGTCACGGAGAAGAGCCCAAAGGCCGCCAGGTCAACCGCCACAATGGTCGAGCCAACGGGGGTGCCTGCCAAAATGGAGATCAGTATCCCCAGCAGCGCGCAGAAGACCGACAGCACCACGGAGCAGACCGTCACGGACCGGAAGCTCTTGAATACCCGCATGGCCGAGAGCGCGGGGAAAATGACCAGCGCGGAGATGAGCAGGGAGCCCACCAGGTTCATAGCCAGGACGATGATGACCGCGATGACAACGGCAATCAGCAGATTATAGGCGTTCACTCTCGTCCCGGTGGCCTTTGCGAACTCCTCGTCGAAGGTGACCGAGAAGATCTTATGGTAGAACAGGAGGAACACGGCGACCACCACCACAGACAGCACCGCGCACAGCCACACCTCGGTGCTGCTCAAAGTCAAAATCGACGTGGAGCCAAAGAGGGTGCTGCACACGTCGCCCGACAGGTTGGACGAGGTGGAGAACAGATTCATCAGCAGATAGCCGATCGCCAGCGCGCTGACTGAGAGCATGGCGACAGCGGCATCCCCCTTGATCTTTGTGTTCTGCCCCGTGCGCAGGAGCAGCACCGCGCAGAACACGGTGACCGCCAGCACGAACGGCATACTGCCGGACAGGTTCAAAACGGCGGCGACGGCCATGGCCCCGAAGGCGACATGGGAGAGGCCGTCCCCGATAAAGGAGAACCGCTTCAGCACCAGAGTCACTCCCAGTAGGGAGGAGCACAGGGCGATCAGGACGCCGGTTACAAGGGCATAGCGCACGAAGGGGTACTGCCAGTACAGAGCGAGCTTTTCCAGAATAGCGCTCATTCCCCGTCCCCCCCCTTCAGGCCGGCGAAGGCCCGCCCCCGGTCGCTTTGCAGGTACTCCCGCCGCGTGCCGAAGAAGACCGTGCTTCCCAGATGGAGGATGTGGCTGGCGTCGCTTGCGGCGGCGGCGACGTCGTGGGAGATCATGACGATGGTGATGCCGTCCTCCCGGTTCAAGCGCGCGATCAGGCGGTACATCTCGGCCGTGGCCAGGGGGTCCAGGCCCGAGATCGGCTCGTCCAATAAGAGCATTTTCCGCGTCGCGCACAGGGCGCGGGCCAGCAGCACCCGCTGCTGCTGGCCGCCCGACAGCTCGCGGTAGCAGCGTCTCTCCAGCCCGGAGAGGCCCATTTTCCCCATCGCCTCGGCGGCGGTGCCTTTCTCCTCCCGCTTATAGAAGGGGCGCAGCCCGCACCGCCCCTGGCAGCCCGAGAGGACGATCTCCCCCACCGAGGCCGGGAAGTCTTTTTGCGCAGCGGTCTGCTGCGGCAGATATCCGATCTCGTTTTGTCTCAGTCCGTCGCCTGTCAGGACCTCGCCCCGGATGGGGGCCTGCAGGCCGAGAATGGTTTTCATAAGGGTGCTTTTGCCGGAGCCGTTTTCTCCCACGACGCAGAGGTAGTCGCCTGAATTCACCGCAAAATTCAGGTCGCGCAAGATCACCTTTGCGTCGTACCCAAGGGATAGCTTCTGACAGGTGAGCTGAGCCATCATACCGCCTCCTTATTTCAGCGCGTCTTTCAGCGTCTCCAGGTTTTTCTCCATCACGGAGAGATAGGTAACACCCTGTTCCACATCGCGGGCGGTCGTGGCCTGCATGGAGTCCATGGTCAGTATGCGCCTGTCTCCCCCCTTCGTATTGGACAGGATGGTCTCCGCAATCTTATGGTTTGTCCCCTCGATGGTCAGCACACAGTTCAGCGACAGGGCATCCATCTTGTCCGCAAGGAAGGTGATGGTCTCAAAGCTGGCCTCGGTCTCGGCCGAGCAGCCCACGAAGGCGGCATAGTAGGAGAGGCCATAGTCGTCCGCCAGATAGCGGAAGGGGAACCGGTCGCCGAACAGGAGAGTCTTCTTTGCCGCACCGGCGACGGCCGCCCGGTATTCCCCGTCGAGAGCGGACAGCTTTTCTAGGTAAGCCGCGGCGTTGGCCCGGTACACATCCTTATGAGTAGGGTCGATCTCCGCCAGCTTGTCGGAGATCACGCCGCAGAACAGCTCGGCATTTTTAAGGGAGAGCCATACGTGCTCGTCGTACTCGGCCTCCCCGTGGTCGGGCTCCTCCCCGGGCTCCTCCTGCATCCCTTCTACGACCTCCTCCTCCTTGACGGCATTGCCCAGGACCTCTAACTGGTTGACGACCACCATGTTCTTATTGGTCGCCGTTTTCAGGGCGGCCTCCACCCAACCGTCCGACTCGCCGCCCACGTAGACGAAGAGGTCGCAGCCCGCGATCTTGATGATGTCGTCGGCCGTGGGCTGATAGCTGTGCAGATCGACGCCGCTGTCGAGCAGCATGGTCAGCTCCACGCCGTCCGCGCTGCCGCCCAGGATCTGCCTCACCCAGTCGTACGCGGGGAAAATGGTGGTCACAATGCTCAGTTTCGCGGGGGCGGCGGCGACCGGCGGCCTGCCCCCGCAGCCCGTTAAAAGGCCTGCCAGCAGGCACAGGCCAAGAAATACAGAGACCAGCTTTCTCATAAATAAAAATCCTCCGAAAATTAGAAATCGAAAAATGGGCGCAAAAATACAAGGACAGGGCTATGCCGCCGCAGCGTGGACATAGCCCGCCCTTGCGGGAGGTTTAAATATTCAGCCTGATCTTCTGCTCTACCGGCGTGGGATATGGAACAGCAGGCGGCACAAGGACAGGGGCCGCCAATTTGATGACAAAAGAAGCAAGTACGAGCGCGCAGGCCGCCGCGCCTGCGCCAAGCTGTTTCAGCAGATCCTGCGCAGCATGGATACGGGTGCAGACCGAGCAGTGCTCACCCTCGCACCGATGGTCCGTCTCCACTGCGATATAGACCGAGGAGAGGAGAGCCGCGCACACAAAGCACAGGCAGATCGCCAAAGCGAGACGGCCCTTCCACGTCCTTTGCATATCGCGCTCCCCTCCCCCGGTTTAAACTTTTTCTATTTTACCGTGCGACAGCCCCCATTGTCAACGTGGAGAAGGCCGCTACCGGGTCGCTCCGTCACATACTGCGCGCCTTTTGGGCGCAGGCCGCCATGGCCTCCATGATCGCGCTGCGGAACCCCTTCTCCTCCAAAACGGCTACGGCGTCGATGGTGGTGCCGCCGGGTGAGCAGACATTGTCCTTGAGGACGGCGGGGTGCTGACCGCTCTCCAGCACCATCTTTGCGCTGCCGTAGACCGCCTGGGCCGCAAAGATATAGGCCTTGTCCCGGGGCATCCCCTCCCGGACCGCAGCGTCGGCCATGGCCTCGATCATCAGGAACACATAGGCGGGGGAGCTTCCGCTGACGGCCACTACGGCGTCCATCATGTGCTCGGCCACCAGCTCGGTCCTGCCAAAGCCGCCGAAAAGACGGCGCACCTCGTCGAACTCGCCGTCGGACACGTATTTGTTCCCGCACAGGGCCGTCATCCCCGCGCCCACCATGGCGGGCGTGTTGGGCATGGTGCGCACCAGCTTGACCGGCCTGCCGAACTGCCCCTCCAGGCGCGCCAGGGTCTGCCCCGGGGCGATGGTGACGACGACAGTCTCCTCCCCCAGGACGGGGGCGATCTCGGCAATGGCGGCGGCGTAGACCTGGGGCTTGACCGCCAGCACCAGAATGTGCGCCTGCTGCGCCACCGCTCCGTTGTCCTGCGCCATACAGATGCCCAGCTCACAGGCCGCCCGCTCCAGACCGGGGCGGTACGTGTCCGAGACAATGATCTCCTCCGGCTTCAGAAGTCCGGCGGACAGAATGCCCCCCATCATGGCCCGTGCCATATTGCCACAGCCGATAAATCCCAGTTTCTTTTCCATGCGATCCCCTCGTTTTCCCAGTTTTCTCCCGCCCTCGGGCGGGAAGCGCAGCGATGCGGCTCTCCGGCTATTATAGCACGAATCGCCCCTGTCGGCGGCATAAAAGAAAAAACTTTATGGCGGCGGCTATGCCGATGTGCTACAATACGATTAAACCCGCGGCAAAATAACAAAAGGACGGCTTGACTATCATGACGACAGACGAAAAACTTGCGCAATTACGGTCCTTTATGGCGGAGCACGGCGTGCAGGCCTACTTTGTCCCCTCCAGCGACCCACATATGGGCGAATACCTGCCCGAGCGGTGGCAGACCCGCAGCTATCTCTCCGGCTTTACCGGCTCGGCCGGCACCCTCATCGTCACCCACAGAGCCAGCGCCCTCTGGACCGACGGGCGCTACTTTATCCAGGCCCAGCGCCAGCTGGAGGGCAGCGAGATCACGCTGATGCGCATGGGCGTCCCCGGCACGCCCACCTTCGCCGAGTACCTGCTGTCCCAGCTGGACGAGGGGGCGGCCATCGGCCTGGAGGACATGGTGGTCTCCACCGCTCTGGTGCGGGAGCTGGAGGCCGGGTGTAAGGCAAAATCACTTTCTGTTATGAACCTCCCCTTCCCCGGCGCGGTCTGGCCCCGGCGCCCCAATCCGCCCGCCACCCCCGCCTGGGAACTGGAGGGGAGCTACGCCGGTCTGTCGGCAGCCGAAAAGGTGGCGCTGCTGCGCGAGCGGCTGGGCAAAGCCGGGGCCGACGCCATGGTGGTCACCCGGCTGGACGATGTGGCCTGGCTTCTGAACGCCAGGGCAGACGACATCGCCTACAACCCCTACTTGCTCGCCTTCGCCATGGTCACCGCCGGGGAGGTTCGGGTATACACCGCCCTCCACCGGGTCGAGCCCGCTCTGCGCGCCAGCCTGGAGGGCCAGGGCTTTGTCCTGGCGGAGTACGGCGCGCTGCCGGAGGACCTCGCCGCCCTGGAGGGCCCCGCCGTCTTTCTGGTGGACCCGGCCGGCACCAGCTACGGGATCTACCGGGCCCTGCTGGGCAACAAGCGCCTCTCTCTGACCGAGGGGGACGACCCCATCCAGGGCATGAAGAGCGTGAAGAGCGCGGCAGAGATCGAAAATATCATGCGCGCCCATGTCAAGGACGGCTGCGCCATGGTCCGGTTCCAGATGGACCTGGAGCAGGCTTTGGCCCGGGGGGAAGCCCTCACCGAAACCGACGTGGCCGAGCTGGTGCTGAACCGCCGCCGTGAGCAGAGCGCATTCATCGGCCCCAGCTTCAGCACCATCGCGGCTTACGGCCCTAACGCCGCCATGATGCACTACGCCCCCCGGCCCGAGACGGCGGCCGCGCTGGAAAGGCGCGCCTTTCTCCTTCTGGACTGCGGCGGGCAGTACTTAGACGGCACCACCGACATCACCCGCACCTATGCCCTGGGCCGGCCCACCCAGGAGGAGAAGGAGTACTATACCCTGGTTCTCAAGGCCCACATCAACCTGGCCCGCGCCGTCTTTCTGGAGGGCTGCTCGGGCGGCAACCTGGACATCCTTTGCCGGGACGTGTTCTGGAAGCGGGGGCTAGACTACCGATGCGGTACGGGGCATGGCGTGGGCTATGTCGGCGGCGTACACGAGGGGCCTCACGGTCTGCGCGTCAGCAACAACCACCCCTTCCAGGCGGGGATGCTGGTCACCGACGAGCCGGGCATCTACGAGGAGGGCAGGCTCGGCATCCGCATCGAGAACGAGCTCTTGTGCGTGGAGGCCATGACCACCGAATACGGGAAATTCCTCGCCTTCGAGCCGGTCACCTTCTGTCCCATCGATACGGCCCCTCTGCTGGCGGACGACCTCAGCGCCGAGCAGCTGGACTGGCTCAACGCCTACCACGAGACTGTGTACCAAAAGCTCTCGCCCCACCTGACGGACGGGGAGCGGGACTGGCTTCAGGAAAAGTGCAAAAAGCTGAACGCGTGACGGCCCGGTCCGCGCTAAAAGGCCATGGAGAACGAAATGTTCTCCATGGCCTTTTTAACGCATCCCATTATTTTTTCTTTGCCCGCGCCAGCTCTTTTGCCTCTTTCCCGCTCAGATGCTCCACTGTCAGCTCCACCATGCAGACCCGGCTGAGCGCGCTTTCGAGCTCCCGCGTCCGGCCCGCCTCGTCGCCGGGGGTATAGCGGGCGGCCAGAGCCTCCAGCGCGGCACGCTTCTCCCTCTCGTCGTCCAGGACGCGGGCCCTGCCAAAGGCGATGACACTGCGAAAATAGCTGGTGTACTCCTGCGGCACCACCTCGTCCTGGTCGATGACGCAGAAGGAGACCTTGTCGCTGCGCCGGATGGCGTCCAGCTTATGGCCGGTGAGGGCGCAGTGGAAAAAGAGCTTGGAGTCGGTGTACACATAGCTCAGGGGGACGGCATAGGGGTAGCCGTCGTCCCCGGCTACGGCCAGGACACCGGAGGTCCCCCGCTCCAGAACGGCGGCGGCCTCCTCCCTGGACAGGGCCTGCTCTCTGCGGCGTATTTCTCTGAACATTGTAAACCCTTCTTTATCTGTGTAGTTGTGCGGTCTATGACAGCGGACGGCCCGCGGCGGCGCGGAAAAAAGGCCTGCCCGCCCTCCGGAAGAAGGCGGGCGGACGTTTCACGCTCACATCAGCTTGACGGTATAGTGGACGGCCATGATGAGAAACCAGGCCACCGGCGCCGCGTAGTAGATCATGGCGTTGGGCACTCCGCCCAGCAGAAGTGCCGCGGCCAAAGTGACGGCGACCAGGGCGCAGGTGATGTAGATGAGGTGGTACGACCCGCCCTTGGGGAGGATCTCCACCCTGCGGCCCTTGAGGGTGAGCACGCCGCCGCGCCGCTGGAGGAGCCGGGTGAAAACGGCGGCGGCCGCCACCAGAAGCAGAAGTCCCGCCACGACCAGGTAGAGCCGGACGCCGTTCCCCTCCCGGAAGATGAGCCACAGGCCCAACAGGCCCAGTGCGCTGACAAAGGCCACGGCGGCAAAATCATGCTGGTAGAGGTAGTAGATCACGGCCAGCACACCAAGTCCGATCACGGCGTACAGGGCGAGCTGAAAGCTGCCGGGCACCCCGCCCAGGCACCAGATGCCCAGGGTACACACCGCAACGCCCAAAAAAAAGACGCCCAGCGCGTTAGGCAGCACGGTGTCCTTCCCCGCAGGTTTTGCGCGGCGCGCCAGATAGAACCCGGCGGCGGACAAAACAAGGCCAGCCGCGCCAACCAGTGGCAAAAACGCAGAATGGCCGCGGATCACGCGGAGCAGTACGACCAGAAGAGCGGACCCGCCGATCCAATACAGGATCTTCTCCAGGGCCGCGTCTTCCTCGCGCTGACGTGCCGTCTTCTCTCTCTTATCCATTTATCCATCTCCTATGGCTGTGAATGAATCTCCTGTATTTTAACAGAAAATCGTTTCATTTGCAAGCTGTAAGAATTTTAAGTAAAATAAATAAAATGCGGAACTTTTTCCGAAAAGGCATCGTCTAATGTTGATTCAAGCCAAATGTGCCGGGCTTTCTGCAAATTTCGTCGGTATTTTGCAAGCAATACCTTGTACTTCCCGGCCTAAACGGGGTATAATAGTCGCAGAGCGGCTATTCCGTTTTCTTTGGCATTTTTTCCACCCGCTTGCGCGGGCAGCCGGAACGCGCTGCTCACGGTATTACAGGTTCTACAAACATAGGAGGACTTAACAGGAATGAAACCGATACCTACAAAACTGACCGCACTTCTTCTGACCCTGGCTCTGGGGCTTCCTCTGGCTGCCTGCGCCGGGAGCCGCAAGCCTGCCCCCTCCCCCAGCCCGAGCTCCACAGCAGCGCCCAATGCTTCGACCGAGCCCACTGCTTCGACCGATCCCACGGTTTCCGCCAGTCCTGAACCCAGCGCCCCCCTTTCAGCCGACCCGGAGGAGGCGGTGCGCACCTACTGGAAACCGGAGCAGCTCACCCAGGCCTGGGGGCCTGAAAAGGTGGTGGAGCATCTCTTCTTCCACCCCGTCATCGCCTACCCGGAGTTCGCCTTCAAGACCAGCGACGGCAAGGGTCTGGACGACTGGATGGTGACGGTGGGCGAGTATAATAAGATTTTGGACAACCTCTATGCGAAGAACTACATTCTTGTCCCCATGGAGGCGGTCTGGAGCGAGTACACCAACGACAAGGGCGAGACCCGTATGCGGCGCAACACCCTCATGCTCCCCGAGGGGAAAAAGCCTCTCATCTTCTCCTTTGACGACGTGAAC
>JBLJBF010000181.1:0-3915 GCA_047637855.1 Pseudoflavonifractor sp. | reverse complement strand
TAGATCTCATACTTTGCGCCCACATCGATTCCGCGGGTGGGCTCGTCAAGGATCAAAACCTCCGGCTCTGTAAACATCCACTTGCCCAGGACCACCTTTTGCTGGTTTCCACCCGACAAAGTGGACACGCCCGCGTTAACGCTGCGGGTCTTGACGTTCAGGGAGCGGCGGTACTCCTCGGCAACCTGGAATTCCTTATCCAGGTCAAGAAGCCTGCCGCGCAAAATTGCCTTTAGATTTGCCGACACGGTGGTGACGCGGATGCTGTCAATAAGGTTGAGCCCCAAGGTCTTGCGGTCCTCGGGCACATAGGCGATGCCCTGGCGGATGGCGGAGGCTACCGTGGGAACGCGGAGCTCCTTGCCCCTGACCTCGATCGTGCCGCCAAGATGGACGCCGTAGTTTCGCCCGAAGATAGAGCGCATCAGCTCGGTTCTTCCCGCGCCCATGAGCCCCGCAAAGCCGACGATTTCTCCGGCCCGGACAAAGAAGCTGGAGTCCTTGCACACCAGCCTTCCGGGAATGTTGGGATCCTCCACCCGCCAGCCGGACACCTCGAAGATCACGTCGCCGGGCCTCGACTCGTGAACTGGGTAGCGGTTTTCGATGGACCTGCCCACCATGGAGCGGATGATGCGGTCCTCGTCCACCTTCCCCGTCTCGACGTGGTAGGTCTCGACCGAGCGGCCGTCCCGAATGACTGTGACGGTGTCAGACACCGCCGCGATCTCATTGAGCTTGTGTGAGATCATGATGCAGGTAATGTCCCGGCTTTTCAGATCCCGCATGAGCTCAAGGAGATTGGCCGAGTCGGCCTCGTTGAGGGCGGAGGTCGGCTCGTCGAGTATCAGCAGCTTGACATTTTTGGACAGAGCCTTCGCGATCTCCACCAGCTGCTGCTGGCCCACGCCCAGGTGCTTGATGGGGGTGTCGGGGTCGATGGTCAGCCCTACCCGCGCCAGCACGTCTATGGTGCGGTGCCGCTCGGCATCCCAGTCGATGAGTCCGTTTTTGACGATCTCGTTGCCCATGAAGATGTTCTCGGTGATGGACAGCTCGGGAATCATAGTCAGCTCCTGGTGGATGATGACGATGCCTGCGCTCTCCGACTCCTTAATGTCCCGAAATGTTACCTCTTTCCCCATGTAGACGATCTTTCCCTCATAGGAGCCATGGGGGTAAACGCCGGAAATCACCTTCATCAAGGTGGATTTCCCCGCGCCGTTCTCCCCGCAGATCGCGTGGATGTCGCCCCGGTGCACCTCCAGCGTCACGTCGTCCAGAGCGCGCACACCTGGAAAGAGCTTGGTGATGCCTTGCATTTGCAGAATGTAAGGTCGCTCCATGATCACAGTTCACTTCCCATACGCTTGCGTTTCCGCAAGAAAATAGTATCCACGAAGCTCAATTGGTTCAGCCCCGCGAGCACGCCCTCATGGTTGTTGTCCAGAGTGATGTTTCGCGCCTGCTTTTTTACCTCCTCCGGCGCAGAGCCCATAGCAAAGGAGGCGCCGGTGGCGAGGAGCATATCCACATCGTTGAAATTATCCCCGAAGGAGACTGCGGTTTCGGCGGAGATCCCGTAAGCCGCGCAGAGCGTCCTGACCGCGCCGGATTTTGAGACGGCACCGTCCATGATCTCCAGATAGGTGTCCTTGGAGCGGTAGACGGTGAGATCGGGAAATGCCTTCTGCAGCACACGTCCCAGCTCCGCGATCAGCTCTGCCTCGCCCATGCACAAAAACTTATGTATCTGTCCACCCTGCGGGCTAAGGCCGGAGAGACTGCCCTGCGTCGGTATCGACGAGGTGATGCGCTGCTCCTGCACGATCCATTCGTCCCGGATATTCTCCGCGATCCAGTCGTTATGACAGTAGGCGCTGCGGCAGACCCGTCCCCAGCCCCTTTGGATAAAGGCGTCAAGGAGCATGGCCCTCTCCCGGTCGATGCCAATGGACCCGACTTGCTCTCCCCCCTCGCCGAGGATCAGCGCGCCGCTGTAGCAGACAATGGGCGCTTTGATCTCCAGCTCCCGCTGCAACGGAAAAATACCCGAGGGCATGCGGGCCGACACCAGGACAAAGGGCACGCCCATCTGGTCAAGCTCCCGTATCTTTTGCTTTGTTCCCTGCGAAATACGATGGGCCGAGTCTAAAAGCGTCCCGTCGATGTCGCAAAAGACGATTTTATACCGTGTCGCCTCGGGCGGAGTCATTTGCCACCCCTCCTTTGCCCGCCGCCGAAAACTGGCTCGGCAGCTTCAACACCTTGTCTGTCGCTGTGGCGGCCGCGCCGTAGAGGGTGGGATCGACCTTAAGATCGGATATCTTGATCCGCACTCTGGTGTGCAGCTCCGGAATCACCCGCTGCTTTACCACTTCCCCAATGATGGGCAGGAGCAGGTCTCCCCCCTGAGACACGATGTCGCCAATGATGATGGTGTCGGGGTTATAGGCGTTGATGAGCGTAACGCAGCCGTAGCCGATATACTCCCCAACCTCCTGCACCAGCTCCAGCGCTTTGGCGTTTCCGGCCCGCGCGGCTTCAAAAACAGCGGCGCAGGCCTCGCTGCTCTGCGGGTTTTCACCGGGAAGGCATTCCGGCAGGCACTCCTGGGCCTTCTTCAATATGGCGGGCGCTGAGCAGTACATCTCCAGGCAGCCGTAATTTCCGCACTCGCAGCGCTGGCCCCGGGCGTCCACGCTGATATGCCCGGTCTCACAGGCCGTACCCTGTGCGCCCAGAAGGAGCCTGCCCCGCTCGATGATACCCGAGCCCACACCGTCGCCCACCAAAAAATAGGCCAGGGTGTGCAACGGCTGTGCGTGGCCTCCAAAGAGCCATTCGGCCAGTGCGCCCGCGTTGGCGTCATGCTCGATAAAAACGGGCTTGTCGAACTCACTCATGAATTCCTCGATAAAATTGATGGTATGCCATGCGGACATCTGGGTGACCACCGCGATGCGGCCCTCGTCCCGCAGGTAGGGTCCCGGAACGGCAAGCCCGATAGAGACCACGTTCTCATACCGCCCCAGCATCTCGTGTATCTGCCTCTTCATCGCGGAAAGCACCCTTTGAGGGTCTTCGTCAAAGGAAAACTTGGTCTCGGTGTGGGTGTATATTTTGCCTGAAATATCAAATACGCCCACCGCGAACATTTGCCTTGCAAACTTCACTCCAATGATCTGGTGTCTGTCCGCGTTCAGTTTAAGCCCAATGGAGCGGCGGTTGTCGCTGCCCGTGATGATGCCCACCTCGGACACGATGCCCATTTCCATCATGGACGCTATGATCTTGGTGATGGCAGCCTGGGTCAGACCCGTCTGCCGGGCAATGTCCGCGCGGGAGCATATATCCTGTTGCTGCAATATCTTTACGATCGCAGAGCGATTCATCTCGGTCAAATCGCTGTTATTTTTGCCGATGGCACTTCTCATTTTCACTTGCCGTCCTTTTTTGCCGAAAGATGTATAAACTCTTATAATCAATTAACTCTGTTAATAGACTATATTAATAGCACCAAAATGTCAATTATTACTTTGCAGACGAATGCTTTTTTGTTTGAATGTACAAACTGGGCTTGCTTTTATTGGCTAATCCGTCGGAAGCTTTGAGATAGGCGCGGGGGAACCACTGCATGACGGCAGCCCAAAAACTCCCGCAGCCTCAACGGCTGCGGGAGTTCCGATCCTATTCACCGTCCCAGTTTAGCTCCCCCAGGGCCTGGAGTTCACCGACGATCTTATCATAGGTCTTCTTATCAATCTTGAACTTAAAACGATACACCAGATACCCCCAATAGGAACGCTGATATTGATCCGTGCTGCACCGCCAACTGCCCAGCTTTCACAGCGAAGTTAAGGATTTTTCTATCTGCTTAATGCCATTATTAGGGGTAGATGGCCTTGTACCATG
>JBLJBF010000180.1:0-2574 GCA_047637855.1 Pseudoflavonifractor sp. | reverse complement strand
CCCCCCTAGATACGAATACTGGAGCTAGTGGGTAGCTCCAGTATTCGATACCCCCCTCGCCTTTGCACGGCAAAGGCGGCTCTGGCCGCTGCGGCC
Organism: Pseudoflavonifractor sp.; assembly: GCA_047637855.1. GTDB lineage: Bacteria > Bacillota > Clostridia > Oscillospirales > Oscillospiraceae > Pseudoflavonifractor. The sequence goes on along the minus strand of JBLJBF010000180.1, from coordinate 2,478 downwards.
AGAGGTTATGGTGTGAAAGGCGGAAATGAATTCCGCCTTTCACAAGATTTTAGTTGACAACCTGTTTTCAGGCTGTTATACTGTTTAAAGTGTTCAGAGACAGCAGGTGGCGTTATGCCGTAAGCCCTGCCGAGAATGCAGCGAAAAACATCTGTTTTATGCTGTTTTGTGTCTTTGGGCGCAAAGCAGCATTTCTATTTTACTGGAGGTGAATCCAAAAATGCCTAACGCAAAAGTTCTCAGTGAGAAGCAGGCCATCGTGGCCGACCTGGCCGAGAAGCTGAAGAGCGCTGCCAGCGGTGTGCTGGTGGATTACAAGGGCATCACGGTAGCCGAGGACACCGCTCTGCGCAGCGAGCTGCGCAAGAACGACGTGGATTACTCGGTCATCAAGAACACCCTGATCCGTTTCGCCGCCAACAACGTGGGCCTGGAGGGTCTGGACGAGGTGCTCAACGGCACTACTTCCCTGGCCATCAGCCACGGCGATCCGATCGCTCCCATGCGCGTGGTGAATAAGTTTGCCAAGAAGTTCAACGGCGCGAAGTTCATCATCAAGTCCGGCTTCATGGACGGCAAAATCCTCTCCATGGACGAGATCACCGCTCTGGCCGAGCTGCCCTCCAAGGAGGTCCTGCAGGCCCAGGTGCTGGGCACCATGCTGGCACCCATCACCAGCCTGGCCATCGTCCTGAAGGCCATCGCGGAGAAGGGCGGAGAGCCCGTATCCGTCGCCGTGGCCGACGCCCCCGCCGAGGAGGCCCCCGCAGCCGAGTAATTCGGCATACCCACCTTACTCAAAACAAAAACCATATTAGGAGGTTCATTTATTATGGCTAACGAGAAAATTGCTGCCCTCATCGAAGAGGTCAAGGTCCTGACCGTTCTGGAGCTGTCCGAGCTGGTCCACGCTCTGGAGGAGGAGTTCGGCGTGTCCGCCGCCGCTATGGCCGCTCCCGCCGCCGCTGCCGCTGCCCCTGTCGCCGAGGAGAAGACCGAGTTCGACGTGGTGCTGGCCGAGATAGGCGCCGAGAAGATCAAGGTCATCAAGGTCGTCCGTGAGATCACCGGCCTGGGCCTGGCTGAGGCCAAGGCTCTGGTCGAGGCCGCCCCCAAGGCTGTCAAGGAGGGCGTCAACAAGGACGAGGCCGAGGAGCTGAAGAAGAAGATCGAAGAGGTCGGCGCCAAGGTCGAGCTGAAGTAAAAACCGTCTTATAAAAAGTCCCGCACCTGAACAGGTGCGGGACTTTTTATGATACCAGCGGGCGCCCCTTCTCCTCCAGCTTGCGCCAGAACGCGGCGGCGAGCCATGCGGCAAAGAGCCCTACCAGCGCTCCCGCCAGCACGTCGGAGGGGAAATGCACACCCACGTAGAGCCGGGATAGCCCCATCAGCGCCGCCAGCACAAGCGCGGAAACCCTCATCCACCGCTTTGGCAGGTTTCTGAACCAGGCCCCCGCCGCCGAAAAGGCGGCGCAGGTGTGCCCCGAGGGGAAGGAGTTAGGGTCGGGCTCTGCCACCAGGAAGCGTAGCCCCTCAACCGTCAGCCAGGGCCGGGGCCGGGCCACCAGGTGCTTGAGCACCACGTTGGTGAAAAAGGCCCCCAGGCCCAGCGCAATCAGCCCCACCACACCCGCCCGCCTCGTTCTCTTGAAGCAGAGCATGACCAGAGACAGACCGACCCACAGAAGTCCGGCGTCCCCCATGTGGGTATAAAACGCTGCGATCGGGTTCAGAGCATCGATACGGGCAAACTTCTGTATCCACAGGAGCAGCCCTCCGTCCAGGGAAAGCAGATTCTCCAGCATACGATCTCCCCTTTTAAAAAAATACGGCGGAGGGTGCCCCCCGCCGCCGTGCATTCCACCCCTGTTTCATAGGGATGGAATGTCTTTTCCTGCCTGTGGAAGGAAACCCCGAGGGTTCCTCTCCGCGCTAGGTGCCTCGCTGCGCTCGGTCGCGCTGCGAAACGCTCTGCGGAGCAGCCTTTCACACTGCCCTCCGAGCTCCTCGGACGGTGGGTATTCCGATGGTCTGACACGGCGGGGATATCCCCGCGGCGGCTTATGCGACCCGGTGTTCTACCGGCCCGCGTCCCCCGTCTCGCAGGTGAGGATGATGCCGTTTATGAGCTCGTAGCTCTTGGTCTTGACGATGTGGTTCTTGCCGATGCGGACCTCCTGCGTCCCGACCGCCTGGGTGACCCGGTTGGTGACCACCGCCTCAATGTCGAAGATGACGTCCACATAGCCCGGCTCTTCGCTGAGCACGATGGTGCCGTCCGCTTTCTCTACCGCTTCCCTGTGGGGGACCGAGCTGATGGTCTTCACCGCGCAGCCGGTGAGCATATCGCCGTTGGCCATAAGGGTGTTCTTCTCGCCCCCGGCCGCCACCTGCTGGGCCACCGAGCCATAAACCTCCTGGGAGACGCGGCTCACCAGTACGGTGTACTTCAGGGGTATCCCCTCCCCCGCCGCG
>JBLJBF010000179.1:0-2322 GCA_047637855.1 Pseudoflavonifractor sp. | reverse complement strand
GGAGGCCCCGGCGGGTTTGGAACCCGCCCCTACTACCGGATTTCGTAATCCTTTCCGAACTGGAGATTATCAAAGCGGCGGGTGGGCTCCTCCGGCTCGTCGGGCTCGTCATCGGGGACCAGGCGGCGGGGGCGGTGCTCCTCGCTCCGGCGGTTGACGCCCAGCTCCAGCAGCTCGGCGTACAGGCCGCCGTCCCGCTCGGGCTCCTCGGTCTGGGCACGCAGCTCGTCTAAGTCCAGGGTGTGCTCCTCCTCGGGCACCTCGTCCTCAGGGGAGGGCTGCACGGGGGCCTCGGGCTCCCGGCGCTCCTGCTCAGGGGCGGTGGGCGCACCGAGCTGGGGCAGAGCGTCCAGATAGGCCAGCTCGCTCCGGCACAGCTCACGGACCTGCTCCACATAAGCGGCGGTAGCGGCCTGGGCGGCGGCAAGACGGCGCTGCTCGGCTTCCAGCTCCCGGCGGACTTCCTCCACCCGGGCGCGGGCCTCGCTCTCGGCCTGGCGGATAAGCTCCCCCCGCTCGGCCTCGGCCTTGGCAACGATATCCTCCGCCGACTTCTGCGCCACCAGGAAGGCCTTTCTCATACTGTCGTCGGTGGCGCGGTACTCCTCCACCTTGTCCACCAATACCTTCATCTTGCTCTTAAGGACCTGGTTTTCCTTATAGAGAGTGGTGTAGTCCTCCGTCAAGGTGTCAAGAAACTCGTCCACCATGGACATGTTGTAGCCGCCAAAGCTGGCCTTGGCAAAGGCGTGCTGTGAGACCTCCTGCGGTGTCAGCATAATCGATTCCCCCGTTTCTTTGTGGTTTTATGCGAAAACGGGCGGCCAGAGGCCGCCCCTACGGCAGGCGGATGCCCTTTGTAGGGGCCGCCTTTGGCGGCCCGTCCGATTGCTGTGACATCGCCTCGAAATAAAGCCCGTTATTCTCCAGCTCGTCGATCAGGTCTCCCAGGATATCCACGTTGTAGGGCGTAATGATGTACGTGTTCAGCGCCACCTTCTTCACCTTGCCCTCGTTGGCATAGGCCGCGCCCGAGAGGAAGTCGAGCACCCGGCGGGAGACGTCCTTATTGGTCTGCTCCAGATTGAGGACAACGGTGCGCTTTTCCCGCAGATGGTCGGCGATCTCGGCGGCATTTTCAAACCGCTCGGGCTTGACCAGCACTACCTGGAGCTGGGTGGTGGTGTGAATATTGACCACCTTGTTGCTCCTCCGCTCGGGCTCGGCCGAAAAGGCGGAGCCGACAGGCTCAGTCTTGGGGGCCTTCTCCCTGCGCTCAGCCCGGGGCGCGGGCTCAAACTCATCCTCAAATTCGTCCTCCTCGTCCTCATAGGGACGGGCAAGGCGCTTGAGCTCGTCAATAAAACTCATGGAATACTGCTCCCTTCCGGTGATTGTCCTATGCTGCCCGCGCTCACGGGAGGCCGGGGGCCAAACAGGGCCGAGCCCACCCGTACTAAAGTGGCTCCCTCCCGTACCGCGTCCTCATAATCGCCGCTCATGCCCATGGACAGGCAGTTAATGCTGGCTCCATTATCCCCCATCAGGGTTCTTATGTCAACAAAAAGCTGGTGCATCCGGGCGAAAAAATGCCTGTTCCCGCCTGTTTCCCCCGTGATGGGGGGCACTGCCATCAGCCCCCGCAGGCGCACATGGGAAAGCTGGGCCGTTTGCAGGGCCAGGGCGGGCACATCCTCGGGAAAAACGCCCCCCTTCTGCTCCTCTCTGCCGATGTTGACCTCCAGCAAAATATCCTGCACCAATCCCATCTTAGCGGCCCTGGCCTCAATGGCCTCCAGCAGACGCACCGAGTCCACCGACTCGATGAGATCCACCCGCCCCACCACCATGCGTACCTTGTTGGTCTGGAGATGGCCGATGAAGTGGACGGCAGCCCCGTCATAGGCATAGTCGCTCAAATGAGCGGTGAGCTCCTGGACCCGGTTTTCTCCGCAGACGGTGAGCCCTGCGGCGATGGCGGCGCGGATGGTCTCGGTGCTCTGGGTCTTGGTGGCAGCCTCCAGCGTCACCTCGCCGGGACTTCGCCCAACCTCCCGCGCGGCGGCGGCGATACGCGCCCAAATCTGGGCAAGATTTTCCTCAAGCCTCATGGCAATCCTCCTAGCTAAGACCGCACGACCTTGCCGTCAAACAGCCCGTCAGCCCGGAGGATGATCTCGTCCCCCGGGCGCAGGGCCCTCTTGGCCAAATTTTTGTCCAGGTCGGTCGCGGCGATCTGGGGCTGGACGAGATAGTAGTCCTGGTCATCGCCCACGATGGTTACGGGCTTAAACTCAGACTGGGCCCCTACGACGGCCCATA
>JBLJBF010000178.1:0-5314 GCA_047637855.1 Pseudoflavonifractor sp. | reverse complement strand
CCCCCGCCGAGGGGATGCTGCGTGAGCTGCTGGCCATGGGCTGCGACGAGGCCGTTCTGGTCTCGGCCCGGGAGTTTGGCGGGAGCGACACCTACGCCACCAGCCAGATCCTGGCCGCCGCCATCAAAAAGGTGGGGCTGGAGCAGGACGACATCGTCTTCTGCGGGCGCCAGGCCATCGACGGCGACACCGCCCAGGTAGGCCCCCAGATCGCCGAGAAGCTGAACCTTCCCCAGGTCTCCTACGTCTCCGAGGTCCAGGTGGAGGGCAATACCGTCACCGTCAAGCGTATGCTGGAGGATGGATACATGACCCTCCGGGTCCAGACCCCCTGCCTCCTCACCTGCATCAAGGAGCTCAACGAGCCCCGGTATATGAGCGTTCCGGGCATTATGGACTGCTACAGCAAGCCCCTGGCCGTCTATAACTACGAGGCGCTGAAGGACGACCCCCTCATCGACCCCGACACCATCGGTCTCCAGGGCTCTCCCACCAATGTGTACAAGTCCTTCTCCCCCCCGGTCAAGGGCACCGGCATGATGCTGGAGGGGGCCGATAAGGCCACCTGTGAAAAACTGGTCGCCCTGCTGGACCAGAAGCACCTTGTGTAAGAGAGAGGAGAATAGAGATGGCTTTTGATAGTAGAGACACCGCCGCCTTTAAGGGCGTATGGGTGTTCTGTGAGCAGCGCGACGGCGTCATTTTGTCCACCAGCTACCAGCTTCTCTCAGAGGGGCGCAAGCTGGCCGACGACCTGGGGGCCGAGCTGTGCGGCGTGCTCATGGGCAGCGACCTGAATGAGAGCTTTGCCAAGGCCCTGGGCGGATACGGCGCGGACCGTGTCTACCTCTGTGACCACCCCCTTCTGAAGGACTACACCACCGACGGCTACGCCAAGGTCCTGTGCGATCTCGTGGAGGAGAAGAAACCCGAGATTTTGCTCATTGGCGCAACGAACATCGGACGCGACCTGGGCCCCCGCTGCGCGGCCCGGCTCCACACCGGTCTTACTGCCGACTGCACCCACCTCGATGTGGACGTGGAGAAGTATAAAAGCTTCTTGAAAACCACCTCCACCATCGACGTGGACGCTGCGGTGTTCGAGGAGAACACCAACCTCAAGATGACCCGTCCCGCCTTTGGCGGCCACCTGATGGCCACCATCATCTGCCCCCGGTTCCGCCCCCAGATGTCCACCGTCCGTCCCGGCGTCATGCAGACCCAGCCCTACAACGAGGCTGCCGCCGCGAAGACCGCCCTGGAGAAGTATCACATGCAGCTCAGCGAGGGCGACATCCACGTGGAGATCCTGGAGATTAAGAAGGCCGCCAAGAAGCTGGTGGACCTGATCGGGGCCGACATTGTGGTCGCCGTGGGCCGCGGCATCGGCAAGGACCCCCAGGCCGGTATCGCCATGGCCCAGGAGCTGGCCAACGCCATGGGCGGTGTGCTGGGCGCGTCTCGCTCCGTGGTGGACGCCGGCTGGATCACGGCCGACCATCAGGTGGGGCAGACCGGCAAGACCGTTCACCCCCGTATTTATGTGGCACTGGGCATCTCGGGCGCCATTCAGCACCTGGCCGGGATGCAGGACAGCGAGTGCATCATCGCCGTGAACAAGAACGCCAACGCGCCCATCTTCGAGTCGGCTGCCTACGGCATCACCGGCGACCTCTTCAAGGTCGTCCCCGCGCTCACCGAGGCCATCAAGGCCATGTACGCCAAGCGGTAACCGCGTAAATTCATAAAAAGACCGATCCCCCGTCGTCCTGCTGACGACGGGGGATCGGTTCTTTTTACAGACTGGCGGGCGCTATCTCCGGGACAGAATGTCCTCCATGAGCGCGCTGCCGATCCCGCCCGCGGCCAGAACGGTCAGGGCCATAGCGGCCGTGTGCTGGGCGTAGCTGTACAGGAAGCTGCCGCTGACGGCCGCGCTCCCCGCCCATACCAGGACCACCAGCGCCGAGCAGAGCATGGCGCAGGCGAGAAAAATGCACCGGGTGAGTATGTACCAGGACGGCTCCCGCATACGGGAAAGCCATGTCAAGAAAATCATGTCGAATCCCTCCAGGGGCCTATAGTATCAGGGGATGAGGAAAAAAACAAGCGTGGATAACTGGAAACTAAAAAATTTTACGACAGGAAACGGCGAAATAAGACAAGTTACATCGCCCTTTTCTGCCGATTTTTGATTGCTATTTACATAACAAATTTGGGGCGTCGAATCCTGCGGTGAAAAGAACTTGTAAATAATGGGAAGAACTATATAATGTACGATAGACACCACATTTTAAGGAGGAAGGTACAAAATGCGGGAGATGTTTGTTGGCACGCGCGGCGAACTGGACGAGAATGGAGCACACCATGATTTTGGATATTACATTCTAATTGGCGAGATGCTGGTCAGCGAAGGGTTTGCCTGCGAGAGCTACGGCGTAAAGATCGTAGAGACGGATCGTCCTGATGGTGCGGTGTCGGTTCCCAATATCACGGTCAGCGCGTCCCGGATCGACGAGCTGATGGATCTACTCACCCGGAACACGGTTGCCCCCGCCGGCCTGTGCGACACGGTCGCCGACTGGCTGTAATTTCTCCCATACATAAAAAAAGAAGTCCCGCGCTGTGTGTCGCGGGACTTCTTTTTTATCATTTAATGGGCCAGGCGGGTGCGCCAGAAGGCCACAGACCCGGTCCAGGCGGCGGTGTTCCCGGCAGACTGGGCCATGGGCACAAGGCCCAGCTCCTCTTTCAGGAAGGTGCCCAGCCAGCCGGAGAAGACGGCCGCGCCGTCCTGGTTCAGGTGCCAGCCGTCGTAGAGGTGCCGGGCGGGGTCCAGACCTACCTCCGCAAAGCGGTCGCTCCAGTTATAGAACCGGACTGTGGGGTCAAGCTCCGCCACGTCGGCCATGGCCTTGGCGTAGGTCTCCTGCGTACACTGGGTGTAGGTGGGGTTGACGGTCAGAACAGCCTGTATCCCTCTCGCCCGGCACAGGGCCAGTACCCGGGCCAGGTCGGCCAGATTCTGCCGGTAGACCTGGGGCGAGATGTCCCGGTCGGCCACCGTGGGGGCGTCGCCCGCGTGCTCCAGCACCTTGTCCACGGCGGTATGCCCCTTCAGGTCGTCCCGCCCGACGGGGGTGAGGGCCTGGACGACACGGCCGGGGGTGAGCTCCTTCCAGCGGTCGTGGTAGAAGTAGAGGTCGAAGAGAAGGCCGAGCCGCAGGTCCTCCTCGGTCCCGTGGGAGAAGATGGCCCCCAGCTTGTTGAGAGAAAAGGGCATGTACCCCACGTTCACCTGGGTGTAATTCTGATAGGGCTGGAAAAAGAGGCCGGTGGCCTCGATCACCACGGCCTGCGGCGTCTGGGTCCTGAGCGCCTCCTTCAGATACCAGTAGGTGAGGGCAAAGGTCTGCTCCGACCCGCCCATGACGTAGCCTGTGAGACCGGAGTGCTCGTACACGAGGGCGGGGTTTATGTCACAGTAGGCGTAGGAGCTGCCCAGGTAGAGCACGTCGATGGTGTTTTTCGGCTCCCGCCGGTAGGCCGCCCAGGTAGAGCCGTAGTCGGTGTGGGGCGGGCGGAGAACGGCCGACGCCAGCTGGAGGAGCAGCGCGGTGATGAGTAAAAACACGGCGGCAAAGAGCGGCTCCCTGCGCCGGGGGCGCGCTGTCTTCATGGCCTTCGCCCCTTTCCTAAAATTTTACGTAGATGAAGGACTGGGCGTCATACCCCGTGCCGTAGCTGCCGAAAAGGAGCGCCGCGAAGAGGAGCCCCCACAGCACGGCCCACCGGGTCGGGCGGGGCAGAGACAGATAACGCTCCTCCAGGCTGCCGCGCAGGGAGAGTAGGTCCACCCCCAGCAGGACGAGCACGCCGCCCAGAGCCGCCAGCAGCTCCCACCGGTCGAGCCCCATGCCGGTGAAGGCCCACAGGGGCCCCCGGACCATGCCGGACAGGACGGCGAGGGCCTGGGAGAAGGAGCCGGCCTTGAAGAAGACCCAGGCCAAAGTGGTGAGGCCAAAGGTGATGAGGACCTGGAGCAGTACGGTGACGGGGCCGTCGTCCTTCAGCCGAAGCGCGGCCCGGAGCTTGTCCCGCGCGGGCTTGGTGACTCCGCTCGCCACCTGGTACAGTCCATTCAAAAGGCCCCAGGCGATGAAGGTGAGGGCCGCGCCGTGCCACAGGCCGCTGACGGCGAATACGATGAGCAGGTTGAGGTATTTCCGCGCCGTCCCCCGCCGGGAGCCGCCCAGAGGGAAGTAGAGGTAATCCCGGAACCAGAAGGACAGGGAGATGTGCCACCTCCGCCAGAACTCGGCAATGGAGCGGGAGAAGTAGGGGGTGCGGAAATTCTCCATCAGGCGGAAACCCATGGCCCGCGCCGTCCCCACCGCCATATCCGAATAGGCTGAGAAGTCGCAGTAGATCTGGATGGAAAAGGCCACCGCCGCGCCGAGGAGCTGGAGCGAGCCAAAGTCCCCCGGCGTTTTAAATACCGTATTTACCAGGACGGCCAGCCGGTCAGCCAGAACCATCTTCTTAAATGCGCCCCAGAGAAACCGCAGCAGCCCGGCGCGAAAATCGTCATAATCAAAGCGGTGCTCGGCTCTGAACTGGGGAAGCAGATCCCCGGCCCGCCCGATCGGCCCCGAGGCCAGCTGGGGGAAAAAGGAGAGAAACAGGGCGTGGAGCAGAAAGTCGTGCTCGGCCGCGATCTTGCCCCGGTATACGTCGATCACGTATCCCATGGCCTGGAAGGTGTAAAAGGAGATGCCCAGGGGGAGGATCAGGTCCAGCGCGGGGGTGGAAAACTGAAAGCCCAGCGCGCCCAGCCCCCGGCCTGCCAGGTTCAGGGCGAAGTTTAAGTACTTGAAGAGAAAGAGAAGCCCGCCGTTGAGGACCAAACAGGCCGCCAATGTCCCGCGGCCTCTGCGCTTTTCCAGCAGGAGGGCGGTGAAGTAGGTGGAGAGGATGGCAAAGAGGAGAAAGAGGAGATAGACCGGCCGGGCGCACAGGTAGAAAAACCAGCTCGACAGGAGCAGCCAGGGATTTTGCAGACGGCGGGGCAGCAGGAGAAAAACCAGCGCCGTCACGAGGAAAAAGCCGAAGAACTGGGGGGAGAGAAAGCTCAAGCACACCACCGCCTTTCGCTGGAATCAGCAGATTTTATTGTAGAGTATAACAGGCCTAAAGTCAAACGAAAAGACGGAGGAGGAGACCCTGGCGGGGCTCCTCCGTCAGACTGTCAAAAAACGTCCAGCCGAAAGCCTCGGAGGGAAGGATAGTGTGAAAGGGAACCGTCAGGGTTCCC
>JBLJBF010000177.1:0-3262 GCA_047637855.1 Pseudoflavonifractor sp. | reverse complement strand
GCTCGCGGGCAAGCGCAAAGCCTATTCGGTGTCTAAAGTCTCCAAAATATCCAGCGCCCTCCGGCTTATCTCGGCGTTCGTGTTTCGCTTGTTCCCCACAAAGCTCCGCTTTGCGGGGGCCCCTTCTTTTTTCTGCATCCTCGGGGCAAGTGAATTGCCCCTGCGGCAAGGTTTTCGCCTGCGAAAACGCTTGGACGCGCCTTGCGGCGCGGCTCGCTCCCGCTCGCGGGCAAGCGCAAAGCCTATTCGGTATCTAAAGTCTCCAAAATGTCCAGCGCCCTCCGGCTTATCTCGGCGTTCTTGTTCCGCTTGCCCTTGACCTTATGGCCCAGCGGCGGAATGATCCCGAAATTCACGTTCATGGGCTGGAAGTCGGCCACGCTCTCGTTTCTGATGTACAAAGCCAGCGCGCCGATTGCGGTCTCCTGTGGAAAGTCCACGGGAGGCCTCCCCTCCAGCCGCCGGGCCAGCTCCACCGCGGCGAGGAACCCTGACGCGGTGGACTCCACATACCCCTCCACGCCGCTGACCTGCCCGGCAAAGACGATGCGCTCCCGCCCCTTCACCCGGTAGTAGCGGTCCAGAAGCCGGGGGGAGTCAAGATAGGTGTTGCGGTGCATGACGCCGTAGCGCACGAACTCGGCGTGCTTGAGAGCGGGAATCATGGAGAAGACCCGCCTCTGCTCAGGCCACTTCAGATGCGTCTGGAACCCCACCAGATTATAGATGCTGCCGTCGGCGTTGTCCTTGCGCAGCTGCACCACGGCGTAAGGCTCCCGCCCCGTATTGGGGTCCTTGAGGCCCCGGGGCTTGAGGGGGCCGTACCGCAACGTGTCCCGGCCCCGGCGGGCCATGACCTCCACCGGCATACAGCCCTCGAAAACCTGACTGTCCTCAAAGCCGTGGACCTCGGCCTCCTGGGCGGCGCACAGCTCGGTCCAGAAGGCGCCGTACTCCTCCTCCGTCATCGCGCAGTTGACATAATCCGGCGTGCCCTTGTCGTACCGGGAGGCGAACCAGGCATGGTCCATGTCCACGCTCTCGAAGGTGACCAGAGGGGCGGCCGCGTCGTAGAAGTTGAGATAGCGGCTCTCGGGGAAGAGGGTCTGGATATCCCCGATAAGGGCCTGCGAGGTCAGGGGGCCGGTGGCCACGATGACCTGTCCCTCCTCGGGGATGCGCTCCACCTCCCCCTCTGCCACGGTGATGAGGGGGTGGTTTTTGATTTTTTCGGTGACGGCCTGGGCGAAGGTGTGGCGGTCCACCGCCAGCGCGCCCCCGGCCTCCACCCTATGGGCGTCGGCACAGGCCAGAATGAGGGAGTCCAGGCGGCGCAGCTCCTCCTTCAAAAGGCCCACCGCATTCTCCAGCTGGTCGGACCGCAGGGAGTTGGAGCACACCAACTCGGCAAACCACGCGCTCTGGTGGGCGGGGGTCATTTTGGCGGGCTTCATCTCACAGAGCAGGACGGGGATGCCCCTCCGGGCCAGCTGCCACGCGGCCTCGCAGCCCGCGAGGCCCGCGCCGATCACGGTAACTGCTTCCATTTACCCCTCCGCGGCGGACTTTTTCACCGCCGGCTTCTTGGCCGCCGCGGTCTTTTTTCCCGCCGGTTTTTTGGCCGTCCCGGCCCTCTTTGCGGCGGGTTTTTTCTCGGCCGCCGCTTTCTTGGCCGGAGCCTTTACCGCGGCGGTTTTGGCGGCCGCCGTCTTTTTCACCGCGGGTTTCTTGGCGGCCGGCTTTTTCTCATCGGCCTTTGCCGTCTCATCCCCGGTGGTCTTTTTCTTGTAGCCCCGCTGGTCCTCGGGGAGGAAGTTGGGGCAGCTCTCGTTGATGCAGAAGGGCTTTTTAAAGCCCTTGCCCGACTTCTTGAAGAGGGTGTGCCCGCACTCGGGGCAATTGTCCTTCACCGGCACGTCCCAGGTCATGAAGTCGCACTTCTTGCTCTCGTCCTTATTGACGTTGTTTTCGCAGCCGTAGTAGGCGTAGCCCTTTTTGGAGGTCTTTTTCAAAATCTTGCCGCCGCATTTGGGGCACTTGCCCGGCATCTCCACCACGATGGGCTGGGTATGGGGGCAGTCGGGCCATCCGGGGCAGGCCAGGAACCGCCCGAACCGCCCGGACTTGACCACCAGCAGCTTGCCGCAGAGGGGACAGGGCACGTCGGACACCTCGTCGGGCACCTTGATACGCTCCCCGTCCAGCTCGGCCTCGGCCTGCTCCAGCTCCTGGGCAAAGCCGCCGTAAAACTCCTCCATCACGCGCTTCCAGCGCACCTTCCCGTTCTCCACCTGGTCGAGCTGCTCCTCCATCTGGGCGGTAAAGGTGGGGTCCACAATGTCGGAAAACCGCTCCTTCATCAGCGTGGTCACCACCTCGCCCAGGGGCGTGGGCCGCAGGTTCTTGCCCTCCTTCACCACGTACTCCCGGTCCATAATAGTGGAGATGGTGGGCGCGTAGGTGGACGGACGCCCCACCCCCTTCTCCTCCAGCGCCTTGATGAGGCTGGCCTCGGAGTAGCGGGCGGGCGGCTGTGTAAAGTGCTGCTGCTTGTCAAACTGGTCGAGGGTGAGGGCCTCCCCCTCCTTCAGGTCGGGCAGGGGGGACTGCAGCTCCTCCTCCTCCTCGTCCTTGCCCTCCACGTAGACGGCGGTATAGCCCGAGAATTTAAGGCTGGAGTGGTTGGCCCGGAAGATATAGCCCGCGCTCTCCACGTCGATGGTCACGCTGTCATACACGGCCGCGGACATCTGGCAGGCCAGAAAGCGGCTCCAGATCAGCTTGTACAGCCGGTACTGCTCGGCCGTCAGGTCCTTGCGGATCTCGTCGGGGGCGAGGCTCACGTCGGAGGGACGGATGGCCTCGTGGGCGTCCTGCGCCCCTGATTTGGTCTTGTACTCCCGGGGCTTGCCGGGGTGGTAGTCCTTGCCGTAGCGGCTCTCGATGAACGATTTGGCCGCCGCGGTGGCCTCGTCGGAGAGGCGAAGGGAGTCGGTTCTCATATAGGTGATGAGGCCCACGGTGCCCTCCCCCGCCAGGTCCACACCCTCGTAGAGCTGCTGGGCGATGGACATGGTGCGCCGGGGGGTCATGTTCAGCTTGCGGGAGGCCTCCTGCTGAAGGGTGGAGGTGGTGAAGGGGGGCGCGGGGTTGCGCTGCTTCTCCTGCCGCTTCACGCCCCGTACTGAGAAGGGGGCGTCCGATACCGCCGCCATCACGGCGGCCACCTCGTCCTCGTTCTTAAGTTCCTGTTTTTTCTCCG
>JBLJBF010000176.1:0-6186 GCA_047637855.1 Pseudoflavonifractor sp. | reverse complement strand
GCGTCCCGCTGGGAGCGGTTTTGATCGGGGACTTCTTCGCCATCGTCGTGGTGACGTCCATTTTCGGGGGCCTGGGGCGGAACTTTATGAACCCGGCGTTGGCGGGACGGGTCTTCCTCTTCTCCTTTCCGGCGGCGGTGAGCGTCTTTCCCGCTGTGCGGGACTGGTCGGGCTGGCTGTCGGGGGTGGACGCGGTCTCGGCCGCCACGCCCCTGGCGGTCCTGAGGGACGGCGTGCTGCCCGACGTGAGCCTGCTGGAGCTCTTTACCGGCATCCGGGGGGGCAGTCTGGGAGAGGTGTCGGCCGCGCTGCTGCTGCTGGGGGGTGTGTACCTGCTCTTGCGGGGGGTTATCCGGCCCCGCATTCCCCTGGCCTTTCTGGGCACGGTGGCTGTTCTGACCTGTTTCTTTCCCCCGGCGGGGGTCGCCGGGTGGGACTGGATGTGCTATCAGCTCCTCAGCGGCGGGCTGGTGCTGGGGGCCGTCTTTATGGCCACCGACCCGGTGACCAGCCCCGTCACGGACGGCGGGCAGATTCTGTACGGCCTCGGCTGCGGCGCCCTGACCGTATTTCTCCGATACTGCGGCGCCTACCCCGAGGGGGTGGCCTTCGCCATTCTCATCATGAACGCCTGCGCCTGGGGTCTGGACCGGCTGGTGCCCCGCCGGGGCTTTGGCCAGACCTGGAGAGAGGGGTGGGGCCGGTGAAGAAGGAAAAATCCAAGGCGTGGCTGGAGCTGCGCCGGAACGCCCCCGCCCTGACCCGGGCGGGGCTGAAAAAGGTCTGGCACTGGCTGGGGGAGCAGTTCCTCCTGGAGCCGCTGCGGGCGCTGGCTGTGCTGCGGGCCGGGCTTACCCGCCGCGCTCCTATGCTGGCCCTCGCGCTGGTGCTGTGCGCCGTACTTCCTGCCACCGCCACGCTCAAGGCGGGCCTCGGGACCGGCCTTGGCGCGGCGGCGGTTCTCCTGCTGGGGCGGTTCGCCGCAGCCTTTTTGCCGGGGCGGGTCCCCGGACAGGTTCGCCGGGCGGTCTATCTCGTTCTGAGTGCCGCACTGACGGCGGAGGCGGGGCTTTTTCTGCGCGTGAACTTTCCCCATGCCGCCGAGGGCGTGGGTGGGGCGCTCTTCTTCGTGGCCGTCAACTGTCTGCTTCTGGTGCGGGATAAAGAGTTTGACGAGATCCTCCCGCCCGGCTACGCGGCCCTGGACGGGCTGTCCGCCGGGCTGGCGCTGACGCTGGCCCTGGCGGCCCTGGGGGCCATCCGGGAGGTTCTGGGCGCGGGGACGCTGTGGGGACTGCCCCTTATGGGGTCGGACTTCCAGCCCGCGCTGCTGCTGGCGGCCCCCTGCGGCGGCCTGCTCCTGCTGGGGACCGGCGCTGCCGGGCTGCGCTGGCTGTGGAACAAACTGGGGAGAGGGGGACGTCAAGTATGACGGTGACCGAGCTCTTCGCGCTGGCCCTGGCCGCCATCACGGCCGAGAATTTTATATTGGCCCGCTTTTTAGACATCCCGCCTTTTCTGGAGCGGGGAAGGCCCCGGGGGGCAGTTTTGGGGATGGGACTGGCGGTCACCGCCGCCTTGAGCCTGGGGTCGATGCTGGCCTGGACGGTCGAGGCCTACCTTCTCGGCCCGCTGGGGCTGGCATATCTGCGCCCGGCGGTCTGTCTGCTGCTGGTGGCCGGGCTGGTCTATGGGACGGGGCCGCTCCTGCGGAAGTACCTGCTCGAGGACTGGGCGGCTTTGGCGGTGTATTCGCCCCTGGCCGCCGTCAACGGCGCGGTGCTGGGCGCGGCCCTGTGGAGCACGGGGGGAGCGCTGACGCTGGGGACGGCGGCGGCCTGCGGCGTGCTGGCGGGCCTGTGGTTTACCGCCGCCCTCGTCCTCTTCTCCAGCGTGTGGGAGCGGCTGGAATTCTCCCAGCCGCCCAAGAGCTTTGCGGGACTTCCTCTCGCGCTGGTGGCAGCCGGCCTCCTGGTTATGGCCTTTCTGGGTTTCTCCGGGGTGAAGCTGTGGTAACGCCGGACGTTCTCCGATAAAAAGGGAGAGACGCCCAGGGCGTCTCTCCCTATCAAAAAAAGCCCAGCCGAAGGTCTCGGAGGGAGGAATAGTGTGAAAGGGAACCGTCAGGGTTCCCTTTCACGTGCAGGAAAACCATATTTCATCCCTCTTTTAAAGGGATGAAATATGCTACAGCCTGGCGAAAAGACTTTTTCGACAGGCTGAGACGCCCAGGGTGTCTCTCCCTATCAAAAAAAGCCCAGCCGAACGTCTCGGAGGGAGGGGTAGTGTGAAAGGGAACCCTGACGGTTCCCTTTCACCTGCTCAGTGCTTGGTGTAAGTGCCGTGGCTGCCCAGCTGGAAGGAGGCGCACTCGGTGGCCTCGCAGCTGACGGCTTCGGGCTTGGTGCAGCCCACCTTGATCTGGTTCAGTGTGCAGGCATTCTCGGCGCCGGCGTGATGAGCGCAGTTGGCGACGGAGCATTTAATGCTGGAATTGGTGTTCATACGGGAAACCTCCTTAAGAAGTGAGTGGTCAATCCTGGCCTCTCATAGTATTTGCTTAAGAGGTGAAAATATGCGCGGGTTGACCCTCCCGCGGGGGTCATTCCACGGCAGGCAGCTGCTGGACGGAGAGACGCACATACTCCTCCGCGCTCAGCCTGTTGGCCTGGAGCTCCTCCTCCCGCAGGGGGCGCACCGCCTTGGCGGGGGAGCCCATGACCAAGGTGCGGGGCGGCACGACGGCACCCGGGGGCACCAGCGAGCCGGCCGCCACCATGGCCCCCGCGCCGATGACGCAGCCGTCCAGGAGAATGGCCCCCATGCCGATCAGCGCCCCGTCCCCCACCGTACAGCCGTGAAGGATCGCGCCATGCCCCACCGTCACCCCCGTGCCGACAGACACAGGGAACCGGCGGGAGACATGCACCACCACGTTGTCCTGGAGATTGCTGTCCGGACCGACCGAGATGGAGGACTCGTCTCCCCGCAGCACCGCGCCATACCAGATGCTGACGCGGTCCCCCAGTGTTACCTTTCCCACCAGGTCGGCGCGCTCGGCTGCGCGGACGTCTTTGCCGAAGATGGGACGGGTCCCTTCGTATGTCTTTATCATGCGATCACATCCTGTCGGTTATAGAAGTTAAAAAATGCGTATACTGAAATTATAGCGTCCGGGCGGGAAAAGCGCAAGCTGATTGTCGGAAACGGTGGGCAGGTGAGGGGCAAGGCCCGGGCGCAGCGCGCATAGAATGGAAGAGGAGGTGAGCCGATTGGACCTGAAGAACAACAAAATCACCGTGGGGGAGCTGCTGGATGACCCGGCCGCGAAGGCCGTATTCCAGCGCAAATTCCCCATGGTGATGAAGCATCCGCTCCTGGGCGCGTCCCGCACTGTGACGCTGGAGCAGCTGATAAGCTTTGCCGGGGCGTACTTACCGAAGGCGGTCATAGAGGACACGCTGAAGGAGCTGCGGCAGCTGTAGGGCCGGTCACAGAGGCCGGACCTCCCGGCGGGGAAGCCGGCGGTACCAAAGCAAAGCGCGGGTATCTTTCTCCCGCCGGAGGACGTAGAGAGTGAAGAACAGGTCGAGGGCCAGGAAGAGGGCGGCCGGGAGGGTGAGCCAGTAGGGGACCAGAGCGACCAGCCGGGCCGCCAGGGGCTGCACCCCGTACACCAGTCCTACCGCCAGCAGGCCCCAAAGGGCGGTGAAGAGCAGGCAGACCTGCCCGCCGATATTGAGGGGCAGGTGGCGGTAGTCCCAGAAGCGGACCTTCGCTACGCGCTCGTAAAAAAGACCTGTCAGTAACTCGGCCGCCGTGGCGGCCAGCCCACCGCAGAGAAAGAGGAGTAGGGGCGCTGCCTGCACCGCCGACGGCAGGAGCAAGATCAGAAGAGCGCCAAAACCGTACACAGGGCAGAGGGGCAGGAAGTAAAGGCACTTCCTGTCCTTCTTCGGGTTGCGGGTGGCCCTGGCGAAGAGAACCTCCAGCACGAACCCTACAAAGCTGTAGACCATAAAAAACCAGAAATAGTCCGCCAAAACGCCGCACCTCCTTTTCGTTAGGATGGGCGGCGTTCTTAAAATCATGCGGCGAAACTTTTGGAAAAAAGCCGGGGCAATTTGGTTGATGTACATGAAAAAGAGAGAAAGGTGGAAAAATGTCAAAGGGCCTATTGCCGAGCGGCGCGTATTGTGGTAAGATATTTCGAAAAAAATAAGGGGACAGACCCATTATGGGATCAGAGATGGGGGAATTTGGGGATGCGGCATTTAGTCGATTTTGGTGATCTTCCTCGGGCGGAGTGGGATGAGCTGTACGACCGGTGCAGTGCTATCATTGACCACCCCGCCCATTTTATGGATGCCTGCCGCGGGCGGGTGATGGCCAGCCTCTTTTACGAGCCGTCCACCCGTACCAATTTCTCCTTTCAGACCGCCATGCTCCGGGTGGGCGGGAGCGTCTTCGGCTTTGCCGACCCCAAGAGCTCCTCGGTGGCCAAGGGCGAGACGCTGAAGGACACCATCAAGATGGTCTCGGGCTACGCCGACGTGGTGGTCATGCGCAACCCCAGAGAGGGCGCGGCCAAGGCGGCCTCCCTCTACTCCGACGTCCCCATCATCAACGCCGGCGACGGCGGCCATATGCATCCCACCCAGACTATGGCCGACCTCACCACCATCACCCGCCTCCGGGGCGGGGTGGACGGGCTCTCGGTGGGCCTGTGCGGCGATCTGAAGAACGGCCGTACCGTCCACTCGCTCATCAAGGCCATGGCCAAGTTCCAGGGGATCAAATTTTACCTTATCGCCCCCCGCGAGCTGGCGGTGCCCGAGTATATGCGCTCCTTCATGCGGGAAAATCAAATGTGGTTTGTGGAGGTCACGGGACTGGAGGCTGTCATGCCCCAGCTCGATGTGCTCTACATGACCCGCATCCAGAAGGAGCGCTTTGCCGACCCGCTGGAGTACGAGCGGTGCAGGGGCATATACGTCCTCACAAAGCGCAAGCTGGAGCGGGCGCGGCAGGACCTGCTGGTGATGCACCCCCTCCCCCGGGTGGATGAGATCGCCATCGATGTGGACGACGACCCCCGGGCCGTCTACTTCGAGCAGGCGCGGTACGGGATGTTTGCTCGGATGGCGCTGCTGACCGACCTGGCCAACCAGTCCCGCATAGACCCCGGCGTGGTGGAGATCGGCACAAGGCCGGTCTGCCGCAACCCCAACTGCATCACCCAGACCGACCTGTATCTCCCGCCTCTGGTGAAGCAAAACGGCGGAATAGACTGCTGCGCCTTCTGCGACGCCGAACTTGCGTAGCGCGCGCAATACCGAGATTTCAGCCCCCTGGAGGGAAATAAGTATTGACAAGAATCCACTCCGTGTGCTATCATTCTAAGGCTGACAATCTCCGCATTGTTGCGCTGTGCGGGTGTAGTTCAATGGTAGAATTCCAGCCTTCCAAGCTGGTCGCGTGGGTTCGATTCCCATCACCCGCTCCAGAATGCGGCGGCGTGTTGCGGTCTCCGGGTGGGAGCGAGTCCACCCGGGGACACGTCTCCGCCAGCGGAGAGCCGTTGGGCAGTGGCCAATACGCGCCAATAGCTCAGGTGGATAGAGCAACTGCCTTCTAAGCAGTAGGCCGGGGGTTCGAGTCCCTCTTGGCGTACCAAAATTTTGCCCTCCCCAATATGGTGGATGTAGTTCAGTCGGTAGAGCACTGGATTGTGGTTCCAGGTGTCGCGGGTTCGAGTCCCGTCATCCACCCCATACAACTTTAAGGCAGAGGGCCGGGGCGTCCGCTCCGGCCCTTCGCTTTGAGCGATGCGATCATGGGGTGTAGCCAAGTGGTAAGGCACGGGACTTTGACTCCCGCACTCGCTGGTTCGAGTCCAGCCATCCCAGCCAATTTTTTTTGCACGTAAGCCGCGGACGATTTTTGCAATATGACCTAGTAGCTCAGTTGGTAGAGCAACGCCCTTTTAAGGCGAAGGTCCGGGGTTCGAGTCCCCGCTGGGTCACCAAGATAAGTTGACACCCAGTATTATCATTGATAATACTGGGTGTCAACTTATTCAAACACAATATACATTTTCTATGCCGCAGTGATTTCACTGCGGTATTTTTAGGTAAGGTAGAATAAGTTGCGCAAATAGAAAAAGGGATAAAAAGAGACAAGGTT
>JBLJBF010000175.1:0-8672 GCA_047637855.1 Pseudoflavonifractor sp. | reverse complement strand
TGACGCGCCGCGCACCCCCGACGGTGCAGGTGAACAGGGTCAAGTCCCAGTCCCCGGCTTTCATCGCGGCCACGGCGGAGCCGTCCAGAATCTCGGTCTCCAGCACCTGGTAGGTGTACCGCCCGCCGTCGGCGTCGGTAAAGGTGACGGCGTCGCCCGCCTGCAGCGTCTCGAGCCGGCCGAAGTGGCTTTTGTAGTTGTGCCCCGCGATGATGAAGTCTCCCGCCCCCGCGCTGCCGCCGTAACGGCAGGGGGCGGTCTTCAGGTCGGGGTAACTCCACTTGGCCAGAATGGGCAGACGCAGCTCCAGGACCGGGATCTCCAGAACACCGAGGCAGGAACGCCCCTCCGCTTCCACGGCGACGGGGGATTCGGCCGCCGTTCCGCGGGCCCCGGTCTCCCCCCTGCCGCCTGACATCTGGGCCCGCACCTGCCCGAGCATTCTCTGAGAAGCCGCCCATGCCGCCCGGTCATCCGAGATGTTAAAAACCACCAGTGCCGCGGCGCAGAGGATGAGCAGCGCACCGGCCCACATAAAACCTGTTCCGCGCCTATTCCTCATGCCGGCCTCCGCCCTTTCGGCGCATGGCATAGCCGACCCCGAAGAGGACCAGCCCGAGCCCACTCATGAGGGGCACCGGCCACCAGAGCTGCCCGGTCTGGGGCAGCCCGGGCGAGGACGGTCCGCCGTTGGCGGGTGTGCTCTCCTCCGGAATTTCGGCGGACGGCTCTCCGGGGGATGGGGACACGCCGGGGCTTCCCCCCTCGGGGGCCTCTCCCTCCCCCAGGTCCTCCGTGTAGGAGTTGGTCACCACAAAGACCCCGCCCTCCCGGATGGCGGTGACGGTATAGCCCTTCGCGATGTCCCGCTCCGCCACCAGCCAGCTGCCGTCGCCGCCCTCGTCGCTCCAGCGGCAGGTCCAGTTGTTGCGCCGGGACAAGATCTGTGTGCTGTCATGCACGCCGTCTTTTAAAATCTCAACCGTTACGTGGTCAGGCCGCTCCTCCTCATGGTCCAGGTCGGCCCAGCGCTTGACCGCCTGGTAGGAGGTGGGCTGGCCGCTCCCCGCGCCGGGAACCCGCTCGGGTTTCACCGAGGCGGTCACATCATACTCCCACAGGCCGCCGCTCTGGCTGGGCAGCGCGAGCAGCGTGGGCGAGAAAATGTAGGTGTAGCCGCCCACGCCGGTACGGTCGGCCAGAACCAGATACAGCCCCGCCTCCAGTCCGGGGAAGGACAATTCGCCCCCCTGGCCCGAGCTGCCCGACGCTATTGGCGCAATGCCGTTCAGGGCAATGCCGCCGGGCAGTGTCTGTGCCACCTTGGCCAGGTCCGTTTTCCCCGACACGTCCACCTTTGTGGCGGCGAACTCCTCGGTCAAACTAAAGCTCCCGGATGCCGTCACTTTAGCCACCCGGTAAATGCGAACCCGGACGTCGGGCAGGGCGCTCCCGTCATAGATGCAGCTCAGCGTCAGCGAGACCGCGCGGCTTGGGTCAAGCCCGCCCAGAGCCGTCGCTCTGCCCGGCAAAAGCCAGAGCATCAGCACGGCGAGGAGGGCCGACGGCAGGACCAGTGAGAAAGGCTTCTTTTTCACGGGGTCTCCCCCTCCTTTCCGGCGCTGCCGCGCCTGCGGCCGCGCCCCTTCCCCGGCGTGCCGGTAAGCAGCAGGACGAGCAAAATCAGCAGGATGGGCGCGGCCACCACCGGGGCCACGATGACGGGGTCGATCTGCACCGCGTCGGCCGCCACCCGGACCACCGCCGCCGCGTCGGTCCGAACACCCCGCACCAGCAGCCGGTGGGTGTTGATCGCGTAGGGGGTGCAGGTCAGAAGGGTCACATAGTCCTTGTCAGGGTCAATTTTCAGGAGGGAGACGTCGTCCGGGAGGACGATGCTGATCTTGTCCACCTCATAGGTCAGCGTCTGACTCAGAACCGTGACGGTAAATGTGTCGCCAATGTCCAGCTTGTCAAGGTTGGTGAAGAGCTTGGCCGACGGCAGCCCCCGATGCCCGGTAATGACCGCGTGGGTACCCACGCCGCCGATCGGGAGGGACGAACCCTCTAAATGTCCGGCGCCGACGGCGAGGTTCGCCTCGGCGGTGCCATGGTAGAGGGGCAGCTGTACACCCAGCTTTTGAATGGTCACATAGCCCATCTCGCCGTCGCCGGTCACACGGAGGAGGGAGGCGTAGGTCCCGTCCTGGGGCGCGCCGCTGTGGAAGGCGGCCCCGCCGCCCAGAAGGCCTTCGTTATAGGCCCGGGCCGCGCGGAAATAGGCGGTGTAGTCGCCCTTGGTCAAGGCGGACAAATTCTCTTCATAGGCCGCGATGGCGCGGCTCTGGCGGAAGGAGTTGACGTAGTTGCTGACCGTGGGATAGAGCAGCACGGAGAGACCTACGAAAAAAACCGCAATTAAGATGACGGTAGCGCGATGCTTTTTCATAAACCTCCCCCTGCCTCCGCACCTGGAGTACCCTTTCCCCTCCGGGTGCGGAAAGCCAAAATCATATGCTTCGCCGCCGGTAGGGCGCGCGTCTTTGCTTAGTCCTTGCCGTCGATACGCTTTTTGGTTACGAGCGCGACCACCGCGCCCAGCATCAGCACGCCGCCCACGACGTAGAAAATGGTGGTGCCCACGCCGCCGGTGGAGGGCAATGTAGCGCCCTTGTTGTTGGCGACGGTGAGGTTCACGATGCCGGTGGAAAGAGTACCGTTTTGGGTATCTTCGCCGACCTTAATTTCCAGCTTGGTCAGGCCGTCGGCCTTTGCAGCGGCTGCTGTAATGATCAACTCCACGTCGCTGTCCAGCTTATTATAGCCAACAGGGGCCTTGGTCTCCTTGAGGGAATAAGTTCCGGCGTCCAGGCCGATGACCTGGAACAGGCCGGTTGTCTCGGCGGAGGTCAGGGTTGTGGCCTCGGCCTCATTCTCTGTCCAGCCGGTAAGCTTTCCGCTCTCAACCTGCGCATATTTTCCAGCGGCATTTTTCAGCTTGAACTCCGCGCCGCCCAGGAATTTATCCGCATCCTCGCCGTCAACCTTGGTCACGTCCAACGCGTATGTAAAGACGGTGACCTTGTCGGTGACGGTCCTGCCGGTGGCGCCCGTGCTGCCGACATTGGGGTCGTTGGAATACTCCAGGTAGACCGTGTTGGGGTTGCCGGCGCCGCCAATGACGGCGCTTGCGTTCAGCGTGGCGGTGTATTCAACGGTGATTACGCTGGCTGCGCTAATCGAGGGAATGCCTTTCAGGTCATTAAATGTCACGGTCAGGGAGCCGTCGCTGTGGGTGACCGTATCAGCGGTAATCGTGTTGCCGCCCACGTAGACCTTGGCAGAGTCGGCAACATAGGTCAGGCCGCTGGAAAGGGTATCGTGGAAGATATATTTATAAGATGCATAGTCCGCATAGTTGCCGGGCAAAGTGCCGGTGATCTGGAAAGAGATCGTGTCGCCGATGTTATAGTCAGCCACGTCTTTGTATTCCGTGCCCTCCAGGACCTTCTTCGTGACGGTGGGCACGGTGCCGGTCTTGGGGGCAGCGGTGACGTTCCCCACCACCTCAAGGATGAACCGGGTGTAGGCGTCGTTGGCTCCGGTCTGGCTCCCATCCCTGTCTTTCACCAGATAGTAGCCGGGTGCCAGGTCGGTGATCTTGTAAGCGTCTGCGCCCTTAGTGCTGGTGCCTGCAACCGTGTTCAAATTCTGGCCGATAATGTCGGCGATGGCCCTCACTTCCTCCGCGCCGCTCACCTTAGCCAGGGCATTGGCTACGTCGGCGGCGGTGGCAGTGGAAACTTTCTCCGCATCAATCAGCTTTTCCTTCAGAGCGGACTGTCCAGCCGCTGTAATACCGCTGCCCCACACAATGTCGGAGAGGACGCTACCCTCCAGCCTGCCGCTGAAAATCTGATAAGCCTCATAGACATGGTCCGCGCTGGAGTTGCTGATGGTGATGGTGAACGTTTCCCCTGCGGCAAAGGCGGGGACGGCGAGGGCGAGGAGCATGACCAGCGACAGCACCAGTGCAGAGAGGGTTTGGAGCGTCTTTTTCATAGAATTCATTCCCTTTCTATTGTAGCATATTTTTTATTCTTTTTATCTGTCTATTAACGGCGGTCAGTTGAGATTCCGGTCTCTCCTCCCTTCCGATCGCCGCTTTTTATGGAGGAAAACAGCCGCGGCGGCGGACGCCGCCATCAGCGAGGTCCCCAGCAGGCGCAGGGGCAAAAGCCCCGCCCCGCCCGTATTGGGCAATGTAAACCTGGAACCGGAGACCGTGTTGACCACGGTGATATCGCCGGTCTGTATGCCGCCATTGTTGAGGTAGCTGACGGCGCTCCCGGCGGGAACGGTCTCCTCCACCCAGTAGTAGTAGGCGTTTCCGGCGGCGTCGGTCTTGGGCAGGTCTGTCTTTGACCAGGTCCAGTGAGTTCCGGCGCTCAGGAGAATGGGGGTATCCGCAACCTGCTCCGGACTGCCGACCCCTGTTATTGCAGTCGGATCGGTATAGCCGGAAAACTCAAAGGGGAGCGAGGTCAGGTACTCAGTGGTGCGGACGGCAACCGTCATATCGGAGGACACACTGCTGAGATTGGCGAGGACGGCCCGCCCATTGCTCTGATTGACGGCCGACGTCTGCCCGGCAATCGTTACGCTGTATGTGGACGGCCACCAAGCGTTCACCGCAATGGTCAGGCGGCTGCCCTTCGCCACCACCTGGGACGCGGAGAAACTGCCACTTGCCGTGGTCACGTTCACCGTGACCGTACACCCATCCAGCTTTCTGGCCTGCCGCCACAGCTTTAGCGCAACGCTGTCCGCTCCGGGGGCCGCCGCGCTTCCGCTCTCATCCCGCCAGAGCTTTTTCACGGAGATAGAGGTACACTCGTTGGGCACGTAGACCTCCGCGCCGCTGCCGGAGACAAAACGCACCTGGTCGGCGGAGATACCGCCGAAGGCTGCCGGGGTCATGGCGCTAATGGTCTCCGCCTTGGTCTTCCCGTCCGCCATCCATACGAAGTAGTAGGCCGCGCCGCTCTTCCGATATCCGGCGGGGGCCTCCGTCTCGGTCAGCCTGCAGAGCACTTGATCGGGCGCGTTCTCCAGGACAAGCTTGCCGTCGGCATTGGTGACATAGGGGCCGTCCGCGGCGCTGCGCCAGTCCCACACGCCGTCCACGGCGCTGTACCTCATGAGGCTGAACACCGCGCCCGGCAGGCGTTTGGAGTAGTCGCCGCTGTCCACCTTGCAGACCGTGACCGTCCCCTGGCCGGAGGCAGTCGGGGCGCCGCCCTCCGCCAGCTTGACGTTCGCCGTGCCGTTCTCCGCCAAATTCCCCTGTAGCGTGGCCGTGTTGCGCACGTCAACACCGCCCGTCAGGGCACCGCGGTCGAAGAGATAGTCGTACACCAGCACGCAGGGTGTGCCGTCGGGCAGGGTAAAGACAGCGGTGTGTGTCGGCGCGTCGTAGCTGAACCTGTACTGGTCCCGGTCGATGGCCGCGCCCAGGCCGTCCGGCTTGGCGGCGTCGTAGCGGCAGAGCTGCACGCTGTCAGCCAGAAGGCTCGCCTCCGCCTGGGTGGTGAGCACGTCCCGCACAACGACGGTATCGGTGCCGGCGGCCAGGTCCAGCCCGGCGGGGTTGATGAGAACGCGGTAACGGACCCTGTTGGTCATCACCGGCTGGCCGTTATTGCCGAGCTTTACGCTGCCGTCGGGATTGGTCTGGGGCACCTGCGCCCCACTCTTCACCACGTTGGGCACCGCACGGCTCACGATGGTGCGCTGGACGGCGGCGCTGCCGTTCCAGGCGGCCTGGTTTATGTAGGTCTTGCTCTTATTTCCAAGGTTCCCCCAGGCCGGGTCACCGGCAAAAGAGAGCTTGTAGTAGATTGCGATGGTAATCGGGGACCCGACGCCATGGTTGCCGATCCGTATCTTATCGACCCTGTCGAGCACGATTTTCATGGTCCCGTCGGTCTCTATTGTGGTTTTGGTATGCTCGGCCATGACATAGGTGCCGGCCGGGTCGCCGTTCACCGCGTTATAGGAGAACGAGCTGACCTGCCACTCCTTGTTGCCATAGAGCTTTGCCACGACGGCGGGCGTGCCGTCCGCCGGGTTTACCAGCACCGCCCCCGCCGGGAGAACATCGGTCACTTCAATGGTGTCCCCGGTGAATTCGCTCATGTTCACCATCAGCCGGTAGTACATCTGGCCGTTTACCGCGTCGTAATCCACCGCCAGGTCGCCGCTCGTATAGTCCTTGTTCCAGGCGATCACGCCGTCCGCGCTGGCCTGTTTCTCCAGCAGTCCCGGCGCGGCGTAGGCGCTCTGCCCCGACATCGGCGATTCCATCTGAGCCTCCGTCTCCTCCGGCCCGGTTTCGGCCAGGGCGTCCAGCTCGGCCCGCGTCATCCAGGTGAGAGTGAGGGCCGGTTCTGCCCGCTCCCCGGCGGCGGCCCGCGCCGCCGGGAGGTCCCGCCCCGATCCGGCGCGGAGCCGGACCGACGCGGCGGCGGACGGGGGCGTCTCTCCTGCCGATTCACCGACAGCGAAGCGGTAGGTTAGGTCAAAGCTCACCGACCGGCCCCGCTCCAGGGTGAACCAGCAGCCCTTCTCCCCGTCTCGGCGGAGCGCCAGTACGCCGCCGTCGCGGGTGGAGACCTGGGCGATACCCTCCCCATCAAAGGAGACCTCATCGGCGAGGCCGGCGCGGTCGGTCTCGGCGGCGAGGTAGAAATAGGTCTCCTCCAGGTCGGCGACCGCCGTCGCCGTGACCCGGGCGGTGAGCTCGTCGCCAAAGACCGCGTCAGTGATCTCGGCGGTCAGCAGCGGGTTATCCTTTTCCATGCCGATTGCCGGGCGCATCAGCGCGTCATAGACCCCCAGCGAGGTGACGACCGAGAGCGCGCAGACCAGGGCCAGCAGGCGGCGGCGCCTGCCGCGGTCTGCGATATAGGTTTTAACCCGCACCGCAAGGTCTCTCTTCATGTCCGCGCTCCTCTCCGTCATAGTTTACTGGGAAACGCCGGGTCTATTGGATGCTTCCAAACCGTCCGAGCGGCCACACGCACAGCAGGACCTTCCCCACGACAAACTCGTCCGCGATGCAGCCCACCGCGTTGGAGCGGCTGTCCACCGAGGTTGCGCGGTGGTCGCCCAGTACAAAGAGCTTGCCGTCGGGCACTTGGTAGGGGAACTCGATGTCGCACTGGCCCAGACTCTTCTCGGACAGGTAGGGCTCCTCCAGTGTCTGGCCGTTCACCGTGACGGTGCCCTCCGCATCGATGGCGATCCGGTCACCGGGCAGGCCGACGACCCGCTTGAGCAGTACCTTGTTGTTGTAATAAAAGGCAGCGATATCGCCCCGCCGGAAGTCGGCGTGCCTGACGGCAAGGACAATCTGCCCCCCCTTCAGGGTGGGTTCCATACTGGTGCCCGTCACCTGTAAAACAGGCAGAAACAGCATGGCTACCAGTACAGAGACGGCGGCCACCACCATCAGGATGTACACCGTGCTGCGCAGCGTCCTCCCATATTCCTTTTTCCTCCGCTCCCGCCGCAGCTCTTCCTCAAAAACCCTGCTGGTCCCCAGTGTCTCCTCGGCGATAGAGCCCGCATCCTGTAGGTGCAGCGCCCGCCCGGCCGTCAGGGCCTCGTTCTCTTCCGAGAGGGTGACCAGCAGCTCCAGCAGCTCGGCGCGGCTCAATTTTCGCAATTCCCGGTCGGCCATCGCGGCAGACCTCCTCTCCGAATTCCCCTCCAGAGTCGGCGGGCGTATTTTTTAGCTCTTTACTGTAAAAAAGAATGCAAAAATGGCAGCCCTTGCAACGAAACATTGCAACTGGCTGCCATTTCACAGGCCCTATAGCTTTGCGCCGCGGGCTTTCACCCGGTTTGCCGCACATTTAATTTTCCCAGAAAATTCTTATACTTGGATAAATAATACAAAATCCTCGCTGATTCTTTATAATTATACTAAATTCCGCCCCAAAAGGCAAGTTATAAACTTTGAGAGTTATGTGTCCATTTCCCAATTCCAGCGGTCCGATAAAAAAGACCTTTCGCCCCGGTCAGGGCGAAAGGTCTTTTCTTATTTCTCCAGCCGGGCCGAGATGACCTGGGCCACCTTGATCCCCGACGCGCCCGCCTGGGCAAGGCCACGGGTGACCCCCGCGCCGTCGCCGATGGCGAAGAACCCCGGCATAGCGGTCTCCAGCTCGCCCGAGAGGGCCAGGCGGGAGGAGTAGAACTTGACCTCCGCGCCATAGAGCAGCGTGTCATAGTTGGCGGTGCCGGGGGCCAGCTTGTCGAGCTGGTAGATCATCTCGATGATGTCGTCCAGCTGGCGCTTGGGGAGCGCCAGCGACAGGTCCCCGGGAACGGCGGCGGTGAGGGTGGGCCGCACAAAGGACTTGTCCATCCGGTGCTCGTTGGTGCGGATGCCGCCCACCAGGTCCCCAAAGCGCTGGACCAGCACGCCGCCCGCCAGCATATTGGAGAGGGCCGCGATGTGCTTGCCGTACCGGTAGGGCTGGTTAAAGGGCGCTGTAAACCGGTTGGACACCAGAAGGGCGAAGTTGGTGTTCTCGCTCCTGAGCTGGGGGTCAGAGTAGGAGTGGCCGTTGACCGTATTGATGCCTTCCACATTCTCTGCCACC
>JBLJBF010000174.1:0-15716 GCA_047637855.1 Pseudoflavonifractor sp. | reverse complement strand
TACAACGCCTATCTCTCATAAATATTTGAGGAATGGGCAAGGGGGATTAAATAGATTTGATTAAATAAAATTAAGTCAAACATTTAACAGTAATATAAAAACTTCACTGTTAAATGTTTGACTTAAAACTAAACTGCAATCTCATTTTCAATACTCTCTTGAATAAGGCCGCACAAGTATTCAATTTTCTCGGTGTAGATACTATTTACTTCTGGAATTGCTTGTTTTTTGGCAACGCCGCCATACTTTTCTCGCATATTCCAAATTGCTTCAAATGAATCAAACGTCTTCTTATCCTTCCAGTATTCTTGCCACGCTTGTGAATATTCGCTTCGCTCTACAATTCTTTGCGTGTTTTTATAGGCAAAGTAATAGATGAAGTCAGTGGTGTTGCGGTTAATCAGATTTTGGGCGTCCAGTCTGGCGATATATCCGGCAATCGTTTGGCGAGAAACGCCCTGGCCTGTTTCCCTCATACGGTTTTCTTTCACTTCATCAGGCATTGCCATAAATTCGTCATCGTTAAAAAAGTAGTAATAAAAATTACGGAGTTTGTAAAAGTCTGTACGCCCGTCAAATCCAAATTCTGTAATGCAGAATACCTTGAAGGGCTCGGCAATATTTGTAATTTCAAAGACTAAACTCTGTCCGTGCCCTTCTTCGTTGAATGTAATGCCATATCCCTTCATCTTTCGTTTTAGCCCCTCTGTGCTTCTCGTTCCGAAGAGTTCAACGAGTTCGGCCTTGGTATAGGTTTTCAATTCCAGCATAGCGTTCCTCTTTTTCTATTTAAGTTGATCATTTAACAATAATACGTTCTATATTGGTGTTAAAACTATGACTAAAATTTAAGCAACTTCGTTTTCTTCTGCGGTAGAAAGAACAATCGGCAGAACATAGAGTTTACCACCCTTAAACGTTGGAATTGCTTTGTAGTTGGGAAACTGCTTTACAAACCAGTTCTTGACGAACAGATAACTATTTGTCTGGCTTGCCGCAAGCTCTCTGACCTTCTGGAATACGTCAAGCAGTTCGCCCGCATTTTCATATACCTTGATATAACGCTCCATATGTGCGTATGTAAGGCCTTTAGCAGGGTTCGCTTTTTGGGGGGAACGGTGTGTTCTGCGAGTAATGCGCATATTTGGAAAATCGTGCTGAAAACGGGTCATGATTGCATACGCGTTGGAAGTGGGGTCAAGAGCGCTTTCCGCAAATTCCTTTGTGATCGTCAGTGTCTTGCTGCCAAAGTCAAAAGTGTAGTTTTTCATCTTAGTCAATTCCTTTCTTTATTCTTCAATTATGCTGCAAGATCAACATTCTCATAATCATTGTGGTTAGCAAGGAACCATGCCTTGACCTTGCCATAATAGGCGTTGCCGTCCTTGTAGTAAGCCTTGACCGTCTCAAACTCTCTCAGAGCTTCTTCGCTGTTGGAAAGGGTCTTGATGTACTTTTCCATGAAAGCAATGGTCAGACCGTTGTGCGTGTTCTTATCGGCTCTGATGACTGCCGTTCTGCGCTGGATGTCATAATCAGCAAAGGTATTGTGCAGCTTGGCAAGCTCGCGGAATTCCTTGGAGCCGGGAACGCTGGAACGATTAGCATAATCTTTTGTAATGGTGATGGTCTTTTCGTCGTGGTTGATAACGTAGTTAGAAGTAGTCTTTTTCATGGTATTTCCTTTCGTGCGCTCTTGGCGCTGGCGGTAGGTCGCAACCCTTATTTTTTGTTTTGTGGGGTTTTGTGTTCCTCACTCTTTATGTACTTATTATAACAATAGTTCTATCCATTTCTTTGGATAGAGCTATGCGAGAGCGGAATGTTTTTTGAATTATTCTTGCTCTTGGTTTTACTGTCTTGTAGCAACAAGCAGCATCATAATAATTCAAGCTCAATCAAGACTTTTCATGTAGCAAAAGCCCCCCAAAAAAAGCGCACAGAAAAGCGCACAAATTGAAAAACTTTGTTCGTATTGCTTTTTACTATTTGAAATAATTCTCTTGTAGGACGAGCGGGCTTGTGTTATAATATATACATAAAACTTAGGAATATCAACGGTTTTAAGCATCTGTGCCCTTGGTGTTGTGCAGCTCGACGGCGACAGCCGAGAGCGTAACAACACATTGCGGCGACGGTTCGGGACCAAGAGGCCGCGGGTTCGAATCCCGCCACTCCGACCATCAAAAAAGACCGTCGACAACTGTCGACGGTCTTTTGCTATGCCTGTGTTCATGTGGGCTTGCGGGATAATGAGTTAGGTAAAATCCTATAATTACACTCGAAAGCAAAATTGAGTGACAGGATCAAGTTTTGACGGTATAATTATGATATAAGAGAAAAAGGGGGGATTGGTTTGTTAGATAATCTCATTCTTGCATACCGTAGTAAATTTTACGATTGGAATTTAATAGAAACTGCTGAGTTTTATAAGAAGAATAAAAAAATCTTTTGGGGACTTATTACTTTTATCCTCATTGCAATAGTTACTATAATATACAGCCTGATAAACCGCACCAGTGTACTAATGCTTGTTCTTATGTTCATAGAACTAATTTTAGGTATAGCTAGTGACCGACTGATGGTAAAGCGTCATCGGCAGTTTATTTCTACAAAGAAAGAACATATAAATAATGTAACACTATTTTTGAAAACTACAATTCCTGATAAAGATTTGTTTTCTAAAAAACAAGTTGAAGAATTGATAGAGCGTTTATCAGTTCGTATAGATACTGGTGCTCCATTCAATAAGTTCAAATCGAATCTCAGCAATTTTGGAAAGGTCATTATTCTTCCAATTATTACATACATTGCAGGAGTTTACACTGCAAATATCAGTGAGCTTGAATTTATGGTGGTTTTAGCTTGGGCTATTAGCATCATTCTTATAATTGGCTTGGGCTATGTAACGTGGGGTATGCTTTCTCAGGGACTACAAAAAATCACTTGCCGAAATTATGATGCGGCAATAGCGCTGAAAGAAGATTTGCTAGATATTAAGCTGCTGTTTTTTGTGAATGATAAGTAACATTGGAAATACAGCTTGCCAACAGCCTACAAACCATTGGTATTATTGGATTTCTCTAAGTCCTATAAGGACACTCGAAAGCAAAGTTGAGTGACAGGATTCATTTTTAATGGTATAATTTATAAAAAATAAATCTGTCGCATTAATATTGGATTGGAGGCAAGTATGGATAAGAAATTATCTGCAAGTCAATTAATCATCCCTATTTATTTGAATGAAAAAACAGTATTAGATATGCTTGCTATCATGGAAGATGGTTTTTCAATGGTAAGTGAAATTACTTCTTCAAATCAAAATGCGTCTACATCCACCGGAAAAGTAGCTGGCGGGGTGTCCACAAAGGCAATTCTAGATAAACTTCTGAAAATTCAATTAGATGGTAGTTTTCAAAAAGATAAAACTACATCCGCTTCTACGGGAACTAAACTTGAAAAAGTTCACACAAATGTCTCGTTGCTCTCAAAATTTCGGTCTGAGCTTGCCGATAATGATATGTTGGCCTGTAAAGCTGGAGATAAATTAGACATTTCAAAAATCCATGCAGGGGATTTTATTGAACTCGAAGGTGAACTTCAAAAAAATCCAATGATCGATATCATGGAAAAATTCATTGACGTTTTTAGGATGGCTAATATATTTGCAGATAAGCCGGAACTAGGAGACAAGAAATCTGCATCGGTAAAAAAGAGTAGCGATAATTCAACAGTAAAACAAATCCAATCATTTCTCGATGAATTAAAAAGCACTGGCACCGTGGATTTTATTTTAGAAAACGCAAATGGAACAATCGTTTTGTCTGCACAGGAGCAATATTTAGCAAATGATAATATCTCTGAAATCATTGGTGGTACATTTAAAATCTTAGGGAAAGTAATTAGGGTATGTAAAGACAAGGAAGATGGAATTAATTTGCTCCGAAAAACAACTTTAAATGTGCTGGATCAAAGTAGTTTGAACCAATTTCTCTCATTGTTCAA
Organism: Pseudoflavonifractor sp.; assembly: GCA_047637855.1. GTDB lineage: Bacteria > Bacillota > Clostridia > Oscillospirales > Oscillospiraceae > Pseudoflavonifractor. The sequence continues at coordinate 11,711 of JBLJBF010000174.1, read as the reverse complement.
AGCAGAAGAAATGGCTCAGTTTAATCTCCCCGAAGTGAGGTTCATTATTAAGTCTCCTTCTGCAATCGTCATTCCCGTAGCAATTTACGCATAATTTAAGAAAATACTACTTGCAGATTGCCCTCAAACCATTGATATGACTGGGTTTTTCCAAACCATATAATTTTACTCCGACCAAAAAGAAGAGGCAAAAAGATTTTATCTTTTTGCCTCTTCTTTTTGGGTTCCGCGCCCTTCGGGCGCTTCACCCGTTTTATTTAAATGCTCGGCGGAAGTGAATTCCGCCTCCGCTACACTTGCGGCGGCTCGCACACGCCCGCTTTTTATCCCGCTTTTCTCTCGGAGTAGCTTAACGCTGCTCCTTTTCTCGGTTCAATCAGAATATCCACCCCGGCAATGACCTCTCGATCCGGCACCATTATGTGTCGCTGATCCCGAAGTCAACGAGAGCGGCATGATAACCATCGATACGGATAAGCCTTAGATATCAGACAAGCGCACCAGTCTGATGGCGCCTGCTGAAGACGATGTCGGAATCGCTGATGGATTATCCGGGTTGTAGATCATTCCCAACAGCTCTACAGTGAACTGGGGGCTTGTCGTGTTTTTCCATGAAACCGTGTCGCCGGCACTTAACAGCAGAACCGTGTTGACGGAAATGAGACCGCTTGCGACAGAGTCATTGCTTGAAAACGACCCGGAGGTATCGTACGCGGTGTTAAGACCCTCATCGTTTTTTTGCAGCCCCATCACGCCAGAAGAACCCGGCGCCAGCTGTAAGTGCCCATCCACAAGATAAACACCCGCATTTAAAACACGGACTCTCCCATCCCCCGTTATTGTAAACGCGGCGGGTGTGTTTGTTGAACTTGCATCTGTCATTGGGATAATTGCCTCAGGGCCATAGGGGCCCTCTTCGAAAGTGAAAAACGTTCCTTGCGGAACAAACATCGGGCCGGTGGGACCAGTCGGGCCCGTAACACCGTCAATACCGTCAGCGCCGGTGGGGCCAGTCGCGCCAGCGATACCAGCAGCGCCGGTAGGACCGGTCGGGCCTGCGGCACCCGTCGGACCTGTTACGCCGGCAGGACCCTGCGCGCCCGCCGGGCCGGGTTCTCCCTGGACGCCGGCAGGACCGGCCGCACCCTGCGCGCCTGTCGGGCCGGGGATGCCCTGCGACCCTTGCGCTCCGGCGGCTCCGGCTGCACCTTGAGGCCCGGCTACACCCTGTACACCGGCTGCACCCTGCGCACCGGCGGGGCCGGGTGCGCCCTGCGGGCCGGCAGGCCCGGGAGCACCAGCGGGTCCGGGCGTGCCCTGTGGGCCGGTTGGCCCCTGCAGGCCGGAACCACAACAATAATGGCCTGCGTTGCAGCAACAGCAGCCCAAGCCGGCATTGCATTTATTGCATCTATAGATAGCAGTATCCATATAAATTACCTTACTTTCTCACGTACTGATATGGAATAGGGTCCTTTGCCTAATATGCTGAATTTGGGCGAGGGGTGTCTCAACCCGGAGCCGTTGACAACAGTCCCTGTTTCCGCCATAGGTGTGGTAAAACAGGGAAACAAAAGGGGCTGCGGGTATGCGGGGCATATTGGGGCCGATACGGCCGGGCGGAGCTTGAAGAGGAACCGCCAAAACATTGACAGACAGAATCCCTCTCTCCGCACAAGGCCCGCCCCGCGCCCCGCATATCCTCCGGCCCGTCCGAATATAGATAGGTACATCCCTTGCCACCAAAGAACGGAGGTCTGTACCTATGGAGACGGCATATCGGAATTGGGAGCGCCGCCGCGCCCGGCCGCGGAGCGGGGCCGCGGGGCGGAGTGCAAAGGTCGCCCTCGGCGTCCGGGAGCGCAGAAGGTTGATACAGCTGGGCGTATGCGTCCTGCTTTTCCTTGTGGTCTTTGCGGGGAAGGGGATGTTTCCCCAGCAGATGGGAAACCTGCGGGAGAACCTCACCCAGATCATGGGGACCGACACCGACTTCCGCGCGGCCTTCGCCAGTCTGGGCCGCTCTATCTCGCAGGGCGAGCCGGTGCTGAATACGCTGGGTGAGCTCTGCGTCGAGGTCTTCGGCGGCGCCCGGGCGGCGGCGCCGGTCTCGGTGAAGCAGCTCCCCTCCTATGAGGCCGAGCGCACCTTCCTGAATGGGCACGTCACGGTGGGGGCGCTGGCCGAGCACCGTCTCGGTAAATTAGGGAGTTCTGCGGGCGAGAGCGCCCCCCCCGGGCAGCTTGAGGCGGCCCCATCGGAGGAGACCGCGCCGCCGGTAGAGGTGGCCGAACCCGCCTCGTCTGCCCAGCCTGCCGTGGTGCGTATGGAATACACAGGCCCCGCTCTGCCCGCGAATGCCACCATGGATAAGTACGCGCTTGGCCTGGCGGAGACGGTCTCGCCCGTAGAGGGCTGGTGGCTGTCCTCGCCCTTTGGCTGGCGGGTACATCCGGTGGACGGGGGGGAGAAGTTTCACAGCGGTATCGACATGGCGGTAAACAACGGCACGGCGGTGCGGGCCTTCGCGGCCGGCACCGTGGACTATATCGGCGAGAGCCCGATCTACGGGCTCTACACCCAGGTCAGGCACGACAACGGCGTGACCACGTTCTACTGCCATTGCAGCAAGCTCCTGGTCCAGCAGGGGCAGAAGGTGGAGGCGGGGACCAAGATCGCCGAGTCGGGGGAGACGGGGAACGCCCTGGGGCCCCACCTCCACTTTGAGATTAAAAAAGACGGCCTCTTTTTAAACCCCGGCTACTATGTAACAGCGGGGTAATCTATGCTGCGCTGGAAAAGAGTTGAGATAACGGGCGGCTTCCTGTTGCTGGCGGCCGTCCTCTATTATCTGGACGATCAGGGCGTTTTCCTCTGGGCGGTGCTTGCCTCGGCCCTCCACGAGCTGGGCCATCTCGCGGCGATCTACGGCCTGGGCGGACGGGTGGCCCGGCTGCGGCTCTCGGTGGCGGGGGCGGAGATGACCCTCTCCTCCTCCCGGACGCTGGGGCCGGGGGCGCAATTTTTGGCCGCCATCTCGGGGCCGGTGACCAATCTGGCCGTTGCCAGCCTGTCGTCCGGGCTGGGGGCCCGCCTCGGGGAGGGGGCCTATCTCTTCGCCGGGCTCAACCTGGGCCTGGCGGCGTTTAACCTCCTGCCTGTGGAGCAGCTGGACGGCGGGCAGCTGCTCTATCTGGCGGCGGCGCTGTTTCTCCCGCCCTGCGCGGCGGAGCGGGTGACGCGGGTGGTCTCGGTGCTGACGGCTGCCCTGCTCCTCGTGGGCGGGACAGCGCTCCTGTGGGTCACCGGGGCCAATTTTACGCTGCTGGTAACGGCAAGCTGGCTTGCCGCCTCTCTTTACAGGCCAAACGTGCGAAAACCGAACAAATATAGCTTGCAAACGCGCCGTCCCTGTGGTATCATACTTTAGTCTCAAGAAAGGGTGGTCCTCTGCGACTGCCGCTCCGAGGGGAGCGGCCTTTGTATGGTCGGCATGAACGCCTATAATTAGGAGGAAAATGAATGAATCTCATGCAGGCGTTTAACGAAAAGCACCTCAAGGCCGAGCCACCCGTCACTAAGGTCGGCGACACCGTCCGCGTCCACATCAAGGTCAAGGAAGGCAGCCGCGAGCGTATCCAGGTTTTTGAGGGCACCGTCATTGCCCAGAAGCACGGCGGCGTCAGTGAGACCGTCACCGTCCGCCGCGTGTCCTACGGCGTCGGTGTGGAGAAGGTATTCCCCATCCACGCCCCCTCCATCGAGCGCATCGAGCTGGTGCGTCACGGCAAGGTTCGCCGCGCGAAGCTCTACTACCTGCGCGACCGCGTGGGCAAGCGCGCCAAGATCAAGGAAAAAATCTAAAACTTGTCCGGCGGGGCCCTTGCCCCCTCCGGTAAAAAAATCGGTCCGCCCGCCGGCCGCACCGATTTTGATACCCCACGGTACAGCATAGCGGCTGCGGCTCAAGGGCGGCAGGCTAAGGGGATCTCTCCGGGCGCACGTCCCGGCATAGACGGCTTATTGCTGCGCCCCCGGCGGGAAACTCCGCGGGGTCCGCCGGGCGCTTAGACAGGCTGAGAAACTGCCCTTGAGTCTCAGGGCGGTTTCTTTTTTTCCTAAAGCTGGTGCCAAGGACTTTTTTTCCACCCATATATTGTGTATAATAAGGAAGTACAAAAAGAATTTGTCGAAGGGCTGTGAACAGATGGAAATCCAGTGGTTCCCGGGACATATGAAGAAGACGCAGCGGATGATCTCCGAGAACCTGAAGCTTGTGGATATCGTGGCCGAGGTGATCGACGCCCGTATCCCGGTCTCCAGCCGCAATCCGGATATTGACGCGCTGGTGGGGGAGAAGCCCCGCCTGATTATTCTCAATCGGGCCGACCAGGCCGACCCTGCCGGAAACAGGGCCTGGAGCGAGTGGTTCAAAAGCCGGGGCTGGGCCGTGATGGAGACCGACTCCAAGGAGGGCAGGGGCGTGAACCAGGTCTCCTCTGCCATCCAGTACGCCCTGCGGGAGAAGATCGAGCAGTGGCGGGCCAAGGGCCAGGTGGGCCGCCCGGTGCGGGCAATGGTGGTCGGCGTGCCCAACGTGGGCAAATCCACCTTTATCAACAAGGTGGCCAAGCGCAAGTCCGCCAAGGCGGGGGACAAGCCCGGCGTGACCCGGGGCAAGCAGTGGGTGGCGGTGGACCCGTCCCTCGACCTTCTGGACACCCCCGGCATCCTATGGCCCAAGTTTGAGGACCCTCAGACCGGGCTTCATCTGGCCTTTACCGGCGCGGTGAAGGACGACGTCATGGATGCGGAGACCCTGGGCTGCCACCTGATGGACGCCTTGGCAGAGCGCTACCCGGCCGCCCTTGAGGGGCGGTACAAGCTGGAGGTACCCGCCCGGACGGAGGAGGAGGACGGCGTCGCCTACGGCTACGCCCTTCTGGCGCAGGCCGCGAAGAAGCGGGGGTTCCTCATCTCGGGCGGCGAGGTGGATACCGAGCGCATGGCCAAGATCCTCCTGGACGAGTTCCGGGGTGGAAAGCTGGGACGTTTTACACTGGAAATGCCCAATGAGCAATGAAATTTCCTGCGGTGCGGTGGTTTTTACCCGCAGGGCGGGTAAGCCCCTCTATGTTATAGTGCAGTCCCTGGAGGGCCTTTACGGCTTCCCCAAGGGGCATATAGAGGCCGGCGAGACCGAAGAGGAAACCGCGCTGCGCGAGATCTATGAGGAGACCGGCCTCAGGCCGGCACTTGTTCCGGGGTTCCGAACGGTAATCGAATACCCGTTATTCGGGAAAAAGGGCGTCGTCAAGCGTGCCGTTTACTTTGTGGCGGAGTATAAGGGGCAGACCATTACCCGCCAGGAGGAAGAGCTGCTGGGGGCGTCCCTGATGACCTATGAGGAGGCGCTGGCGATCCTCCCCTTCGAGAACCTCAAGCGCGTATTGACGGAGGCCGACCGCTTCCTCACATGAATTCCAAGGGGTGTTGACATGGAGGATCTATGGGAAATTGAGCGGAGCTGCTTTGACCGGGGGCTCACGCTGGTCTGCGGCTGCGACGAGGCGGGGGCCGGTCCGCTTGCGGGCGCGGTCTATGCCGCCGCCGTCATTCTGCCGGCCGGACTGGTTATCGAGGGGCTGAATGATTCCAAGCAGGTGAGCGCGCCCAAGCGGGAGGCCCTGTTCGAGGTCATCCGGGCCGAGGCCGTCGCCTGGGCGGTGGCCACGGCGGACGAAAAGGAGATCGATGACCTGAACATCCTCAACGCCCGGCTGCTGGCCATGGACCGGGCCATCCGCATGCTGACCCCCGCGCCCGAGTATGCCCTGATCGACGGCAACCGCAGCCGGGGCATCTCCATTCCCCACGAGACCGTCGTCGGCGGGGACGCCCGCAGCGCAAGCATTGCGGCGGCCTCCATTTTGGCCAAGGTGAGCCGGGACCGGTATATGGAGGAGATGGCGGTGCGCTATCCCCGGTATGAGTTCGGGCGGCACAAGGGCTACCCCACCAAGCGCCATTATGAGTTGCTGCGGCAGTATGGGCCCTGCCCCATCCACCGCCGCACCTTCCTGAAAAATCTGTGAGCGGGGGAGACAGGAAGCTGCTGGGCCGCTGGGGCGAGGAGCGGGTGGCCGAGTATCTGCGGCGTCGTGGCTGGCGGATCATCGCGGCCGGGTATCGGTGCCGGTTCGGAGAGATCGACCTGATCGCAGAGAATGGGAAGTATATTGCCTTTACAGAGGTGAAGCTCAGGAAGGACGACAGCTTTGCCCCCGGCCGGGTCTTTGTGGACGCCCGGAAACAGCAGCGGCTGCGCACCACCGCCGAGCTGTACCTGGCCGAGCACCCCACGGAGCTCCAGCCCAGGTTCGACGTGGCCGAAATCTACGCCCCCCAGGGCACGGCGACTCAAACGCCGCATATCGTGTACATAGAGAATGCGTTTTTTTAAGGAGTCGTTGCAAATGGGACCCATCGACCTCTTTGACGGCCACTGCGACACCCTCTCCCGCCGCCTGGAGGTGGGGGGCGGTCTCTGGGAGAACAGCGGCCATATGGATTTGAAGCGCACCCGCAAATTCCGCCGGTACGCCCAGTTCTTTGCTCTATTTTCCGACCGGGACGAGCACCCGGACCTCCCACTGTGGGAGCTGTGCCGGGCGCAGTATGCCCTCTTTCAGCGGGAGCTGCGGGAAAACAGCGCCTGTCTGGCCCACTGCCGTACGGGGGCACAGGCGGCCCGCGCCTTTCGGTCGGGCAGGACGGCGGCCTTCCTGTCGGTGGAGGGGGCCGATCTCCTGGACTGCGATCTGAGTAAGCTGGAGCAGGCCTATGCGATGGGGGTCCGGGCGGTGAACCTAACCTGGAACCACGCCAACGCCCTCTCGGGCAGCCACATGGACGAGCCGGACCGGGGCCTCACCGCGGACGGGCGGGCATTTGTCCGCCGCATGGAGGCGCTGGGGATGCTGGTGGACGTGTCCCACCTCTCCGATCCCGGCTTCTGGGACGTGGCGGAAATGCTGCAAAGACCTTTTTTCGCCAGCCATTCCAATGCCCGCGCGGTTTTTCCCGCCAGCCGGAACTTGACCGATGAACAATTTACTGCCATAATAGAGCATCATGGCGTGGCCGGGCTGAATATGCACCCGCCCTTTTTGGGGGAGGACCCGGACCTGGATACCGTTGTGGCCCATCTGGAGCATTTTCTGGCTCTGGGCGGGGAGAAGAACGTCTCTCTCGGCGGGGACTGGGACGGGATCTCCGCCACACCCCGGGGCCTTGCCGGCATTGGGGACATGGACCGGCTCTATGAGCTGCTTTTGCGGAGAAACTACCATGAAGCGCTGGTGCGCGGCGTGTTTTTCGAGAATCTAATGAGAGTGGTGAACGAAGTATGTACTATGTAAGCACGAGAAATACCGGGGAGCGGCTCACCGCGGCCCAGGCCATTGCCCGCGGGCTGGCCGCTGACGGCGGGCTGCTGACCCCGGAGGTATTTCCGAAGCTGAGCTCCAACGGGCTGAAGACCCTGACCGATATGTCCTACCAACAGCGGGCCGTTTATGTGATGAACCCTTTTTTGGACGACTTTTCGGCCTCTGAGCTCTCGGTCTTCGCGTCCAGCGCTTACGGCCCCGACAAGTTCGATGTGAAGGAGGTCGCCCCCGTCCATACCTTGGATGAGGGTACCTTCTGCCTGGAGCTCTGGCATGGGCCCACCTGCGCCTTTAAGGACATGGCGCTCCAGATGCTGCCGCATCTCCTCACCGCGTCCCTGGGGAAGAACAATGAGGAGAAGACAGTCTGCATTCTGGTGGCCACCTCGGGGGACACGGGCAAGGCCGCCCTGGAGGGCTTTAAGGATGTGGACAAAACCCGCATTCTGGTCTTCTACCCCAAGGACGGGGTGTCGGCCATCCAGGAGCTTCAGATGAGCACCCAGGAGGGGGCCAACGTAGGGGTCTGCTCGGTGGTGGGGAACTTTGACGACGCCCAGACCGGCGTGAAAAAACTCTTCTCCGACGAGGCTCTGCGGGCCGGGCTGGCTGAGCGGGGCTACTTCTTCTCCTCGGCCAACTCCATCAACTGGGGTCGGGTCCTGCCCCAGGTGGTCTACTACGTCTCGGCCTACTGCGACCTGGTGCGCGACGGGAAGCTCACGCTGGGCGACACGGTGAACGTCTGCGTCCCCACGGGGAACTTCGGCAACATTCTGGCGGCCTACTACGCCAGAGAGATGGGCGTGCCCATCGGCAAGCTCATCTGCGCGTCCAACAGCAACAATGTCCTCACCGACTTTTTGAAGACCGGCGTGTACGACCGCAACCGCCGGTTCTATAACACCATATCCCCCTCCATGGATATCCTCATCTCCTCCAACCTGGAGCGGATGCTCTTCGAGCTGTCGGGCAGCAGCGCCGGGGAGGTCGCGGGCTATATGGGCGAACTCGCCGCCACGGGCCGGTACGAGGTGAGCGGGGAGATCAAGGCAAAGCTGGGCAAGCTCTTTTTTGCCGGCTGCTGCGACGACGCCCAGACCCGGAAGGTTATCAGCCGGGTCTGGAACGAGAGCCGCTACCTCATCGACCCCCACACCGCCGTGGCCTTCGACGTGCTGGAGCAGTACCGGCAGGAGACCGGGGACAAGACGGCGACGATCGTGGTCTCCACCGCCAGCCCCTTTAAGTTCTGCGACAGCGTGCTGGGCGCGCTCGGCGTGACCGAGCTGGCCCAGGGGACCGACCTGCTCGATCAGCTCTCCCGAGAGACCGGAGAGGCCGTCCCCGCCCCTCTGGCCGCCCTCAAGGATAAGGCACCGCGCTTCAGCGCCACCGTGGCCAAGGAGCAGATGGCCGATCAGGTGCTGGAGCTGCTGAAATAACGGGACCGGAGGAGTAGCATGGCCCTCTACGCGATCGGTGACACCCACCTCTCCCTGGGCGGCAGCAAGCCCATGGACGTCTTCGGCGGTAGCTGGGAGGGGTATGTGGAAAAGCTCCGGGCCGGATTTGCCCCTGTCAGGCCCGAGGATACGGTGGTCCTCTGCGGAGACCTCTCCTGGGGCATGAGCCTGGAGGAGGCCCGGAAGGACTTTGCCTTTCTGGACGCTCTGCCGGGGAAGAAATACCTGCTCAAGGGCAATCACGACTACTGGTGGGGCACCGCCTCAAAAATGAGGGCCTTCTTTGTCGAGCAGGGCTTTACCACTTTGGACCTCCTCCACAACAACTGCGGGCTCTACGGGGACCTCGCCCTCTGCGGCACCCGGGGCTGGTTTTACGAGGAGGATGCTCTGGGCCACAACGAGAAGGTCTTTCGGCGGGAGCTCATCCGGCTGGAGACCTCACTCAAGGCGGCGGGGGAGCGGGAGAAGCTCTGCTTTCTCCACTATCCGCCCCTCTACCGGGGCTACACCTGCCCCGAAATCATCGCCCTGCTGGAGCGGTACGGCGTAAGGGGCTGCTACTACGGGCATTTGCACGGCGGCAGCCACCGCCTCGCCATCGAGGGGAGACACGGTGCGGTGGAGTACCATCTGGTCTCGGCCGACTATCTGGGTTTTAAACCGCAAACAATCTGTGAATAATAAAAAAAACTATGGAAATATCAAAAGATTTCTGATAGTATAAATCGGATATTGTGAAAAGGCGGCCCGGCGCCGGGAAAATCTGTCGGTGGGGCCGCGACAGGAGGAAGTTTTTACATGAACGTCAAAAGCGTAGAGAAACAGGGAAGCAGCACCGTTGAAATGATTATCGAGGTAGGCGCGGCCGAATTCGAAACCGCCGTCAACAAGGTCTATCAGAAGCAGCGCGGTAAGATCAACGTGCCCGGTTTCCGCAAGGGTCATGCGCCCCGTAAGATCATTGAGAGTATGTATGGCGTGGGCGTGTTCCATGAGGATGCCGTCAACGAGCTGTACCCCACCGCCTACGCCCAGGCACTGGAGCAGGAGAAGATCGACGCCGTCGCCTATCCGGACGTGGAGATCCTGGAGGTGGGCAAGGACGGATTTACCTTTAAGGCTGTCGTCACCGTGCGGCCCGAGGTCGTGCTGGGCGAGTACAAGGGCCTCACCGCCCCCAAGGAGGCCACCGAGGTCACCGACGAGGATATCGACAATGAGCTTAAGCCCTTCGTAAGCCGCGCCACCCGCCTTGTCTCGGCGGAGCGCGCCGCCAAGAACGGCGATACCGCGGTCATCGATTTCGAGGGCTTTCTGGACGGCGTGCCCTTCGAGGGCGGCAAGGGCGAGGGCCACAGCCTGGAGCTGGGCTCCGGTTCCTTCGTCCCCGGCTTTGAGGAGCAGCTGGTCGGCGCCAAGGCGGGCGACGAGCTGGAGCTGAACGTCACCTTCCCCGAGGACTATCACGCCGACTTGGCCGGCAAGGCCGTGGTCTTCAAGGTGAAGGTCCAGGAGGTCAAGGAGAAGCAGGTCCCCGCTCTGGACGACGAGTTTGCCAAGGATGTCTCCGAGTTCGAGACCCTGGCCGACTTCCGGAAGGATCTGGGCGACAAGCTGAAGGTGCGCCGGGAGTCCGAGACCCAGCGCGCCTACGAGAGCGCCCTGCTGGAGCAGGTGGTGGCCAACATGACGGTCGAGATCCCCGAAGCCATGGTTGACTACCGCGTGGACCAGATGGTCAAAGACTATGCGAACCGCGTCACCAGCCAGGGCATCTCCTTCGAGCAGTATCTCCAGATGATGGGGATGACCATGGCCGATATGCGCAGCCAGGCCCGGGAGGGTGCGCTGCGTCAGGTGCAGGTAGACCTGGCCCTCAGCGCCATCGCCGCAGCCGAGAACATCGAGATCTCCGACGAGGAGAAGGCCGAGGAGTATAAGCGCATCACCGAGCAGTACGGTATGACTCTGGAGCAGGTGAAGGCCGCCGTCCACGAGGACGACATGGTGGCCGACCTCAAGAGCAAGAAGGCCGGCGAGCTGGTCTTCTCCACCGCCAAGGCGGGTGGGGCCCCCGCCAAGGCTGAGAAGGCCGCCGAAGAGAAGCCCAAGAAGAAGGCCGCGCCCAAGAAGGCGAAGGCCGCCGCCGAGGAATAAGTTTCCTGCGTCAGGGTATACTGTAGCGAGTATGTCCGCATGGAAAGGAGATCATCAGAATGAGTTTAGTCCCCTATGTCATTGAACAGACCAACCGGGGGGAGCGGTCCTACGACATTTTCTCCCGTCTTTTGAACGACCGCATCGTCTTTCTGGGCGAGGAGGTCAACGCCACTACCGCGTCCCTTGTCATGGCCCAGATGCTCTATCTGGAGGCACAGGACCCGGACAAGGACATCCAGTTCTACATCAACAGCCCCGGCGGCAGCGTCACCGACGGCATGGCCATCTACGACACTATGCAATACGTGAAGTGCGACGTATCCACCATCTGCATCGGCATGGCCGCGAGCATGGGCGCGTTTTTGCTCTCCTCGGGCGCCAAGGGCAAGCGGCTGGCCCTGCCTAACGCCGAGATCATGATCCACCAGCCCTCCGCCGGCACCCAGGGACAGATCACCGATATGGCCATCCACCTGAAACGCCTGGAGGTCATCAAGAATAAGATGAACAAGATCCTGTCCGAGAACACCGGCAAGCCCCTGGAGGTCGTCACCGCAGACTGTGAGCGGGACAACTTCATGTCGGCCGAGGAGGCCAAAGAGTACGGCCTCGTGGACAAGGTCATCTACCA
>JBLJBF010000173.1:0-3062 GCA_047637855.1 Pseudoflavonifractor sp. | reverse complement strand
GACGTGGAATCACAGGCGAAACGCAAGGGCCACCCTTACCGCGGGCATATGAACCACGGGCGTCAAGAACGCCGCGCCACTATTGTAGGGCGTGACGACCCGGCACGCCGCCCCAAGCATACCTTAGGAATCGGCGGCTCGGCGCTTCTTACCTGTCACGCCTTGCTCGCCTCTCGACCGGGTCGATAACTCCTCCGACTTCGCAAAATTTGTTCAGCCACTTTGTGGCTTCCCTAATTTCGCTCCGCTGCGTCCTTATCTCCCCTGCTCGGCGGCTCGGCGCTTCTTACTCCTGGTTGGCGGCGTTTACAATCGTGGTAAAGTCCTGCGCCTTCAGGCTGGCTCCGCCGATGAGCCCGCCGTCCACGTCGGGCTGGGCCAGAAGCTCAGCGGCGTTCTTGGCATTCATGGAGCCGCCGTACTGGATGGTGACGGCACGGGCCACGCGGGCGCCGTACAGCTTGCGCACCACGGCGCGAATGGCCTCGCAGACCTCGCCGGCCTGCTCGCTGGTGGCAGTCTTGCCGGTGCCGATGGCCCAGATGGGCTCATAGGCGATGACCACATGGCGCATCTTATCGGCGCTTACGCCGGACAGGGCGCACTTGACCTGATAGGCAATGAGCTCCATGGTCACGTCCAGCTCCCGCTGCTCCAGGCTCTCGCCCACGCATACGATGGGATAGAGTCCGGCATTCAGGGCTGCGTGGACCTTCTTGTTGACAGTGAAGTCGGTCTCGTTATAGTACTGCCGGCGCTCGGAGTGGCCGATGACCACGTACTTCACACCCAGCTCCTTGAGCATATCGGCCGAGACCTCGCCGGTGTAAGCGCCGCTTGCCTCATAATGGCAGTTCTCGGCGCCGATGGCGATGCGGCTCTCCTTGAAGAGGCGCACGGCGGCGGGGATGTTCACATAGGGCACGCAGAGGACGACCTCGCACCACTTGGGCTTGCCGATGAGGGGCTTAAGCTCCTCGGCGAAGGTACGGGTCTCGGAGAGGGTCTTGTTCATCTTCCAGTTTCCAGCAATAATGGTTTTACGGTAACGGCGATTCATGCGATTGCTCAAATCCTTTCCTTATTGCAGACCGGGCGCATGATGGGCGCCCGGCCGCGTCCTCAAAATAAGCGTGCTTTACTTGTCCAGCAGGCAGGCCACGCCGGGCAGCTCCAGGCCCTCCAGGAACTCGAGGGAGGCGCCGCCTCCAGTGGAGATATGGGTCATCTTATCGGCATAGCCGAGCTGCGCCACGGCAGCGGCGCTGTCTCCGCCGCCCACGATGGTGATGGCGCCCGTCTCAGCCAGAGCCTTGGCAATGGCACGGGTACCCTCGGCAAAGGCGGGGAACTCAAACACGCCCATGGGCCCGTTCCAGATGACGGTGCCCGCGTCCTTCACGGCGTCGGTAAAGAGCTCGATGCTCTTGGGTCCGATGTCCATGCCCATCATCCCATCGGGGATGCTCATGATGTCCACCAGCTGCGCCTTGGCGTCGGCCGAAAACTCGCTTGCCACCAGATTGTCCACGGGCAGGAGAAGCTTGACGCCCTTCTCCTTGGCCTTGGCCATCATCTCGTTACAGTAATCGAGCCAGTCGCTCTCCAGCAGGGAGTTGCCCACGCTGCCGCCCATGGCCTTTATGAAGGTATAGGTCATGCCGCCTCCCACGATGATGGTGTCGGCAATGTCCAGCAGATGATTGATAACGCCGATCTTGGAGGAGACCTTGGCTCCGCCCAAAATAGCCACCAGGGGACGCTTGGGGTCGTTGAGTGCACCGCCCATGATCTCTAGCTCCTTAGCGATCAGGAAGCCGGACACGGCGGGCAGGTAGGCCGCCACACCCGCGGTGGAGGCGTGGGCGCGGTGGACCGAGCCGAAGGCGTCGGACACATAGACCTCGGCCATAGCCGCCATAGCCTTGGCAAGCTCAGGATCGTTCTTGGTCTCACCCTTTTCAAAGCGGGTATTCTCCAGCAGCATGATCTCGCCGCTCTGAAGGGCTGCCGCCTTGGCGGTGGCGTCGGGGCCCACCACGTCGGCGGCCATGATCACGCTCTTACCCAGCTTTTCGCCCAGGCGCACGGCCACGGGGGCCAGGCTGAACTTGGCCTCGGGGCCCTCCTTGGGCTTGCCCAGATGGGAGCAGGCGATGACGGCGGCTCCCTGCTCCAGCAGGTACTGGATGGTGGGCAGGGCGGCCACAATGCGCTTGTCGTCGGTGATCGCGCCGGTGGCCTTGTCCTGAGGTACGTTGAAGTCGCAGCGGAGGAGGACCTTCTTGCCCTTCACGTCGATGTCCTTCACGGTTTTCTTGCTGTAGTTCATGCTTCATTGACTCCTTTCATCTCGCCCTCCCCCGAGAGAGCAGGGAAGTCTAGTTGACGTAATGCTTCGTAGGTCACGATGGCAACGGAGTTGGCCAGATTGAGACTGCGGGCATCCTGGCGCATGGGAATGCGGATACAGCGGTCACGGTGCATGGTGCGGAACTTCTGGGGCAGGCCCGCCGTCTCCTTCCCGAAGAAAAGCCAGCAGTCCTCCCGAAAGACGGCCTCGGTGTAAGTCCGGGGGGCCTTGGTGGTGGCAAGCCAAATATCCTCAGCGTGAGTCCTGGCAAAAAAATCATCCAGACCCTCGTAGACCTGCAGATCTACCATATGCCAATAATCAAGCCCGGCCCGCTTCACCGAGCGCTCCGAGATGTCGAAGCCCAGGGGCTTTATCAGGTGGAGGCGGCTTCGGGTGGCGGCACAGGTGCGGGCGATGTTCCCGGTATTCTGGGGGATCTCCGGCTCCACCAGCACGATATTCAGCAAAGCGGCTTCCCCCCTCTTACAGCAAACTGTATTGTATCGCAAAGAGGGATGGATTTCAATAACAAATCCATCGAAAATGTGATATTTCTTTATGCATTCTATCTCAAAACGCTGAAAATCCATGAAAGAGGCAGATTCTTCTTTATCAAGGTAAGCAGCTGTGGTAGAATAGGGGCAACATTCCCTGAACGGACCGTTTTTAAAATCCGTTCGGCAAACCGGACGAGGTGGATTTTACG
>JBLJBF010000172.1:0-22793 GCA_047637855.1 Pseudoflavonifractor sp. | reverse complement strand
CTTGGGGGGCACTATCCGGTGCCGACGCCGTCACAGCGCCAGCCGTCGGGGGAGAGGTACATGGGGCCCATCAGAAAATTCATCATAGCCCCCTCGGGGGCCTCGCCGTGGGAGCCGTCGTACTCGACGGTGTTCCCCGCCATCTGCCAGCGGTAGGACACTTCGTTCTCGGGGACAAAGATGCGGGTGTAGGAGAAGTAGAACCGCTCCATGCCCTGCGTATCCTTGGGGAAAAGCTCATCCGGGAAGTCCTCGTCAACGGTGGCTATGGCGCGCACGTAGGTGCAGGCGTATTTGCTGCCGGGGGTGACGCGCAGGTTGACCCCGGTCACGGCGTCCACCCAGGCCTGGGCGATCTCCTGATGGCTCTGGCCCCGGTCGGGGATGACGGCGGCTGCGGGCATCCCCGCAATCTCGGCCTCGTCGTACCAGAAACGCAGGTAGGAGAAGACGGTGCCGTCAAAGACGACGTCGTCATGCAGGTTCCACGCCGACAGCCAGAATTCCTCGCCGTCCATGCGGCAGAAAACCAGGTCGCTGCCGCGCCAGCACTGGAGGGAGACGGAGCCGTCGGGGGACGCTACCGTCAGGGAGTCGCGGCTCTGCCCCCCCGCGTCCATGTGGTTGCTTGTGTAGGCCCAGCGGAAGGCGGTGTCAAAGTTCAGGACGCGGTTTGGCCCGTTGCCGTCCTGGGGCGGCACCTCATACCGGCCGCCCCCCGCCCCGTCGGCGGTGGTCAGGGTCAGCGCCACCCGCTCCCCGGCGGCGATTTTGCTTAGAAGGGCCTGGGCCTTCAGCCCCGTTTCCTCAGAGGGAAGCAGTCCGTTTTGCTCCAGGGCTGCGGTTAGCTCGCGCTGGAAAAAGGGGCTGCCCGTGTCTCCGTCGCCCGAGATGGCGCTCTCCAGCAGGTGGTACGCGCCGTCCTTGATCTGGAACAGCAGATAGGGGCTTTGCGCACTCCAGAAACCGCCGAACCAGCCGTCCTCATTGACATAGGCTCCGCCCGCCACACGGACCTTCTCCGGCGCGGCGGAGTGGAGCTCGTAATTAAAGCGGTAGACCGCCACCTCCAGCCCGGGCCAATGGGCCAGAATCTCGCCGATATTGACCCGGGTGAGGGAGCGGATGCGCCAGTCGTCAAAGTCCTGGTCGGCCAGCGTATCCTTCTCTCCGGCCTTGATCGCCCGGTAGGCGGACTCTGCCCGCGCCTTTGCCTCTGCCAGCACGGCATCGGGCGCGCTGACGCCCTCCAGCACGTGGTTTGCCGTGGCGCCGTCCTTATAGAGAAGGAGACGGTCGCCGTCGAAGTAGAGGCAGCGCTGGAAGGACGCCCCGCCGTCGGCCCAGCCGGGCATATCAAGCAGGCCGGTGATGGTCAGGCAGCGGCTGTAGGGATCCCAGATCGCGTAATCCCAAAAATTCATCTCGGGCCAGATCGTATGGACCAGCGCGGGAAGATCCGCCATGTAGAGCTTGCCGCCCCGCGTGAAAAAGATCTGGTCGCCGGAGACCAGTTCCCGATCGCTATCGCCGTCCAGGTCGATGAGGATGTCGTCCCCGTAGGCGCGGGCCAGGAGAACGGGGGTGCCATCCTCCGTCAGATAGTAGTAGTCGTGAAAGGTCGTGCCATTCGTCTCACTGCGCTGGCCGAAGTAGGTAACAATAAAACCGCGTTGGCCAAAGAGGTCGGAGAAAGTGGTAATTTGGGCGGAATCCTCGCTGTCCAGTGTCAGAAATACGTTTGCGTCCCAGGCGGTCAGCGCACCGTTTCCACCCTCCGAGCGGTAGACCACCGCGGCGTAGAGGTTGCCGTCGGTGGAGCGGTAGGTTCGGACGTAGAAGCTACCCACCCGCCAGTTGTCCAGCCACTCCACGCAGTCGTCGATGTGCCGCTCCACCGTGACAGCGGGGGCCTCGTATGGGGTCAGGCCGTCCAGCGAGATGGTCAGCTCGGGTTTCCCGTCGGGCAGAACGATGGGTATCTTCGGCTTCTCCGCGGGCTGATTGGAGACGAACCGGTAGCCGCCCTGCGTTTCCCGCAGGGTCACGCAGTTCCACCCGCCGCCCAGGATGCCAAAGTCGTCCTCGTAGTAGAGCCGGACGGTGTCCCCCTCCCGCTGCCCGGCCGAGATGGCGACACTGTAGCGGTAATTGGTGTCGCCGTGCTCGAAGTAATAGGCGTCGTAGGACGCAAGATAGGTGAAACTGTCCAGCCCCACCTTTTTCGTCTCCTCCACCGTCAGACCGGTATACTTTTTCAGCAGGGCGTCCATGTCGGTGGTGGACAGCCGGTATCTGGCGCACTCCCCCTCGCCGCCGCCAAAGGCGAGGCGCAGCTCCTCCTCATCCAGGGTGAAAGGTGTCCCCCCGCCCGGCTCCCCGGCGGGGATGTCGCAGTAGAAGAGCTGGTAAAGGTCGATTTCCTCGGAGGTTTTATAGTGGGAGGAGAGGAACTGGTTGCGGATGTTGAGGGATTCTCCGTTGAAGAAGTCCTCGTTGAACCAGCGCAGCTCCTCGCCGGTCAGGGGCTGCGGACCTGTGTCGGCATTCTTCGCGCCGGTGAAGGTGCAGGCCCCCACCGCAAGGGCCAGGGCGATCACGGCGGCCAGGGCGGCAGTCAAAGTGCGGCGGCGCTGGGCGATGCGCAAAAGGCGGTCTTTGAGCTGCCGCTTGCCCGCGGTCATGGCGGTGGCGGCGAGCAGGGGATTGACAGGGCCGCGGCGTACGGGGATGAGGGCGAGCAAAGTCTGGCCGTAGGGAATGCGCTCGTCCTCCCCCAGGCGGAGGAGGGTGCCCTCGTCGCAGGCCAGCTCGCAGTCGGTCCGGGAGACGGCGGCCGCCGCCCAGACCAGGGGGTTAAACCAGTACGCCGCCAGATAGGCGCACCGCAGCAGCGACCACAGGGGGTCTAAATGCCGGGCGTGTGTCTCCTCGTGGGCCAGGACGTGGCGCAGCCGCTCGGAGGAGGAGACGGCCGCGCCGGTCAGGTAGACGGCGGGCCGGGGAAACCCGAAGAGACAGGGGGAGGGGATGCCTTCGCACAGGTAGACCGGGTAGGCATATCCCGCCACGGGATAGGGTGTCCGACCCCTGCGGAGCCTGCGCCAAAAGCGGAGGTTCTCCGCCAGGAAAAAGGCGGCCATAGCGGCGGCCCCCGCAAGCCAGACCCGGGTGAGCAGCTGGCCCACGGTCAGACGCCGGGCGTACCTGGTGACGCTCTGCCCGTCCTGGGACAGGACGCTGTAACCAAAGCTGCCCCCTGTGGGGACCGGCTCCCCGGGCCTTGCCTGCGCCGCCTGGGGGTAGTTGGCGGCGCTGTCGCGGTCTACGGGCAGAACATAGACGGGCCGCTCCATGGACCGGGCCACGGCGGCCTGGGGCCTCTGTACGGCGGTCAGGACCGAAAGGGGCATGGCGGGCAGGCTCACCGGGATCAGCAGGCGCGCCAGCACCAGGGCCCACAGGGCGTACTGCACCCGGCGAGAGACGGTATTGCGAAAGAAAAGCCGCAGGAGCAGGAGGGCCGCGATGAGGGTGGACGAGGTGATCAGAACCTCCTTCATGGCCGTCCCTCCCTTGCCTTTTCCAGGATGGCTGAGAGCTCGGCGATGTCCTCCTCGGTGAGGGCGCGGCTTCCCACCATGGTGTTCACCATGACGCCCAGACTGCCGCCAAAGACCTTGTTGAGAAAGTCCCCGGTCTCGGCCAGAGCTGCGTCCTCCCGGGGGAGGGCGGCAAAGAATCGCTTGGCCCGGGGGCCCGCCTCATAGCGGACGGCCCCCTTGTCCTCCAGCCGGGCGAGCATGGTGATAACGGTGTGCTTGCTCCAGAGGGTCTCCTCCCGCAGGGCGGCCGTCAGCTCCGTGATGGTCATGGGGGAGCTCTCCCAGAGCCGGTTCATCAGCTTCCACTCCCCGTCGGACAGGTTTACTCTCATCGCGCGGTTCCCTCCTTAGGTAAACATACGTCTACCTATAATCTAGCAGGGCGCCGTGCGCTTGTCAATGTCAAAACGGTTACAAAATAAAAGCGGGCGGATACAGAAAAACGGCGGCGGCCGCGATAAAAACCGCTGCCACCGCCAGTATGCTCCTTAGTCCGCTCGGCTTGCCGCGCAATAACTGCGCCATCTCGCTGAAAATCGGTACAGCCAAGGGCTGCACCGATTTTGCATCCGGAGGGGCAGAGGCCCCCGGGGAGATAGTTACGACAGCAGCAGTTTGTCGTCAGCCTCCTGGCTGCCCGAGACCTTCTCGAACTGCTCCAGGAGCTTTTCCACCGTCAACTTTTTCTTCTCCTCGCCCGCGATGTCGATGACCACCCGGCCCTCGTACATCATGATAAGGCGGTTGCCGTGGGAGATGGCGTCGCGCATATTGTGGGTGATCATCAGCGTGGTGAGCCGGTCCCGGGCGATGATGCGCTCGGTGGTGTCCAGCACGGTGGAGGCCGTCTTGGGGTCCAGGGCCGCCGTGTGCTCGTCCAGAAGGAGGAGCTTGGGCTTTTTCAGGGTGGCCATGAGCAGAGTGAGAGCCTGCCGCTGGCCGCCTGAGAGGAGACCCACCTTGGAGGTGAGCCGGTCCTCCAGACCCAGGCCCAGCTCAGCCAGGAGGACCTTGTACCGCTCCCGCTCCTTGGGGGTGATGCCCCACCTCAGGCCCCGGCGCTGGCCCCGGCGAAGGGCCAGGGCCAGATTCTCCTCGATACCCATGCTGGCGGCGGTGCCCATCATGGGGTCTTGAAAGACGCGGCCGATAAACTTGGCCCGTTTATGCTCGGGCAGGCGGGTCACGTCCTGCCCGTCGATGAGGATAGAGCCCTGGTCAGCCGGATAGACCCCGGCCACGATGTTGAGCATGGTGCTCTTGCCCGCGCCGTTGCCGCCGATGACGGTGACGAAGTCCCCATCGGCCAAGGTCAGGCTCAGGCCGTTCAGGGCCAGCTTCTCGTTGACGGTGCCCGCGTTAAAAGTCTTGGAGATGCTCTTGATCTCAAGCACGGACGCTGCCCCCCTTCTTTAGAGCCGGGGAGAAGTACCTGCCCTTCCAGTAGGGGAAGGAGAGGAAGAGGGCCACCACCAAAGCGGAGAGGAGCTTGAGGTAGTTGGGGTTGAGGCCCACCGAGAGGACGGCCTGGATGACAATATAGTAGATCACGGCGCCGAGGGCGACGGCCAGCAGCTTGAGGGCGAAGTTGCGGAAGAGCCGCCCGAACAGCACCTCGCCGATGATGACGGCGGCCAGGCCGATGACGATGGCACCCCGGCCCATGTTGATCTCGGCGTTGCTCTGGTACTGGACCAGCAGACCGCCCGACAGGGCCACCAGCCCGTTGGAGAGGATCAGCCCCAGCACCTTATTCAGGTCGGTATTGATGCCCTGGGCACGGCTCATGTTCGGGTTTGCACCCGTGGCCCGGAGAGAGGCGCCCAGCTCGGTGCCGAAGAACCAGTAGAGCAGAGCGATGATGACGGCGATGAAGAGGCACACCACCAAAATGGGGTGCCGGTAGAAGGGCTGCCGCCCGGCGGGCACGTCGGTCAGAAACCGCATGGAGATCAGGAGCTTGTTCAGTTTCTCGGGATTGGTGACGTTGATGGCGATGGTGGACTTCATACCCATCACCGCCAGGTTTACCGACCAGAGCCCCAGCTGGGTCAAAATCCCCGAGAGGATGGCAGGGATACCGCAGAAGGTGTGCAGCACCCCGGTGACCAGGCCCGCCAGCATCCCCGCCAGCACGGAGCAGAGGAGGGCAAGCCACACATTGACCCCCGCCGCGATGAGTACGGCGCACACTGCGCCCCCCGTACAAAACGAGCCGTCCACCGTCAGGTCGGCAATGTCTAAAATCTTATAGGTAAGGTATACGCCGATGGCCATGATGCCCCAGATGAGCCCCTGGCCCACAGCCCCCGGCAGGGCGTTGAGAAATGCCAGCATGGGAGGTCCCTCCTCATATAATCAGGTAAGGCAATAAAGCGGGGAAAAGATATTTTTATTATTTTAAAGGAAAACCGGCCCGGTTGCAATAAAAAAATGCAGCGGGCAGACGCCGGGACGCCATGCAGCGGGAGAGGTCAACCTCTCCCGCTGCCGTAAACTGTTCTGTGGCTCAGCCGATCGCCTCGTACCCGGCGGGGGGAGTGAGGCCCAGGGCGGCGCAGTTGTCGGCGTTATACTTCTTGGTGAACTGGGGGGCGTACTCGATGGGCATCTCAGCCACCTTGCTCTCGCCCTTGAGGATCTTGACGGCCATCTTGCCGGTGGCCACGCCCAGGTCGTAATAGCTGATGGACAGGGTGGCCACGCCGCAGCCCTTGGCGATGCCCTCCTCGCCGGCAATGACCGGGATTTTCTTGCTCTGGCAGATGTTGTTGATGACGCCGGTATTGTTCGCGGCGGTGTTGTCGGTGGGGATGTAGATGACGTCGTTGCCCGCGCAGGCGGTCTGGAGAACGGCGGAGAGGTCGTTGGTGTCCGAGAAGGGGAAGAGGGTGCCGGCGATGCCCAGTTTTTCCAGCTCGGCCTTCACGGTGTCCACCTGGTACTGGCTGTTGGGCTCGGCCGAGCAGTAGAAGAGCCCCACCTTCTTCGCGTTGGGGAACCACTCCTTGACCATGGCGGCCTGCTGGTCCAGCGGAGCCAGGTCCGAGGTGCCGGACACATTGGTGCCCACGGTGCCCGAGAAATTATCGATGCCCAGGGCCACGCCGTACTCGGTGATGGAGGTGCCCAGAACGGGAATGGTGCTGGTGGCGGCGGCGGCGGTCTGGAGGCTGGGGGTGGCGTTGGCGAGGATGAGGTCCACCTTGGCGGCTACCAGGCTGTTGGCGATGGTGCCGGCGGTGTTGGAGTCGCCGGCGGCGTTCTGCTCGTCAAACTTTACCTTGTCTCCGAACTCCTTGGTCAGCGTATCCTTAAAGCCCTTGGTGGCGGCGTCCAGCGCCGGGTGGGGGGCAAGCTGGGAGATGCCAATTTTGTAAGTTTTATTCGCGCTGCCGCCGGAGCAGGCGGCCAGGGAGAGCAGCATGACACCGGTCAGAGCCAGTGCGGCCAGTCTGGACAGTTTTTTCATTTTATATCCCTCCTAAGATTTCCATCTACTGCTTTAGCGCTTTTAGGTGCTAAAGAAATATTGCACTCATTATAATGGCGCGCTCCCTAAATGTCAACCCTAAAGTTTTGGGACGGGGACGGGGCGCATTTTCGTGGACTTTTTAAACTGACTGTGGTATCATGTTTATCAGATTACACTGGAAATTCATGTGCCTTTTTAGGAACGGGGGAAGGATTCTTGCGAATAGACGTACTGGGCGTGGGGGTGGACAGCCTGACGGGCGGAGAGGCGGCCGCCAGGGCGGCCGCTCTGGCGGCGGAGGACGGATTCTCCTATGCCGTGACCCCCAACCCTGAATTTATTTTGCTGGCAAAGAAGGACGGGGCCTTTCGTGCCGCCCTCAATGCCGCCGACCTGGTGGTGGCCGACGGCATCGGCGTGGTGAAGGCGGCGAAAATTTTAGGCCGTCCGCTCAAGGCGAAGGTGCCCGGCATCGAGCTGGCCGAGGGCCTGTGCGCCGCCCTTGCCCAGTCGGGGGGAAGACTCTTCCTCCTGGGGGCCAAGCCCGGCGTGGCCCAAGCGGCGGGGGAGAGGCTGATGGAAAAATACCCCGGCCTCACCGTCTGCGGGGTTCACGACGGATATTTCAAAGAGGACGGCCCGGTGATAGCGGAGATCCGCGCCTCGGCGGCCGACGTGGTCTTTGTCTGCCTGGGTGCGCCCAAGCAGGAAAAGTGGATGGTCCGGTGCGGCCCCGAGACCGGGGCAAAGCTGATGATGGGCCTGGGCGGCAGCCTGGATGTCTTCGCCGGGACGGTGGAGCGGGCCCCCGAAGGCTGGCGGCGGCTGGGGCTGGAGTGGCTCCACCGCCTGCTGAAGGAACCCAGGCGGATCGGGCGCATGGCGAAGCTGCCGCTGGTGCTGGTGGACGCGGCGGTCTGCCGCCTGCGGGGAAAGTAGGGCGGCAAGACCGATTCCATGAAGGAGGCATAGTATGCCTGGGAAATTGATCGTGTTCGAGGGCACCGACGGGTCGGGCAAGTCCACCCAGTTTGCTCTGCTGTGCAAGCGGCTGGAGGAGGAGGGGAGACCCTTTGAGAAGCTGGTATTTCCCCAGTACGACAAGCCCTCCTCCGCCCTTCTGAGAATGTACCTGGGGGGCGAGTTCGGCCCCCACCCGGACGATGTGAACGCCTACGCCGCCTCCACCTTCTACGCGGTAGACCGCTACGCCGCGTGGAAGACGGTCTGGGGCGAGTATTACAGGCAGGGCGGACTGGTATTGTCAGACCGGTACACCACCTCCAATGCCGTCCACCAGACCTGCAAGCTGCCCGAGGAGGAGTGGGAGGAATTCCTCCGCTGGCTCTTCGACTTTGAGTGCGGCAAGCTGGGGCTGCCCGTACCCGACCTTGTCCTCTACCTGGACATGCCCACAGAGCGGGCGGTGGAGATGCTCCGGACCCGGGAGAGCGCCACAAGCACCAAGGGGGACATTCACGAGGTGGACACCGCGTATCTGGCAAAGTGCCGCCGCACCGCCCACCGGGCGGCCCAGCTTTACGGCTGGACGGTGGTGCCCTGCGTGGACGGCGCGGGAAATGTGAGAAGCATTGAGGAGATTCATGAGGAGGTCTGGCGGCTCGCCAGCGCCGCATGGAAAAAAGAAGATTGACGGAGGGGACAGGCTATGGTTTACATCTTGCTTGGAGAGGGCTTTGAGGAGAGCGAGGCCCTGGTGCCCGCGGACCTGCTGCGCCGTGCCGGGGCCGAGGTCGCCCTGGTGGGGCTGGAGGAGCTGGAGGTGGTCGGCGGGCACGGCATCACCGTGAAGGCCGACATCACGCTGGATCAGGTGGACGAGGAGAAGATGGAAATGCTCGTTCTCCCCGGCGGAACGGGGGGCGTGGACTCTATCCAGATGAGCCTCTTTGCTTTGGCCCTGATCCAGCGGGCCTATGACTTGGGCTGCTGGATCGGCGCGATCTGCGCCGCGCCTACCATTTTAGCCCGCATCGGGTTTCTGGACCGGCGCAAGGCGGTGTGCTACCCCGGCCTGGAGGAGGAGATGGGCTCCGCCGTGGTGCAGCTGGGGGAGAGCGTGGTCACCGACGGGCGCATCATCACCGCCGAGGCGGCAGGCTCGGCGTTCGAGTTCGGCCTGCGGCTGGTAGAGGCCGTCAAGGGCAGAGGCACGACCCAGAAGGTGAAGACCTCCGTCCACTTTCGCCATGGGTGAGGAAAAGGCCGCCCTGCGCGCCCGGATTCGGGGGCTGATGGCGGCCATGACCGAGGGGGAGCGGCGGGAGAGCGACGAGCGGCTCTTCGCCCGCTTTCTCGCGCTGCCCGAGGTGGAGGCGGCAAAGACGATTTTGCTCTATCGCGGCATGGGGGCCGAGCCGGACACCCGAAGACTGGAGCGCGCCCTGCTGGAGCGGGGCAAGACCGTGGCTCTGCCCCGCGTTCTGCCGGGCAGAGGGATGGAGGCGCGCGCAGTCACGGGGGATACCGTCCTCCTTCGCCACTTCTATGGGATGCTGGAACCGGGGGAGGACTGCCCCGTGCTCCCCAGAGAGGGCATCGGGCTTATTTTAACACCGGGCCTTGCCTATGATCGGGCCGGTTATCGATTGGGCCAGGGCGGGGGATACTATGACCGTTATCTGGCGGGGTATGGGGGCCATAGCGCGGCCCTGTGCCGGGCGGCTTTTCTGCTGCCCCGGGTGCCGGCCATGTCCCACGACCGGCCGGTGGAGCTGGTGGTTACCGAGGGAGAGGTCATCCGGCCCGGGGCATGACAAAAGCGGAGGCGGGCACGAAGCCCGCCCCCGAATTTGGAGTGACGCTAAGTAGAGGCTAGCAGCAGCCGTTGCCGCAGCCATTGTTGCAGCCGCCCACGCCGCCGCAGCCGTTGTTGCAGCCGCCCACGCCGCCCAGACCGCCGCAGCAGCCCAGCAGCAGGATGATGATGACGATGATCCACAGGCAGTTGCCGCCCCAACCGTTATTACCACACATAAGAAATCTTCACCTCTTCTAAATAATTAGAGGGATGGGCGGGCGTTCCGCCCCGTTTCCCTTTACGCCTTATACTATGTCTTGCCCGAAAGAGTGGTTCCGCGGGAATCAGCACCTTTTTTATTTTTTCTATCTGATTGGAGTTGTCCTCATGTCTGAACGCGATGAGAGAAGTACGCAGCGACCCCGTCCGTCCAGACGGGAGGAGGAGCGGACCCGGCCGCCCAAAAAGCGCCGCCGCCGCGGCATGGGCCCCTGGAGCGCCCTCCTCTATGTTGTGCTGGTCATCGGCGCGTCGGCTCTGCTGGCGGGCCTGAGCTGGGTCGCCGCCTGTGATGTGCTGTCGCTGGATAAGCCGGAGAAGGACGCCGTGGTCACCCTGCCGGACAGCATATTTGACGCGAAGGAGGTCAAGGACGGCGACAAGGGGACCAAGACGGTTCTATACGCCGACCTGGGCTATGTGGCCGACCAGCTCAAGGGGCATGAGGTGATCCGTTACCCCTGGCTCTTCAAGCTCTTCGTCACCTTCACCGGCAAGAGCGACGACCTGCGTCCCGGCGTCTACCGGCTGGACACTACGATGGATTACAGCGCCATCATCCGCAGCCTGAGCGCCAAGTCGGGCAGCAGGGCGGAGGTCACGGTGGTCATCAAAGAGGGCTACACGTCGGCCCAGATCTTCGAGACACTGGCCACGGCGGGGGTCGCCTCTGTGGACGACCTGGAAACCGCGGCCGCCGCCCACGACTTCAAGTTCTCCTTCCTCAATGGCGTGGTGCCCCTGGGAGAGAAGAACCGGCTGGAGGGCTATCTCTTCCCCGACACCTATCAGTTCTACGCCGGTATGGACCCGGTGCAGGCGTTGAACAAAATGCTTCTGCGCTTTGACGGGGTCTTCACCCAGGAGATGCGGGACCAGGCCGCCGCCAAGGGGCAGACCGTCAAGGACATCGTCACCATCGCCTCCCTCATCGAGAAAGAGACCACCGGCGACGACCAGACCAGTATCTCCTCGGTCATCCACAACCGCCTCTACAAGCCCAACTCCCAGACGGCGGGCTATCTCAATATCGACGCCTCCCTCCTCTACGTCCTGCCCGAGCGGGCGGGCAAGCTCACCGCCGCCGATCTGGAGTACGACAGCCCTTATAACACCAAAAAGTACCAGGGCCTGCCCCCCGGCCCCATCGCCAGCCCCGGCCAGTCCGCCCTTCGGGCCGCCCTGAAACCCGAGAGCAGCAGCTACTACTTCTACGCCCTGGGCGACGACAAGGAGCACCATTTCTTCAAGACCTATGAGGAACAGACGGCCTTCATCGCTAAACAGAGCATCTATAAGAACAATGGCGGATAGGCGCATGGAGCTGCTGTGTCCCGCCGGGGACATGGAGCGGCTGCGCATGGCGGTGGCCTACGGCGCCGACGCGGTCTATCTGGCGGGGGGCCTCTTCGGGATGCGCGCCTACGCGGGGAATTTCTCCCCCGAGGAACTGCGCGCGGCGGTGGAGGTCTGCCACGGCAGGGGCGTGAAGGTCCACGTCACCTGCAACACCATGCCCCGCAACGGCGAGCTTGCCCTTCTGCCCCAGTGGCTGGAGTATCTGGAGGAGCTGGGGGTGGACGCGGCCATCGTGGCCGACGTGGGCGTCCTCTCCCTTCTGAAGCGCCACGCGCCCCATGTGGCG
Source organism: Pseudoflavonifractor sp. (assembly GCA_047637855.1). Classification (GTDB taxonomy): domain Bacteria; phylum Bacillota; class Clostridia; order Oscillospirales; family Oscillospiraceae; genus Pseudoflavonifractor. The sequence continues at coordinate 11,028 of JBLJBF010000172.1, read as the reverse complement.
GCCCATATCTCCACCCAGGCCAGCGTGGTCAACTACCAGGCCGCCCGGGTCTGGCACGAGCTGGGGGCCGGGCGGGTGGTCCTGGCCCGGGAGCTCTCCCTGGACGAGATCCGGGAGATCCGGGACAAGACGCCCCCCGCACTGGAGCTGGAGGCCTTCGCCCACGGGTCCATGTGCGTGAGCTATTCGGGCCGCTGCCTTCTCTCCAACTATATGACGGGGCGGGACGCCAACCGCGGGGCCTGCGCCCAGCCCTGCCGGTACCAGTACGCGCTGATGGAGGAAAAGCGGCCGGGCGAGTACTTCCCCGTCTATGAGGAGAACGGCGAGACCTTTATCATGAACTCCCGGGACCTGTGCATGATCGACCACGTCCCCGCGCTGCTGGACGCGGGACTGGACAGCCTGAAGATCGAGGGCCGGGCCAAAAGCGCCTACTACGCCGCCGTCATCACCGGGGCCTACCGCCATGCGGTGGACGCGGCCCTGGCGGGTCGGCCCCTCGGCGGCGCCTGGCGCGGCGAGGTGGAGCGGGTGAGCCATCGGGACTACGCCACGGGCTTCTATTTTGGGGAGCCGGGGCAGTACACCCGGGACTCCCGCTACATCCGGGACTGGCAGGTCGCGGCCATGGTGGAGTCCTGCGACGGCGAGGGGAACGCCATCCTGTCCCTCAACAACAAGTTCTCCATGGGGGACGAGCTGGAGCTGGTTGGCCCCGGCGTGCCGCCCGTCGCCTTTTCCGCCCCCGCCATGGCCGACCTGGAGGGGAATGTACTCACTGAGGTACGCAGGCCCGAGATGCGCTTTTCCATGCGCCTGCCCCACCCCGTGCCGCCGCTGTCTCTCCTGCGGCGGAGCACCGAGCTGACTCCAAGGAGCTGAAGCCGATTTGAGCAAGCTGGAATTTACCCGCCGCAGGGACTATGACCTGCTGCGCGTCGCGTCTATGGCCGCGGTGGTGTATCTGCACACCGCCGCGGCCTCCCTGCAGACCGTGGAGAACGGCGCTCTGTGGCAGTTCTCCAATCTGCTGGCCTGCCTGTGCACCGCCGCGGTGCCCCTTTTCTTTATGCTGTCGGGGGCCCTCCTGCTGCGCTCGCCCCGGACGGGGGACTGGGCGGACCTGCTGCGCCGCCGCCTGCCCCGGGTACTGGTCCCCGGCCTTGTCTGGTCGGGGCTGGTGATCTTAGGCACCTGGCGGCTGGAGGGGGGGGACGCGGCCTTTCAAAAGCTGGTCCGCCTGCCCAATACCACAGTGCTCACCCCCTACTGGTTTCTCTATGCGCTGGTGCCCATGTACCTCCTGTCCCCCCTCCTAAAAACCCTGATCGACGGCATGGGGGAAAGCCAGTGGCGCTATCTCCTGGGCCTGTGGGGGGTGCTGACTTTGGGACTTCAGACCGTGGCCTATCTGACGCCCGAGCCGTGGAAGCTCTTCTTCCTGGAGAACGGCACCCTCAGCGTAAGCGCCGTGGGGGGCTATCTGGGTTACTTCCTCCTGGGCGCGTACCTGGACCGGTTGGAGCGCCTGCCGCCGCGGCGGACGCTGTGGCTGACCGTGGGGGCCGACTGGGCGGTCATCGCACTGGGCACCTGGTACTTCACCGCGAAGACAGGCGTGTACGGCCAGCAGTTTTTGGACTATCGGGGGCTCTTTGCCGCCATTTTGTCCGCCGGACTCTTTCTGCTGGCGCGGAGCTATTTTGGCGCGGGGCGGGGGAGCGGACGTGTCCTCACCGCGCTGGCCGGGTGCTCCTTCGGGGTCTACCTGGCCCACCCCTTCGCCATCAAGGCGGTGGAGCTGGCGCTGGGCGAGGGGGGCGGCATCCCGGGCCAGCTACTCACCTGGCTCCTTGCGCTGGGGGGCAGCATTCTGGGCGTGATGGTGGTGCAGAGCTTCAAGCCCCTGTGTTTTTTGGTCACGGGGCAGAGCTATGCCGCCGCCTGCCGGGAGAGCAATCTCTTTGCCCTGCTCCGGGCGGGCCGGAGGGATTAACCTGATTTTAATGAAGATTTCCCCTCTATCTGCTGTAGGAGACCTGTCTTGCGGCGATCAGGGGGGAAAGCGGGGAAAATGATTGACAAATGCTGTTTTTGTGGTAGAATAGCAAGGCAAAAGCGATGACGGAGCCAAGGATACGACGCCGCGGTGAGCGAGAGGGGACAGTGAGAGCCCTCGGCGACACGCGTATCCGCGCCACTCCCGAGCCGCCCGCGACGAGCGGGACGGTCTCTCCACGTTACGGAGATGAATGAGACATGCCGGAGGAGGAAGTACCGGCATAAACTCAGGGTGGTACCGCGGAGCTGTGACGTTTCGCCCCTGGATAAGCAGGGGCGGAGCGTTTTTTTATGCGAGGGCCCCAATATGAGGAGGTAAAAACCATGAGCAAGCCATACGGACTCAACGAGCTGCGTGAGATGTTCCTCGCCTTTTTCGAGAGCAAGGGCCATCTGCGCCTGCCCAGCTTTTCCCTTGTGCCGCAGAACGACGCGTCCCTTCTTCTGATTAACTCGGGCATGGCCCCCATGAAGCCCTGGTTCACCGGGGAGGAGGAGCCCCCCCGCCGCCGGGTGTGCACCTGCCAGAAGTGCATCCGCACCGGCGACATTGAGAACATCGGCCACACCGCCCGCCACGGCACCTATTTCGAGATGCTGGGCAACTTCTCCTTCGGCGACTACTTCAAGCATGAGGCCATCGCCTGGAGCTGGGAGTTCCTCACCTCTCCCCAGTGGGTGGGTCTGGACCCCGACCGCCTCTACCCCTCGGTCTACCAGGACGACGACGAGGCGTTTGCGATCTGGAACAAGGAGATAGGCATTGCCCCCGAGCGCATCTTCAAGTTCGGCAAGGCCGACAACTTCTGGGAGCACGGCTCCGGCCCCTGCGGTCCCTGCTCCGAGATCTACTACGACCGGGGCGAGAGATGGGGCTGCGGCAAGCCCGGCTGCACCGTGGGCTGCGACTGCGACCGGTATATCGAGGTCTGGAACAACGTCTTCTCCCAGTTCAACAGCGACGGAAACGGCAACTACACCGAGCTCGCCCAGAAGAACATCGACACCGGCATGGGGCTGGAGCGCCTGGCCTGCGTCTGCCAGGACGTTGCCAGTCTCTTCGATGTGGACACTGTCATGAAGATCACCAACAAGGTGAGCGAGATCACCAAGGCGCACTACGGCGAGAGCGCCAAGACCGACGTGAGCCTGCGGGTCATCACCGACCACATCCGCTCGGCCACCTTCATGATCTCGGACGGGGTGCTCCCCTCCAACGAGGGCCGGGGCTACGTCCTGCGCCGCCTGCTGCGCCGGGCCGCCCGGCACGGCAAGCTCCTGGGGGTCAACGAGCCCTTCCTCTTTACGGTCTGCGCCACCGTCATCGGCGAGAACGAGGGCCACTACCCCGAGCTGCGGGAGAAGGAGGACTATATCACCCGGGTCATCCGGGTGGAGGAGGAAAACTTCGCCAAGACCATCGACGCGGGCATGAGCATCCTCACCGCTTTGCTGGACGAGCATAAGGAGCGGGGGGAGAGCACCTTTTCGGGTGCGGCCGCCTTCAAGCTGTACGACACCTATGGGTTCCCCATCGACCTCACCGAGGAGATCGTGGCCGAGGCGGGCATGGGCATCGACAAGGGTGAATTCAAAAAGCTGATGGAGGAGCAGAAGATTCGGGCCAGGGAGGCCCGCGCCGCGCTGGGCGACCTGGGCTGGGCGGGCATCGAGTTCGGCAAGGATATGCCCGCCACCGAGTTTGTGGGCTACGGCGCCACCGCCATCGAGGGCGCTAAAATTCTCGCCATCGTGGCCGAGGGGGAGCTGCGCGAGAGCATCGCCTCGGGGGTGGAGGCCATCGTGGTACTGGACAAGACCCCCTTCTACGCCGAGATGGGCGGCCAGGTGGCCGACCACGGCCTTCTCGGCGGCCGCTTTACCGTCCACGACGTACAGAAGAACAAGGGCGGCAAGTATATGCACTACGGCAAGCTGACCGCGGGGGAGCTCGAGGTGGGCGGCACCGTGAGCGCCGCCATTGACATGGACCGCCGCAAGGCCATCCAGCGGGCCCACTCGGCCACCCATCTCCTCCACAAGGCGCTGCGCACCGTCCTGGGCGACCATGTGAACCAGGCGGGCTCGCTGGTGGAGCCCGACCGGCTGCGTTTTGACTTCACCCACTTCTCGGCGATGACCGCCCAGGAGCTGGCCGAGGTCAGCCGTCTGGTCAACGCCGCCATCCTGGAGGGCTACAGCGTCCACACCGAGGAGATGGGCATCGACGCGGCCAAGCAGGCCGGGGCCATGGCCCTCTTCGGCGAAAAGTACGGCGACGTGGTCCGTGTGGTCAGCATGGGGGACTACTCGGTGGAGCTGTGCGGCGGCACCCACCTGGACAACACCGCCAAGACCGGGGTCTTCCACATCGAGAGCGAGGGCAGCGTGGCTTCCGGCGTGCGCCGGATCGAGGCCACCACCGGCCTTCTCTCCCTCGCGGAAATGAACAAGGCCCAGCAGCTCCTCTTCCAGGCGGCGGGCGTCTTCAAGGTCAAGCCCGCCGAGCTGCGTGAGCGGGCCGAGCAGAGCGTGAGCGAGCTGAAGGACCTGCGCCACCGGCTGGAGAACTTCAAGGCCAAGGAGGCCGCCGGCGAAGCCGACCGCTACCTCTTCGCCGCCAGAGCGGTGGGCGAGCTCAAGGTGGTCACGGCCGCGGTGGGCGAGACCGACGCCAGTAATTTGCGCGCCATGGGGGACCGGCTGAGAGACAAGGCCCCCAATCTGGTGGCCGTTCTGGCCACCGTGGCCGAGGACAAGGTCACCTTCCTGGCCGTATGCGGCAAGGAGGCGGTGGCCAAGGGGATCAAGGCCGGGGATATCATCAAGGCCGTCACCGCCATCGCGGGGGGCTCGGGCGGCGGCAAGCCGGACAGCGCCATGGGCGGCGGCAAGGACCCCTCCAAGCTGGACGAGGCCCTGGCGGCCGTGGACGGCCTGGTCCGGGGCAAGCTGGGGCTGTAGGGGATGGATGCTCTGCCACAGGACCCGGCGATCCTTTTGAGCTATGTGAACACCCAGCTCCGGGATTTTTACGGCAGTTTTCAGGAGTTCTGCGACGACCGCGGGCTGGACGGCGGAGAGATTGCGGAAAAGTTGGCCGCCATCGGGTATTGCTACAGCCCCGCGCACAACCGGTTTGAATAACAGGACAGCTGCAAAGCTCCGCCGCAGGCGACCTCGCCTGCGGCGGAGCTTTATATGCAGAGCTGCCTGCGAGCGCTTTTTATCTTGCACTTTTCGCGCGGTATGGTAAAATAGCACAAGAGTAAATTTCAACACGGGGAGGAATTCAACGTGTCCGACTGCTTATTCTGTAAGATTGCCAGCGGGGAGATCCCCGCTAAAAAGGTGTATGAGGACGAGACCGTCTTCGCCTTTTACGACATCGACCCCCAGGCGCCCACTCATTTTCTGGTGATTCCCAAGGAGCACATTTCCTCCTGCGCCGCCGTCACGGCTGAGAACTCCTCCGTTGTGGCCCATATCTTCGAGGTCATCTCCCAGGCGGCGGCGGATATGGGCCTCACCGACTTCCGGGTGGTCTCCAACTGCGGAGTACAGGCGGGGCAGAGTGTGGGCCACCTCCACTTCCATGTCCTGAGTGGCCGGGACATGACCTGGCCCCCGGGTTAGGGCCGTGGAATGCCCGCGTTTTTTCCCCAGGGCCGCCGGGCTGGCGGCCCTGCCGGGGCTGTTCGGGCTGTGCCTGGTCCGCATGTGGGCCGTCCTGGGCGGGCGGCTGCCCGGCGTGATACTGGCCCCGGCAGCTCTGGTGCTGGCGGGGGTCTGCGTTTTCCTGTTTTTGCGCTTCGACCTGGCCGGGCGGTATGTTTTCCCCTTTGAGGCCTGGTGGAAGAATCTGCTGGTCTTTCTCCCGGCTTTCGGGCTGGGCGGCGTGCTGGACACCAGCTACGCCATGTTCAGCGGGGACGGGCTGCTCATCGCCGCGCTGCCCCTGCGGCTCCTCTGTCATATGGGAAGCGGCATTTTCCTGGGCATGATTGCTCTGGCTCTGGTCAGGGCGGCCCGCCTCTGGGGGCGGCCGGAGCGGGTGGACGGGCGGACCTTTCTGGCACTGGCCCTATTCCTCAACGTGCTGGCCGCCGTTTATGTGGCGGGCAGCGCCACCGTCTACATCTGGGATACGGCGGGCTACTGGCTGACCGCCAGGACTTTGGCCCAGGCACCGCTGTGCCTTGCGCAGCTGCGGGAGGTGCTGGCCAGCGTTATCACGCTGGACTATAACTATCTGCTGGCCTGGCCCGTCTCCCTTGTGATGCGTCTGATGGGGACGGGGCGGTATATCTTTGTGTTTGCCACCGTGAACCTCTACCTCATGCCCGGCGTATGGGGCCTGTGCGTCCTGGGCCGCCGGGTGGGGCGCGGTGGCGGGGCCTTGCTGGTGCTGGGCCTGCCCATGCTGGCGTACACCGCGCTGGTGGGCTTTGTGGATGTGGCGGCTGCCGCCGCGGCTATTTGGGCCTTTGCGGTCTATACCGACGAGAAACGCCCCCCCGAGGCCAGGGGTGTACTCACCGGGGGACTTCTGGTGCTAACATTTTTGCTGCGGCGTTATTTCTTCTTCTTCGCCGCCAGCTTCGGTGCCGCGGCGCTGCTCAAAAAGCTCCTGACCGACCGAAAGCGCTGGGCCGACTGGGTGAGCATGCTCTGCTCCGCGGCCGTATGCGGCGTCTTCTTCGCCCAGAGCTTTCTGGTGGATAAGATTTTCCGCGCCCACTATACCGACACCTACTCGGCCTATGCCCTGGGCCTGTGGAGCGACGCGCGGCTCTTCTGCCGGTACTACGGCTGGGCGCTGCTCTTTTTCGCGCTTGTGCTGGGGGCCGCCATGCTCCTGCACAGGGGCCACGCGCGGGGGGAGGCCATTCTGGCCCTGGGCCAGCTGGCCATCTGCTTTTTCCTGTTCACCCGGGTGCAGGCCCACGGGCAGCAGCACCTGCTTCTCTACCTGCCGGGCCTTGCCGCCCTGCTGGTGGGGGGGCTGGCCGAGCTGCCCGACTGGGGCTGGCGCGCCCCTGTCATGTGGATCATGACGGCGGTGCTGGCGGTCAGCCCCTTCCTGCCCCGTCCGCAGCCCGCCACGATCTCCGAGATCAGGGTGCCCAACATCCTGCCCGCCTTCTCCTATCGCAGTCCCCGGCGGACCGACTTGGTGGAGCTGCTGGCCCTGCGCAGGTATATGGACGGCCTGTCGCAGAACGGGGAGAAGACGGCGGCGGTGGTGGCGTCCTCTCTTCTCTTTAACGGCAACACCTATGAGAATCTGCTGATCTCCTTGAACATTCCGGAGGGGAACACGCCCAGAACCAAACTCCTCTACATGGCCGACGTGGACAAGCGGGACGGGTTCGCCTGGAATGTGCTGAGCGCCAACTACCTCATTGTAACAGACCCGGTGCAGACCCATCTGGGGGAGGAGAACCAGCTCCTTGTCACGTTGCTGGCCCGGGACTTGCTGGATGGCACCGGGCCGGGGGCCGCCTTTAAGCCCCTGAACGCGCGCTTTACTCTGGCGGGGGGCGTCAAGGTCTACGTCTACGCGCGTACTAGGGACGTGACGGCGGAGGAATACCGCTCGGTGTCGGAGCGGCTGATCAAGAAATACCCGGATTACGCCTGGCTCTATCAGGTGCCGGAGGGACTGGGCCAGTAAAGAGGAGGACAGGGGGGAGGGCGCGTGCGGATTCTTGCGGGCGTCGCCATCCCCTTTTCCGCCGCCGTCTTTGCGGCGGTATACCTGGCCCCCGCGTGGGCGCTGCCCTGGCTGGCCGCCGGGTGCGCGGCGGCGGCCCTCGCTGCCCTGCTGCTGAAAGGGGAGCGGCGGACGCGCGTGTTGCTTGCCGCCCTAGGACTGGCCGCCGGACTTCTGTGGACCTGGGGGTATGACAGCCTGGTCCTTGCCCCCGCGCTCGCCCTGGACGGGACCGAGGGCACGGATTCCTTTACCCTCACCGACTGGCCAAGAGCGACGGCCTACGGCATCTCCATCCCGGCCCGTCTTACCCTGCCCGGCGGGGGAGAGACCCAGGTCATCCTTTACACCGACGAGGGCATAGAGGGCAAGCCCGGCGACACAGTTACCTGCACCGCGGCCTTTCGCCGGGCAAACCTGCGGCTGGGGGAGGAGAGTGAGTACCACCTCTCCAAGGGGGTGACCCTTTTCGCCTATTTCAAGGGGAGCCCCCAGGTTTCGGCTCTGCCCGCCATCCCGCTCCGGTACTGGCCCCTTGCGGCGGCCCGCGCCGTGAGGGAGCGGGTGGCCGCGCTCTTTCCCCCTGACACGGCGGGCTTTATGTCCGCCCTCCTGACGGGGGACATGGCCACGCTTGACGGCGGGCTCTACTCCGCGTTCCAGCGGACGGGCCTTGCCCATGTGGTGGCGGTCTCAGGGCAGCATGTCTCCTTTCTGGCGGGACTTCTGGCCTTTTTAATGGGAAGACGCCGCAAAGTGTCAGCCGCCGTCACCATCGGCGTCCTCCTCTTTTTCGCGGCGGCGACGGGGGGCACGCCCTCGGTCTTCCGGGCGGTCTACCTCCAGAGCGCGCTGCTCCTCGCGCCCCTTTTGGGGCGGGAGGACGACAAGGCCACCAGCCTCTCGGCCGTCCTCATGCTCCTGCTGATGTGGAACCCCCACGCCGCCGCCAGCGGGAACCTTCAGCTCTCCTTCGCGGCTGTGGCAGGCATCTATCTGGTGACCGGGCCCCTATACGAGCGCTGGACCGGCGCGCTGGGGGAGCGCCGCCCGCGCAGGCTCCTTCGTTTTCTCTGCGGCAATCTGGCCGCCAGCATCGGCGCTCTGGTGTTCACCACGCCTCTGCTGGCCTGGTACTTCGGCGCCGTCTCGCTGGTGGCCCCCCTCGCAAACCTCCTGACCCTCTGGGCGGTGACCTATGCCTTCCTCGGCGGACTTGCTGCCGTTGCGGCCGGATTTTTGCTGCCCGGTGCCGGGCAGGTGCTGGGCTGGGCGACGGCGTGGCTGGTGCGCTACGTCCAGTGGGTGGCCGGGGCCCTGGCGCGGCTCCCCTTCGCGGCTGTACCGGCCCGCGGATATCTGTCCCTCTGGCTGGGCTTTGCGTATGTCCTGCTCGTCCTCTGGGTGCTGTGGAGGGGGGAGCGTAAGCGGCCGGCCGTCCCGATCTGTGCCTGCGTGCTCACGCTCTGCGCGGCCCTCGTGCTCAATGTGCTGACCCTGCGGGGCGGGGGCCTGCGCGTCTCGGCGCTGGATGTGGGGCAGGGTTCGTGTACGCTGCTCTGCTCCGGCGGGAGGACCGCTCTGGTGGACTGCGGTGGGACAAACCCCGCCGGCAGCGGGGATGCCGCGGCCAACGCCATCCAGGCCACGGGGAGCGGGCGTCTGGACTATCTCATTCTGACCCATTTCCACGCCGACCACGCGGGCGGCGTGGAGCGGCTCATGCAGCGGCTGGAGGTGGGTACGCTCATCGTCCCCGATGCCCAGCCGGACGACCTGCTCCGGGCCAGGATTCTGGCTTTGGCCGAGGCCGGAGGAACCGAGGTGCGGTTCCTGCTGTCCGACAGCCAGATCACTCTGGGGGAGGCAAGTCTCACTCTTTACGCGCCCCTGGGGGACGGGGGTGCCAACGAGGAGGGCCTGTCCGTCCTGGCCACCTACGGCGAGTTCGACGCTCTGATGACGGGAGACATGAACGCCGCGGTGGAAAAACGGCTGGTGAAGTACGGGAATCTGCCCGACATCGAGCTCCTGGTGGTGGGACATCACGGGTCGGCCCACTCCAGCTCGGAGGAGCTGCTTTTGGCCGCGCGGCCCGAATACGCCGTCATCTCGGTAGGCTATAATAACTACGGCCACCCCGCGCCGGAGGCGCTGGAGCGCCTGGCCGCCGCGGGCTGCGCGATCTACCGCACCGACCTCATGGGCACGGTGTCCATTACAGCGAACAGGGAGGACCACGAATGGCATATGGCAGCGCGAAGGCGGACAACAGCGCCTATAAAAAGTTAAAGAAGGACCTTGCGGAGGGAACGCTGGGCAATCTCTACGTCTTCCACGGCGAGGAGGCCTACCTCCGGGAGTACTACCTGGGCAAAATGAAGGAAAAGCTCCTCCCGGTCGGGCTGGAGGACTTTAACTACCATGTCCTCCAGGGCAAGGACTTCGATCTGAAGACTTTGGCCATGCTCATCGACTGTTTTCCCATGATGAGCGAACGGACGCTGGTGGTGGTGGTGGACCACGACCTCTACAAGGGGGATAAGGAGGGCCTGACCGCCCTGCTGGGCGACCTGCCCGAGTATCTCTGCCTCGTCTTCGTGTACGATCTCATCGAGTACAAGGCCGACGCCCGTACCAAGCTGGCCGCCGCCGTCAAAGCGGCGGGGAGCGTGGTGCAGTTCGCCCGGCAGGAGCAGGGGGACCTGGTGGACTGGATCCGCCGCCGCTTTAAAGCCGACGGGCACGATATCGACTCTGAGGAGGCCCGCTACCTCATCTTCCAGTGCGGGGACCTGATGACCGGCCTCATCTCGGAAATTGGAAAGATCAGCGCCTACGCCAGGCACCACCGGGTCACCCGGGCCGACATCGACGCGGTGGCGACTCCCCAGCTGGACGCGGTGGTCTTCCAGATGACCGACGCCATCGCCGCCGGGAACTTCGAGAAGACGGCTGCCGTGCTGGGGGATCTGCTCCATATGCAGGAGCCGCCCATCAAGCTGCTGGCCGTCCTGGGCCGTCAGCTGCGGCAGCTCTACTCCGCCCGCCTGGCCCTGGAGGCGGGCAAGGGGAGCCCCTACCTCATGGAGCTGTGGGGCCTTCGCTCGGCCTATCCGGCCGATAAGCTCATGCAGGCGGCCCGCCGGTTCTCCCTGCCCTGGTGCCGCCGGGCGGTGATCCGCTGCGGCGAGCTGGACCTGGAGATGAAATCCGGCGGCGACGGGGAAGACCTGCTGATCGGGTTT
>JBLJBF010000171.1:0-2780 GCA_047637855.1 Pseudoflavonifractor sp. | reverse complement strand
CGAAGAAGATGATCTTGGCGTCCTCGCCGCCCAGCTCAATGACGGCGTCGGTGTCCGGATAGTAGGTATTCACGGCCTCGGCGGTGGCGTAGACCTCCTGCACGAAATTGAGGCCCGCTGCCTTGGCCACGCCCAGCCCGGCAGAGCCGGTGACCACCAGCCGGACCGCCTGGCCCGAGAGCATATCCCGGATGGAGGCCAGTGTCTCCACGGCCCGCTCCCGGGCCTTGGAGTAGTGCCGCTCGTAAGAGCGGAAGAGAAGTTTATTTTCTTCGTCCAGCACCACCACTTTTACGGTGGTGGAGCCGATATCGATTCCGATGCGTAGGCTCATGGAGTCCTCCTAGTTCAGCGTGTGATTTGAGAATTCCTTATATACTACCTTATAATTGTGAATTTTACAAGTACAAACGCGTTAAATCGGGGGTATTCCGTGGTTGGAAATAACCGCCTGAGTTGCGTGTTTTTGCACCGGCCATACCCGGCGGTGCCAGGTGTGGAGGGGGAAAATGGCACTTTTTAATGATGTTTTAAGGGTTTCTACAGTACAAACAAATGCGGAGGCGGTATGATAAAGTGACATCAGAGAGGAGTTGGACCGATGAACAGGGAGGACTATCTCAGCGCCCTATACGGGCTTTTGCGCCAGCGGCTGCCGGGGGGCGAGCTGGAGCACATTATGAAATACTATGAGGACTATTTCGACGAGGCCGGGCCCGACCGGGTCGAGGCGGTCATCGCCGAGCTGGGCACGCCCGAGGACCTGGCCCGCCAGATCGCCGACGGTACCCCGCGGGCGGGCCACCCGCGACCTATGCGGGGGGTGCGGCGGGACTGGACGGCGGGACGGATCATCGCGCTGGTCTGCCTGTCCCCGCTGTGGATCGCGCTGCTGGTCACGGTGGCGGTGGTGCCCGTGTGCCTGGTGCTCGGTTTGATGGCCGGGGGGCTGGGGCTGGCGGCGGGCGGAGTGTTCACCGCGTGGTGCGGGTTCACGGCCCTCTTCACGCCGGGGTTCACCACGACCCTGTTTTTCGCCGGGTTGGGGCTCGGTTTCGTGGCCTTTGGCGTTGCCATGCTGGCGCTGGCGCTGGCCCTGAGCCGGGTGTGCGGACGAGGGGCCGCGGCGCTGTGCCGCTGGCTCTTTGTCGGCGGAAAGGGGCGTGAGGTCATATGAGAGGAATCGTCAAGCGGCTGCTGATCGCCGCCGCCGCCCTCTTCGGCGTGGGGCTGCTGCTGGCCCTGGCCGGGTGGCTCATGGGCGGGCAGACCTCCATGACAGTGGCCATAGGTGGCCGGGACGTGAGCGTAGGCATCAGCGGTATCACCGTCTCCCGCTGGGGCGGGGCGGGGAATCTCCTCTCGGCGAACCGCGTCACCGCCGAGGAGGAGCTGGAGCCCTTTACGGCGCTGGACATCGGCCTGGCTCTGGGGGACGTGCACCTGGTGCCCTCCGACCACTACGGCGTCGCGCTCTCCTGGGAGGGGGAGGACTGCGCGCTGCACTACACCAACGACAACGGCACCCTTACCGTGTGGAACAAGTCCGCGGTACAGCTGGGGGTCGGCCTGGGCGCCGGCCACGGCGCGGAGGTGCGAGTCTATATCCCGGAGCATGCGGCGCTGGATACCGTGACCGTGAAGACCTCTCTGGGCAGCGTCGAGCTGACGGGGCTGCGCGCCCGGCGCTTGGACCTGGTCGCGGACCTGGGCGACGTGGCGGTCGCCGACGCCCAGATGGACGCCGGCGTCATGGTTTTGGATCTGGGCAGCCTTAAATTGAACCAGGTCGCCGCCCGGACGCTGGACCTGGCCCTCTCTCTCGGCAAGGCGGAGGGGAGAGACCTGACCGTCACGCAGGCCCTCACCGCCGAGTGCGACATGGGGAAAGCGGAGCTGGCCGGAACCCTGAAGGGCCGGACCGAGATCGTCAGCCATATGGGGGACGTGAAGCTCACCGTCGCGGGCTCCGGGGATGACTACGGGTACGATCTGAGCACCAGCATGGGCAAGGTCACCGTGGACGGCCGCAAGTCGGGCGACGAGGCGAAGGGCCGGGGCGGACCCCACACCATTGAGGTGAGAAACAGCATGGGGGACATTGAGCTGAAGTTCTCCAACAGATGACCGCCGTTACAGCCCTCCGCGCCGCCGGTGTATGCCGGCGGCGCGGAGGGCTGTATTCTGCCGGGAAGAGAGCGGTCAAAGCCCGCCCCTGCAGGCGTTTCGGGAGGGGGACGCTGCCCCGGACAGTCAGAAACGCCTAACTCCAAATTGACAGCGGGGGCAAAAAAGGATAAAATAGTTCCCAAATGTGCGAAACTGTCGAAAGGAGGGGCATGCCTTGGCCAAAAAGCGGAACAACCGATACCGGGACCTGGAGGCGAGACGCCGGAAAAACCGGCGCGAGCGGAAGGCGCCCGTCGGGCGGCAGGAGGAAACCCCGCAGCCCGTGGCCGCTGTCGCGGTGGCCGAGCGGGAGTCCGCTCCGGACGGGAGCGTCCTCGTACGCCTGCGCCGCCGTCCGGGCCAGCCCCGGGCGCGGTGGAGAACCCGGCTCTGGACACAGGCGCTCCTGACGCTGCTGCTCCCCGCCGCCGTCCTTTACTGCTGCCAGCTCGTCACCCTCCAGGAGACGGGAGCGGCACTCGATTGGTTCGGCTCCCACGGGGAGGCGGCCATACTTACCTACGGGGTACTGCTGGGGGCGGTGGTGTTTCTCCGCGCCATGACGGGCAGCCTGCTGTGGAGCGGCCTGTTGGTCTCCCTGCCGGTCTTTC